>JBKJTN010000023.1:0-34067 GCA_046590275.1 Novosphingobium sp.
CCAGCAGTTCGCGGGTGAAGTTCGTCTGGGCGATGACGCGGCCAAAGGGCGCATCGGTCGTATCGAGCGCGTGGTTCATCTCCGCGCTCAGCCGATCGGGCAGGAACCAGTTCTGCGCCACGGACAAAACCGTCTCGCCGCAGATCAGCCGGACCCGGCGATAGGCGACCCGCTCGGCAGGGTCGGGCTGGAGCAGGACGAGGATTGCGGGCGGTGGGGGAAGTTCCTCGAGCAGATCGCGCTGTGCGGCAATCGCAGGAGGATTGGCCATACCGCGTACCCGGCACCACTGGGTCAGGGCCGCAGTGGCGCTGTGCTCGCTGGCGAGAACGCGCTCGAAGTCCGCCAGCCCCAGCGATTTGGGGGCGCTGCAGCCAGAGAGGGTTGCCAATGCCAGAATACCCACCAAGGCCCTCAAATTCCCCCTGCCAGGGCAGGGTGGCCCAGCGCCTCAAGACCCGCGCCGAGTGCGCTGGCACATGCTTCAAGCTGCTCGCCATCGGTGGAGCGGATTACGAAATTTGCCCCGACCTTGCCCTCGCGGAAGAAGGGATAGCTGCCGATCTGGCAGCCATCAAAGGCTTGCTCGGTGGTTCGCAGCAGCGTGGCGACTTCGCTCTCGGCAACCCAGCAGCCAATCGTCGCGCTTAGCAGCGCAAGCCCGCCTTCCAGCGAGCCGGTTAGCGCATCGAGCATTCCTGCAGTGATGCTGGGGACGCCGGCCATCAAATAGACATTGCCGATCTGGATGCCGGGGGCGCCGGACATCTGATTGGGGATCAGCACAGCGCCATCGGGCACGCGGGCCATCCGCAAGCGGGCTTCGTTAAGCCCCCCCCGCGATTCGTAGTAGCGTTCAAGGATGGCGCGGGCTTCTGGGTGTATCACCACCTCAACCCCCAACGCCTCGGCCACCGCATCTACGGTGATATCATCATGGGTCGGTCCGATTCCGCCGGTGGTGAAAAGGTAATCGTTGCGCAGGCGCAAGGCGTTCACCGCCTCGACAATCGCGGGTGTATCATCGGGCACCACCCGCACTTCGCGCAGGCGGATGCCCTGCACACCAAGCCAGCTCGCCACCTGGGCAATATTCTTGTCGTGGGTTCGGCCCGAGAGGATTTCGTCGCCAACCACGATCAGCGCGGCGGTGTAGATTCGCGAGGGATTGGTCATGGGTGGTTTGCTACGCGAAATGCCAGGCGCGCGCTACTCCGCCGCTTCGAGAATTTCTTCCGCGACCTTTGCCCCGGCCGTGACTTTGCTGAACTTCAAAACGCCGTCATCGATCGGTGCGGTCTTGAGATCGGCGCGGTCCTTGCGGTAATCCTGGTTGAGCCGCCACGGTAGCACGGTCGCGCTTTTGGGCATGATATGCTTGCCGCGCTGGATGTAACCTGATGAGAAATCGAACAGATCATCCTCCTCCAGGCCGTGATCGCCGGGCAGCAAAGGTGTTGCTACCTGCGCGCCGATGCTGTCCAGTTGGTTCAGTACCTTGCAGACATATTCCGAGTTGATGTCCGCCCGCAGCGTCCAGCTGGCGTTGAGATAGCCGAATACGGCCGAGAGATTGGGCACGTTCGAGAACATCGCACCTTTGTAATAGAAGTGCTGCGACCAATCGATGGGCTGCCCTTCCATGCTGATCGCGATCTTGCCGGCGATCGCCAGCTTGAGCCCGGTAGCGGTGATAATGATATCGGCATCGAGGTGCTTGCCCGATTTGAGCTGAATGCCGGTGGCATCGATCCGTTCGATGTGATCGGTCACCACATCAGCCTTGCCGGCCTTGATCGCCTCGAACATGTCGCCATCGGGGACCAGGCACAGCCGCTGTTCCCAGGGATTATAAGGCGGAGTGAAGGCCACCGGATCGTATTTGTCGCCCAGCGCCTTGCGGGTCCGCCTGGTCAGTTCCTGTTTAAGCTTTTCGGGCTTGTTGCGAGCCAGCTTGAAGACATAATCCTGCATCCAGATGTTCTTCTTGCGGGTAATCGCATAGGCCAGCTTTTCGGGCAGGATCTTGCGCATGAAATTGGCCAGAGCATCCTTCGTCGGGCGCGAACCGTACCAGGTGGGGGTGCGCTGGAGCATGGTGACATGCGCCGCATCGCGCGCCATCGCGGGTACGATCGTAACGGCAGTTGCGCCCGAACCGATGATCACCACGCGCTTGCCGCGATAATCGATGCCCGTCGGCCAGAACTGGGGATGGATGATCTGGCCCTTGAAGTCTTCGCGCCCCTGAATTTGGGCGTCATAGGGATCATCGTAATCGTAATAACCTGAGCCCAGATAAAGCCATCCGGCGAGCACCGTGCTGCGCTGACCGGCTTGGTCTTCCAGCACCACCTGCCATTGGGCGCTGTCGCCCCGCCAATCGGCCGAGATAACCTTGCGGCCCATCCGCATATTCGGGCGAATGCCGCGCTGATCGACGATCTTGTTCAGATAATCGAGGATCGCCGGGCCGTCGGCGATGGATTTCTCGTGAGTCCATGGCTCAAAGATGAAGCCCAGCGTGTGCATGTCGCTGTCCGAGCGGATCCCAGGATAGCGAAACAAATCCCACGTCCCGCCCAGATCGGCGCGGCGATCAACCACCGCATAGGTCTTGCCCGGACACATCATTTCGAGATGCGCAGCCATGCCGATACCTGAGAGGCCTGCGCCCACGATCAGCACGTCAACCGCATCATTCATTGCCGTCTGGGCATTCATCGACTTTGCTCCGCTGTGTTATTGACAGAGATGTAAGCTAATCCGGTTTCGATTGCCAGCATCATTACTGTTTGGCACTGCAATGCAATGCCGATCATTGCTGCACGCCGCTACTCCGCCGGAGCACGTTCCGACTACTCGCTCGTTGTGGACGGGGCCCCGCGAGATCGGCTGGCCGAGCATAATTTTGACTGGATCGGTCTCGCCGATCCAAGCCCGGGGGAAATGGAACTGATCCGCAGCCAGTTCGGCCTGCATCCGTTGGCGGTGGAGGATGCGCTCAACCCGACGCAGATGCCCAAGCTTGAGATTTATGGGCAGCAGTTGTTCATCGTCGCGCGTACGGCGGCAATCGAGGAGGGCGAGAATATCGCCTATGGCCAGACCGCGATTTTTCTGGGCAAGGATTTCATCGTTAGCGTCCGGTTCGGCTCGAGCAGGGCCCATAATGCGCTACGCCAGCGACTGGAATCCAATGCCGAGCGGCTGGCCGAAGGGCCGGATTATGTTGCCCATGCGATCCTCGATTTCATCGTCGATGGCTACCAGCCGATCATGGATCAGCTGGAGACATCGGTTCAGGTGATGGAAGAGCGCGCGATCGATGTGTTCCCCGAGCAATCGACGATCCGCCGGATCTTTCGCCAGCGCCGCCAGTTGCGCCGGTTTCACAGAATCATCGGACCGATGCAAGAGGTCTGCCAGCGGCTGACCAGCACCGAGTTGTCGGCGATCGATCCCGGTGCGCGGGTCTGGTTCCGCGATGTCCTCGATCATGTCCACCGGACCATGGCGCGGATGGAAGGCCTCAAGGAAACGCTGGCCAGCATCGTCGAGACCGCCGCTCTGCTCGAAGCCCACCGCCAGGGTCAGATGACCCGGCAATTGGCGGCCTGGGCGGCGATCCTGGCTGTGCCGACTGCGATTGCCGGGATCTACGGGATGAACTTCAAATTCATGCCCGAGCTGGAATGGCGCTATGGTTATTTCATTGTGCTGGGCGGGATTGCCGCGATCTGTGCTGGATTGTGGCTCAGGTTCCGCAGGATTGGTTGGTTGTGAAGCTTATTCGGGCATCACGATAAACTGCTCCCACCGGCCATTTGCGCCGGGTTCCGCATAGGTGATCAGAAGCAACGACGTCTTGCCAAAGGTCAGGCGAAAGTTGCGGTTGACGAAGCCGCCGCGCAGGCGCGGATCACGGAGCGGGGCTATTGCAGTAAGCGGGCCGAGTTTGCTCAGGCTGGTGTGATAGTCGCCCAGCGTTTCCGGCTTGAAATAATACTGCGCATTGGGAGTGAAGCGCGCGGTATCGAACTTACCTTGAGCGATAGCCTTCAGCACAGCCCGTGCGTCCACTGTCCGGGCCGGCTCGCCGGTGCTGGCCTGCCCGGATTTGGGCAGCACGATCCCTGCGATCTTGTGGGTCAGCGAATCCTGAACCCCGGCGAAATCAGCATTGGTCAGCACGGTGATGGCGATCTTGTCGTCCACCCAGATGCTGTTCTGCGAGAGGAAACCGACCGATTCGCCGCCGTGATCGACCACCCAGCGACCGCCGACCAGCTGCTTGCTCACGCCCAGCCCATAGCCCGTGCCAGTCCCGTCAGCCAGGCGAACCGGAGTTTCCATCATTTCCCAATCCTCGCGCGGCAGCAGCGTCCGCTCGATCCGGGCGATGTTCCATTCGGCCAGCTCGGCCGCAGTCATTGAAAGCTCGCCAGCGGCCCACAGCCAGCCCTTGGCCGCCGGGGTTGCAGTGCGGACAGGACCCAGCGCGTTGCGATGATAGCCTTGCGGAAAGGCGGCGCCATTGGTCTCGTCAATCGGCAGGGGCTTGATCCCCAGTGGCTTGAAAAGCCGTGCCTCGAACTGATCCCAAAGCGGCGCACCGCCAGCTTTTTCGGCGATCATCCCGGCCACGACATAGCCTGTATTGGAATATTGTCTGCGCGTGCCGGGTGCGTAATCGAGCGGCTTTTTGGCCCAGTGATCGACGATCCCTTGCGGTGTTGTCGGCTGCTCCATCGCTTGGAAGCTATAGTCCTGCGGCCAATAGTCCTGCAATCCCGCGGTGTGGCTCAGCAGCTGGCGGATCGTGATCACTTCGCCGCCGCTGATCCCGGGGATCCATCTGGCGACCGGATCATTCATCGAGAGCTTGCCGTCATTCTCGAGTATCAGGATCAAGGCGGCAAGGAACTGCTTGGAATTGGAAGCGATCTGATAGGGCAGGTCGGTCCGTGTCGCGGGGATGGTGTCGGATGCCTTGCCCCAGGCCATGTCGAGCACCAGTTGCCCATCGCGAACCACCGCGATCTGGGCTGAAGGAACGCCGCTTGCGGCCAGCTCTGCGCGAACAGCGGTGTCGATGGCGGCGACCTCTGCGGCGGTCAGTTCCTGGCCCTGCGCGGCGCAAGGCGCTTGGACGACAGAGGTCAGGGCGAAGGCGACAAAGGTGTAAAGCAGGCGTTTCATGGCGAACAGGCTAGCCGCTTGTGCAGACGAATCAAGCCATGCCATTCAAGGCCTGTTTAGCCCAAGTCATTCGTCGCTTACCACTTGGCAACGGGGCAAACAGCCTTCAAACGGTGCTCAGATAACGAACAGGGGTCCATCCGAATGAAACACTCGCTCTGGCTCGGCAGCACCGTCTTGCTTGCCATATTGTCCACCCCCGCGAATGCCGGACCGGACGATCGGACCGTGGCTGCGATTGTCGATGAAGGCACCAACCGCAGCCAGGCGATGCTCACCGCGTCGGAACTGATGGACGGGATCGGCCCGCGCCTGACCAATTCCGATGGCTATCGCCGGGCCGAGGCCTGGGCGCTGGCCCGGATGCGCAGCTTGGGCCTGAGCGCGGTTCATACCGAGGGTTTCCGGTTTGGACTTGGCTGGAACCTGGGGGCGCATTCGGCCCGGATGATCAGTCCGCGCAGCATCGAGATGACCGCAATTCCGGTTGCCTGGTCGCCCGCCACCGGCGGCGCGATCCGTGCGCCCATTGCTGTCGCGCCGATCAGCAAGGAAGAAAATTTCGCCGAATGGCGCGGCAAGCTGGCGGGCAAGATCGTACTGGTCAGCCTGCCCGGCACCACCAGTGAGCCGACGGATCCGCACTTCAAGCGCTTCAGCGACAGCGAAATTGGCGAGCTGGACAAGTATGACTTGCCTCGGTTCGATCCCGACGCAGCCCGCGAAGGCACAAAACGCCGCGGCTTTGCCCGCAAATTGACCGAATTTCTGAAAGCCGAGGGCGCGCTGGCGATGGTCCGGATCAGCTACCGGGACGGGATGCTGGTGCACGGCGAAGGCTATGCCTATTCGCCCGGCGAAACGCTTACGCTGCCGGCCTTTGAACTGGCGGCCGAAGACTATCGCCGGCTGGTTCGCCTGTCGCTGACCGGCACAGCGCCGGTGATCGAACTTGCCGCTGAAGCCCGCTTCGATGACAGCAATCTTGAAGCAAACAATATCTTTGGCGAAATTCCCGGCAGTGACCCCAAGGCCGGCTACGTGATGGCGGGCGCGCATTTTGACAGCTGGATCGCGGGCGATGGTGCGGCCGACAATGGCGCCGGTAGTGTCGTGGTGCTGGAAGCGGCCCGGATCCTGAGCCGCTTGGGGGTCAAGCCGAAGCGGACGATCCGCTTTGCGCTTTGGACTGGCGAAGAGCAGGGACTGCTGGGGAGCCGGGCCTATATCGAACGCCACCTTGCCACGCGCCCGGTCGATCCGGCGCTGCGGGGGCTTGAAGCCTATGCCGCCTGGCGCAATGCCTGGCCGATCAAACCATTGCCCGGCTATGGCCAGCTCAAGGCCTATTTCAACATGGACAATGGCGGCGGCAAGTTCCGCGGCATCTATGCCGAGGGCAATCTGGGCGCTGTCCCGATCCTGACGGATTGGCTCGCCCCGTTTCGCTCGATGGGGGCGGGCAAGGTTGTTGCGCAGACCACCGGCGGCACTGATCATGTCTTTTTGCAGGCGATCGGCCTTCCGGCCTATCAATTCATCCAGGATCCGCTCGATTACAGCAGCCGCGTGCACCATTCCAATCTCGACACGGTGGACCATCTGCGCGGCGATGATCTGCGTCAGGCCGCGACGATCATGGCCGGTATGCTGTTTCAGGCGGCCAACAGCGACAAGGAATTGCCGCGTCCGTCCTTGCCGACCCAGCCGGCGCCAACCGATCCGTTCAAGGTGAAGGATCCAAATGAGTAGGGTGCAAACTAACGTTGCAGGGGGATCGCGCGCTAGTTCCGCCCGACGGTTACCTGCATGAACTGCGGCTGGCTGCGGGTTCCTTCGGGGGTTAGCTGCAGCGGATAACTGCCCTGCGGTAGCGCAGCCAGCGGCATCCCGGCGGCGGCCAGCGCATAGGGCGATACGCGGTGGCGGGTGCAAAGTCCGCCCGCGCCATCGCTCACCATCGGGTTTTCGAACTCGAGCGCGATGGAGGCATCCTGCGTGCGGGTGACCAGACCCACGGCAAGCTGGCCGCCGCCCAGATCGAGCACCATGCCGGTCCCGTCGGGAACCCCGATCAACCCTTCAACCCGCGCCCCGCTGATCGACAGATCGCGCATCACCACCTCGTAGCGGTGATCTTCGTGGATCAGCCCAACCCGGCGATAGACCGAGCGGCGCTCGGATCTGTGCTTCTCGGGGCCATCGGGTTCGATCTTGAACTCGCCGCTGCCCATGCAGGCCTCGATGTCTTCAAGCCGCAGGGCTTTGGAATAGATCCAGCCCTGAATGAATCTCGCGCCCTTCGAGCAGACCAGGTGGAACTGATCGAATGCCTCGACACCTTCGACGGTGGTTTCCATCCCCAACGCATCGGACAGGCCGATGATCGCGGCGATGATCTTGGCGCTGTTCTGATCGGTTTGGGTGCAACTGTCGACGAAGCTCTTGTCAACCTTGAGCTTGTCGAACGGCGCCGAGCGCAGATAGCTAAGCGAGGAATAGCCGGTCCCGAAATCATCCAGCGCAAGCCGGACCCCAAGCTGTTTCAGGACTTTGAAGGTCTCGTCGGTGGCTTCGCTGTCACCCATGAAGACGCTCTCGGTCAACTCCAGCTCAAGCCGGTCGGGCTCGATGCCCGATGTTGCCAAAACGTCGGTGACGATGTCGGTAAAGCCGGGATTGACGAATTGCTTGGCTGAAACGTTCACAGCCACGCGCACGGATTTGGGCCAGTTGAGCGCGTCCCGGCAAGCGCGGCGCAGGGCCCATTCGCCCAGCATATTGATGAGGTTGGTTTCCTCGGCGATCGAAATGAACAGGCCAGGGCTGACAGGGCCGCGTTCGGGGTGCTCCCAGCGCATCAACCCCTCAAAGCCGATTACCATATTATCCTCGACCCTGACGACTGGCTGGTAGTGCAGCGCCAACTCTTCATTGGCGAGCGCCTCGCGCAAATCCTGCTCGAGCAGGCGGCGTTCTTCCGCCTCGTCCTTGAGATCGGCCGAATAAAAGCGGAACTGGCCACGGCCGCCGTTTTTGGCGGAATAAAGCGCCAAATCCGAACTGTGGATCAGATCGTCCTTCTCGACGCCGTCGTAAGGCGCGACCGCGATTCCCACCGAGGCGCCGATGATCGCGCGCTTGTCACCGATCGGATAGGGCTGTGAGAGGATCTGAATGACCTTGGCCGCAATTTCGCCCAGCTTTCCGCGGTCATCGATATCGGGCAGGATGATCTGGAATTCGTCACCGCCCAGCCGTCCGATTTCGCCGCGATCGCCGATCACCCGGGTCAGCCGGTCGGCCACCTGCTTGAGCAGCTGATCCCCAGCCTGATGGCCCAGCGTATCATTGACCTGCTTGAACCGATCGAGGTCAATCATCATCAGCGCGCAGCTGCGTTTGGCCGCGCGGTAAGCGGTCAATGTCGATTCAAGTCGCCGGTTGAGGCGGTGGCGATTGGCGAGTCCGGTCAACGAATCATATTCGGCCAGCCGCGAATCTTCCAGCTTGCGCTGGTATTCAACCGTGATGTCCTTCGCACTGCCGCGGTAGCCCTGGAACTTGCCCGCGCTGTCGAACTTCGGATGGCCAGAGACCGACCACCACGTCTGGCGGCCTTCTTGCGCAGCCGTGGCGAGGGTCAGGCGAACGGTCAGATCGGTGATCTTGTTGCGCGCGTTGAGCTGAAAATTGAGCGGACGGCCCGAGCGGTTGTCGGGGTCGTCCGGATCAGTTTCGAACAGCGAAATCAGCGGCTTTGCCAGCAGCTCTTCGATCGAGCGATCCAGTTTTTCAGCAGCATTCTCAGAAATGTAAATCAGGCGCGCTTCGGCGTCGGTGGCCCACAGCCAGCCGATCCCGGCTTGTTCGAAATCGTTCAGGACCTCAAGTCTGCGCTTGGCATCGGTCGGTCGGATAACAGCGACGGACCCATAATCCACATGCGCAGGGGATTGCTCCCCGGAACTCCCGGTCAGGCCCCTGAATAGTCTTCCGACTGCCATTGCCCCGTAACTCTCACCCCAGCTGACCGGAGAAGCCGATCATCTGGCAGCAATGCTAAACCGGTATGGTTTACGAAACCCTAACCTCAGGGCTTCCCAGAGGCTCAGGTGGCAGCAATGGCCCCGAACAGATCGTGGGCATCGGCATCTTCGATCAGCACATGGGCAATGTCACCGGGCATGAGGGTGCCTGGGACATTGCGCAGGAACACATTGCCATCGATCTCGGGCGCGTCGGCCTGTGACCGAGCGGTTGCGCCAATATCGCCGTCTTCATCAGCCTCGCCCACTTCGTCGACGATCACCGGGATCACCCGGCCGATTTTGCCGGCAAGCTTGGCGGCGCTGATCGCAGCGGTTTTTTCCATCAGCCGCTGATAGCGCTCTTCCTTGAGCTCTTCGGGCACGGGGTCTGGCAAGGCATTGGCGGCAGCACCTGCGACCGGTTCAAAGCGGAACGCGCCGACCCGGTCGAGCTGGGCTTCATCGAGCCAATCGAGCAGATATTGGAAGTCCGCTTCGGTCTCCCCCGGGAAACCGACCACAAAGCTTGATCGGATCGCAATATCGGGGCAGATTTCACGCCAGGATTTCAATCGTTCCAGCACCTTGGCCTCATTGGCCGGGCGCTTCATGGCCCGCAGCACCGAGGGGCTGGCGTGCTGGAAGGGAATGTCGAGGTAGGGCGTGATCAGCCCTTCTGCCATCAGCGGGATCACCGCATCGACATGGGGGTAGGGATAGACATAGTGCAGCCGCACCCACGGCGGGGCGCCTTGGGGGGTGCGCAAGCCGCCCAGCTCACGCGCCAGATCGGTCATATGGGCACGAACAGGTGCGCCCTTCCAGTCGCGGCTTTCGTGGCGGGTATCGACGCCGTATGCCGAGGTGTCCTGGCTGATTACCAGCAGTTCGCGGGTGCCTGCCGCAACCAGCTTTTCCGCCTCGCGCAAGACCGCGTCTATCCGCCGGCTGACGAGCTTGCCGCGCAAATCGGGAATGATGCAGAAGGCGCAGGAGTGGTTGCAACCCTCTGAAATCTTTAGGTAGCTGTAATGGCGCGGGGTCAGTTTGATGTCGGCCATATCCGCGTAATTTTGCGGGATCAGATCGACATACGGACCTTGGCCGGGAGGCGCCGCCTGATGGACCGCCTCGACCACCGCCTCATATTGATGCGCGCCGGTCACCGCCAGCACCGCAGGGAACTTCGCCCGGATCAGATCCGCTTCGCTGCCCATGCAGCCGGTCACGATCACCCGGCCGTTCTCGGCAATCGCCTCGCCAATCGCGGCCAGACTTTCTTCCTTGGCCGAATCTAGGAAGCCGCAGGTATTGACCAACACCACATCGGCACCGGCATAATCCGCGCTCATGGCATAGCCATCGGCGCGAAGGCGCGTGAGGATGCGTTCGCTATCAACCAGCGCCTTGGGGCAACCGAGGCTGACCATGCCGATCTTGCGTTGTGCGGGAATCTCTAATGCCATGGGCGCGCCGCATAGGCGCAAATGCCGCCCGCGTCACCTGCGCTGTTTCAGTATGGTAGATTGCCGCACCACAAGGCCATGTCGCCGCATTCCCGCGGGCACGACTTGGCAAACCCAATCGCGCCGCCCTACATCACGGCCAAAGGAGTGGTTTTTGCGATGGGATCGGTAAACTGGTTTGGCGTCCTCGTTGCAGCCCTCGCCGCGCTGGTGCTTGAGCGGCTGTGGTACGGCCCGCTGTTCGGGCGGATCAAGACCTCCGTGACCGGGCCGCGCTCGTTGGCGCGCGGCATTCCCGTGGCGCAAATCACAGTTACTTTTGTGCTGCTGCTGATCTCAGCAATTATGCTGGGACATCTGTTTGCCCGGACCGGCAGCGCAACGCTGGAACAAAAGCCGTGGCTTTATTTCATGATGTCAGGCGGGTTGGCGGTGACGTACATTGTCCCGGCGCTGTGGATCACACTTGGCCACCAGCGCACCTTGATCGAGGCAACGATCACCCACGCAGCCTTCTGGATCTGCGCCTATCTGGTGATGGGCACGAGTTTTTGGTTCATGGCCTGATTGTTTGGGGCTTGATCCGGCTTTTGGGCTGATCGTCTGGACGGGCTGGTAACGCTTCTTCCGGGTCCAGCGCCTCGCGGTTGTGGCGAACTTCGAAGTGGAGCCCGTCGTCTCGGGAATTGCCGCTGTGACCAACCAGGCCAACTCGTTCGCCGGCCTTGACCCGCTCGCCGTTCTTCACCGTGATCCGGCTGAGCTGGGCATAGGTGGTGGTCCAGCGCTTGCCGTGGTGGATGATCACGGTGTTGCCATATTCGCTCGGCCCGACCTCGGCATAGATCACGCGCCCAGCCGCGCTGGCGCGCACGGCGGTGCCTTCTTCGGCGCTGATGTCGATCCCGTCGTGATAGTTACGCTTGCCACGCGGCGCAAAACCGCGGCGGACCGGGCCTTGCACCGGCCAAGCCAGTTGTACAGGCAGGGTAGCGTTAGCGGGTGAAACGGTGGGTGTAGCAACCGGTGTTGCTGATGGGCTCGCTTCGGCACGGGCCTTGCTAACCGTCGGGATCGCAAGTTTTTGTCCGGTCCGCAGCGGAGCTTTTGGATCGATCCCGTTGGCCACCGCGATCACCGACCACGGCACACCATATTCAATTGCGATGTCAAAGCCAGTTTCACCCGCCTTTACCTCATGGCTGCGGCGACGAGGGATTATCAGCCGTTGTCCGGTGCGCACGGTGAACGGCTCCTTCAGGCCATTCGCCTCGATGATCAGGATTCGTGGCACTTCGGCGCGGACGGCGATCCCGCCGAGAGTCTCGCCCGGTTTCACCACATGTTCGGTCTCGGCTTTGAGGTCTGGATCCTTTGCGGCCAGTGGCGCGGCGCAAACTGCGGCCACCACACCGGACAAGACCAGCCAGCGCCTCATTCGAACCTGCCTGCCAGTTCCACCAACGATGCATTGTGGGTCAGATCAAGCTGGAGCGGGGTGACCGAGATAAAGCCATCGGCAATCGCCTCGAGGTCGGTGGCGTGGCCCGGAGTATGCTCAATTCCGTGCAGGCCGAACCAGAAATAGCGGTAGCCGCGCGGATCAAGTCCCTCGACGACCGAGCCGCGCGCATAATCATGGAAGCCCTGGCGGACCACGCGGATGCCCTGAATCTCCTCGGGCAGCAGCGCGGGGAAGTTGACATTGACTAACGTGCGCGGTGGCAGCGGCACGTCGAGCAGCGGGGCCAGCACCTTGGCTCCCCATTCCCGGGCTGCCGAGAAGGGGACTTTGTCGCCCATTCCCTCGGAGGCATAGACCTGGCTCAGCGCGATTGAGCGGATCCCGGCCAGCGCGCCCTCGATCGCCGCCGAGACGGTGCCCGAATAGGTCACGTCATCGCCCAGATTGGCCCCGCGGTTGACGCCCGAGAGGATCACATCGGGCGGCGATGGCATCACCTCGCGCAGCGCCATCATCACTGAATCGGTTGGCGTGCCCGATACCGAAAAGCGCCGCTCGCTATGCTGGCGCAGCCGGACGGGGCGCGACAGGGTGAGCGAATGGCCCGCACCCGATTGCTCCTCGTCCGGGGCGACGATCCAGATATCGTCGCTAAACTGGCGGGCCAGCGCCTCGAGCACGTCGAGGCCAGGAGCGTGAATGCCGTCATCGTTGGTCAGTAGGATACGCATCAGGCGGGCACCTCAAGCCGGGTAATACCGCCCATATAGGGATGGAGGGCGGGCGGAAGCTCGACCGAACCGTCTTCCTGCTGGCCATTCTCGAGGATCGCCACGAGGGTCCGCCCGACCGCCAGGCCTGAGCCGTTGAGCGTATGGACAAACTCATTATTCTTGGCGCCCTCAGGCCGGAAGCGGGTGTTCATCCGCCGCGCCTGAAAATCGCCGCAGTTGGATATCGAGGAAATCTCGCGGTAGGCATTCTGGCCCGGCAGCCAGACTTCCAGATCGAAGGTCTTGCGCGCGGTAAAACCCATGTCCCCGGCACACAGCAACAGCTTGCGATAGGGCAGCTCCAGCGCCTCGAGGATCGATTCGGCAGCCTGCACCATCCGCTCATGTTCAGCGGGCGAATCTTCGGGGCGACAGATCGAAACCAGCTCAACCTTCTCGAACTGGTGCTGGCGGATATAGCCGCGCGTATCCTTCCCCGCCGCCCCTGCTTCGGAGCGGAAGCAGGGGGTGAGGGCGGTGAGGCGGATCGGCAGTTGGGTTTCGCTCAGGATCTGCTCGCGGACCGAATTGGTGAGCGAAACTTCGGCGGTCGGGATCAGCCAACGGCCATCGGTCGTCTGAAAATTATCCTCGGCGAACTTGGGGAGCTGGCCGGTCCCGAACAGGGCCTCTTCGCGGACGAGCAACGGCGTTGCACATTCGGTGTAACCACGTTGCAAAGTCTGCTGATCGAGCATGAACTGGCCGATTGCCCGCTGCAACCGTGCCATTTGTCCGCGCAGAAACGTGAACCGCGATCCCGAAAGCAACGCTCCGGTCTCGAAATCAAGGCCCAGTGCCGGACCAAGATTGGCGTGTTCCCGGGGCGAAAAATCGAACTGACGCGGCGTCCCCCAGCGGCTGACTTCGACGTTTTGCGCCTCATCCAAGCCGTCGGGAACCTCGGGATCGGGGAGGTTGGGTAGGCTGGCAAGGGCATCCTGCATCGCAGCTGTCAGCTCGCGGTCTTCCTGTTCGAGCCCCGGGAGGACATGCTTCAGTTCGGCCACATCGGTCTTGAGCGCCTCGGCACCGGCAGAATCGCCCCGCCCCATCGCCGCGCCGATCGCCTTAGACGCCTCGTTCCGGTGGTTCTGAACATCCTGCATTTTGGTTGCGACCGCCCGGCGCGCGGTATCAAGCGCCAGGATCGGTCCTGCCGCTGGCGCGGCCCCACGCCTCGCCAGTGCGGCGTCAAAGTCTTGCGGGTTTTCGCGGATCTTTCGGATATCATGCATAGCGCCACGGCTATGCCGCCTGACTACCGCGCGCGCAAGCCGTGGACTAACGCTTGCAGGTACTCAGCCCGAAGATGCTGTAAAGCGGGCAGGTTCGCAGGAAGCCGGTGACGAGCGGGATGATCCCCAACCAGCCCCACGGCGTCTCAGGCCCGACAAAGACCAGCGCGATCAGGACCAGCCCAAGGATGATCCGAAACACGCGATCTGCGCTGCCGACATTGGTAGTGAACATGGCTCATCTCCTTCTGATGCTGCGCAAAAGATGGACCAATTCCCGAAAGATGCGTTGATGTGGATCAACCCCGCCTGGTGGGCGCGGCAGGGATTGAACCTGCGACCCCACCCGTGTGAAGGGTGTGCTCTACCACTGAGCTACGCGCCCCGCCTGTAAGCGGGCCACTCTTGAGAAGTGGAGTGCGCCACTATCCAAACTCTGCCGAATTGACAAGCCGCGAACACAATCTAGAGCCGCGTTCCATGAGTGAAGAAACCAAACCGGGTCCAAACGTGCCCCCCGATCATCTGGCGATCAACCCGCGCAGCCCGTTCTTCAACGAAGAAGTGCTGATGCGCGGCATCGGTATCCGCTTCAAGGGCGTGGTCCGCACTAATATCGAGGAATACTCGATTTCGGAGGGCTGGGTGCGGGTCCAGGCCGGAAAGTCGATGGACCGCAAGGGTCAGCCGCTGACGCTCAAGCTTAACGGGCCGGTCGAAGCCTGGTTCGAGGATTTGGGTGACGATGCGCCGGTGGCGAGGCTCTGAAGTTCAGCGCAATCGCGCGGCGATGATGTCGCCGATCGGGTCGGAGATTTTTTCGGCCCGGGCGAGGACGGTCTCGCCGCGATCGGGCTTTTCGATGGCGTTGTAGATGAATCCCTGCACCGGCCAGTGCGTCCCACCCAGATTCTGGATCGGCGCGAACCAGACGCGAACTTCGCTCCAGTCATTGTCTGGCGAAACGTCGATCGCGTGGACATCGTCCTCGATCTGACCGCGGCGACCCTTGATCGGCGACCAGTTGGCATGGCGGATCAGCACTGTCCGCGAATCGATGACCCGGCTGATCGCGGCAACATGGCCAAGATGGGAATTGCCATGCGGCTTGAAAGCCATCACTGCGCCAACTTTAGGCCGATTGCCGCGGGCATAGCGCCCTTCGGCTTGATTCCACCAGGTGTGGGCATCGCCATAAATCTGGATGCCCGAGACGGTTCGGGCATAGGGAACGCATTGCAGATAAGGAGGCAGGTTCGCAGCGCCGCCCCCGGAAACCCGAGTTTCGTCTGAAGAATTGTCAAAATCAGCCACCGAATCGGCCATTGCCGGGGCGGTTAGGGCCGCCAGCGCGAGTGCGACGCAAACAAGAAGGTGCCGTTTCATTTGCCGGAACCTTGCAGGGGAGAGTTAGCACCAGCTTGCCAGCGATGGTTAACAGCGCGTCAAGGATTTCCCTTTCACTTGCCAATCAGCCCGCCAAGCGCCACTTGGGCCCCGCAATGCTCCCACAAGTCATCATCATCGGCCGGCCCAACGTTGGCAAATCGACGCTGTTCAACCGGCTGGTCGGCAAGAAGCTTGCGCTGGTCGATGATCAGCCCGGGGTCACGCGCGATCGCCGCTTTGGCGAAGCGCATCTGCTCGGGCTGGATTTCACCATCGTCGATACGGCGGGCTGGGAAGATACCGATCCCACGAGCTTGCCAGGCCGGATGCGGCAGCAGACCGAGGTTTCGCTGGTCGGCGCCACCGTCGCGCTGTTCGTGATCGATGCCCGCGCGGGGCTGACACCGCTTGACGAGGAAATTGCGCGCTGGTTGCGGGCCGCCAAGGTTCCGGTGATCCCGGTCGCGAACAAGGCCGAAGGCAACGCCGGGGACGGCGGGCTGTTCGAGATGTTCTCATTGGGATTTGGCGATCCGGTGGCGTTTTCGGCTGAGCATGGTCAGGGGCTGGGCGATCTGTTCGAGGCACTGCTGCCGTTTCTCAATGACAAGCAGCCTGATCCTGACGAGCCCGAGGATGAGGACGACCTGTCCGGGCCATTGAAGCTTGCCATTGTCGGGCGGCCGAATGCGGGCAAGTCCACGCTGATCAACCGCTTTTTGGGCGAAGACCGGCTGCTGACCGGGCCGGAAGCCGGGATTACCCGCGATTCGATCGCGGTTGACTGGGTGTGGAACGATCCCAAGCTGGGCGAGCCGCGCCCGGTGCGCCTGATCGACACTGCGGGGATGCGCAAAAAGGCGCGTATCACCGAAAAGCTTGAGAAGATGGCGGTCGCCGATGCGCGTCACGCGGTCGATTTTGCCGAAGTGGTGGTGCTGGTGCTCGATGCCACCCAAGGGCTTGAGCATCAGGACCTCAAGATCGCCTCATTGGTGCTTGAGGAAGGCCGGGCGCTTCTGATCGCCATCAACAAATGGGACATTGCCGAGGACGCCTCGGGCCTGTTCAACGGCATTCGCGCCGCGCTTGAAGATGGGTTGGCGCAGGTTCGCGGCGTGCCGCTGATTGCGGTTTCGGCCCGGACCGGCAAAGGGCTCGACCAACTGCTGGGCGCGGCATTCGAACTGCGCGAGACCTGGTCAAAGCGGGTCGCCACCGGTGCGCTTAACCGCTGGTTCGATGATGCGCTGGGAGCTAACCCGCCGCCTGCTCCGGGCGGCAAGCGGATCAAGCTGCGATACATTACCCAAGCGAAAACGCGGCCTCCGGGCTTTGTGGTATTCGGCACGCGGCTCGAACTGCTGCCCGAAAGCTACCGCCGCTACCTCGTCAACGGCATCCGCCGCGAGCTGGGCTTTGACGCGGTGCCGATCCGGCTGACGCTGCGCAGCGCGAAGAACCCGTTCGCAAAGGATTAACGGCGAAGCGCCAGACGCCGCCCCTCGGTCAGCGAGCGCCAAAGCCATTCGAGCGGACCCTGGCGGAAGTGCGCCAGCCACGGCTTGCTCCAACCGAGCATGAGCACCCAGCCAAGTGCCACGAACATCAGCTGACCCGCCGCGCCGACTGTGCCGATCAGTCCCAGTCCCCAGCCATAGAAGATCGCGGTCATCACCACCGAGGTGCCGAGGTAGTTGCTGAAGGCCATCCGCCCCGCCGCCTCGATCCGCTTGCCCAGCGTTGTTTGCAGCAAGCGCGGCGCGGCCAGCATCAACAGCGCGGCATAGGCCAGCGCCATGGTCAGATGGGGCAGCGCGGTCCAGTAGAATATCGCCGCTGTCATTGCCTGGATGGGAAAGTGGCGCGGCCAGACCCAGCCCAGCACCAGCAGCGTCGGGATCAGGCCCAACACCAGTCCTCCGCCCGCCAGCTGCCACAGGCGCCGACGCGGCCATGCTCCACTGAAAAACCCGTTACGATAGAGCGCCATGCCGATCAGCATCAGCGGGAAAGTCTCCCCGAAAGTGAACATGGTCATACCCACTTGCCAGAAGGGGCGGTTGAGGATCTTGTCTTTGATCTGCTCCGCAAACGGGGCCTGGTAGCGAGCGATCTCGCGAGCTGCTTCCTTGCGCGCTTCGCTCGTTTGCGTGGCCTCCTCAGCTATGATTGCTGGACGAGCCTTGCCCAGCCGGACCTGCTCTTCGCTGTTGACCCCGGGGTGGGCCGTGACCGCGCCGTACCCATGCCAGGCTGCGAACAACAGCAGCGCCGCCGCAGCCAGTGCCTTTGGCTCGGCATTGCGAAAGCGCAGCGCAAGAAAGCCGATCGCGGCGTAGACGAACAGGATGTCGCCCCACCACAGCAGCAGATAATGCAGCAGGCCGAACAGCAGCAGCCAACCTAGGCGGCGATATTGCAACGCCGTGCCGTCGCGCCCTGCCGCTTCGGCTCGTTCGACGAACAGCAGCATGCTGGCCCCGAACAGCAGGGTGAACAGTGCGCGCATTTTGCCTTCGAAGGCCACGAAGATGAACGCAAAGGCAGCTTCATCTGCAGGCGACCCCGGCTGGGGGATGTTCGGCGAGAGGGTCGCCTGGGTCGGTCCGGCAAAACCAGCGATATTGACTGCAAGGATGCCAAGCACGGCTATCCCGCGAACAAAATCCAGCGCGGGAATGCGCTGGCCGGGATCACCGTTTGACGGCGAGACAACTTACTCCCGCGCCAGCAAGCCGTGAGCAGGCCGCCCGGGCGGCTTCCTGCGAGGCGAAGCCCCCGGCCTGAAGCTTGATTACAGTCCCCGCTGCCGCATTAATGCGTGGATGACCAGCCAGTTCCGGCCGGGCGCGGATCCTGTTCCACAGAGCGTCAGCATTCGCGGCCACTCCAAAAGCGCCCAGCTGGATGCGCCATCTGCCGGTGGCCTGCGCCGCTGATGCAGGAGCGGCATTAGCAGGAGCAGGACGCGCTGCAGGGCGAAGCGCTGGTTGCGCAGGGGCAGCGGCTGGAGCAGGGGCACGGGCAGTCACAGCGGGCCGGGCATAATCGGCCCCAGCGGTTCGCGGACTGTCCATGCGAGCTTTTGGGGTCACGGTCTTAGCTGGGACCGCCAAAGCAACCCGGGCCGCAGCGGAGCGGGGTGTTGCTGCCCGCAGATTGAACTCGGCAAGCTGGCGGGCCAGATTTGCTTCGGCCTGACTAGCCAGTTGGGCAGCCAGGGCGGCGGCCTGCTGGCGCTGCTGCAGCTCAATATGCTGGTCCATCGTTGCCAATGCGGCCGTGGCCCGGGCAACGCCGCCCTGCTGAGCCAGACTGACCAGCGCATAGGCGCGGACCCAATTCTTCACCGCCAGATCACCGTTGAAATGTGCAAGGCCCAGCAGATATTGCGCGCGCGGATCACCGCGTTCGGCAGCTGCGCGAATATAGGGCATGGCTTGGACGCGCTGGCCCCGGTCAAACAGCAACAGACCATAGATATCACTGGCTTGCATATGACCCTGCGCGGCGGCCTTGCCGTAAAGCGCCTCGGCTTTGGCGAGATCCTGTTTGACACCCAGACCCTGCTTGTAAGCCTCCGCCAGCAGAAATTGCGCATCGGCATCACCATTGGCGGCGGGACCTTGCCATTCGCGGATTGCGGCCGGATAATCGTTAAGTGCCCATGCATTGAGCCCGTTCTGAACGTCGGCCCGGGCCGGCCCAGACATGGTAGCTACCGTGCCAGACAGCATGACTGCAAATAAAACTCTGTGGCCCATAAAAAATCCCAGATTCTGCTGTGCGGTTAACCGCGCTGGCCTCGCCTTTCAATTCAATTGCAGGCGGTATCGCCGATCATCCCTATTCCCATGCTTACGTGACATAGTGAACGGTCTGTTTGCAAAGTCTTTATGCGCAGGTGCCAACGCTATCAGCCCGTTCGGGATGCGATTGAAGAAGGCTGCATTAACTTAAAATTAGGAACGATCTGCGATCCACTCATCCGATCGCATTCTTTGTAATCGGATTTCAGGGGGACTTGCATTGCGCGTATTGGCTTTGGCATCGCAGAAGGGGGGATCGGGCAAGACCACGCTGTCAGGCCATCTCGCCGTGCAGGCCCAGCGCGCCGGCGCAGGGCCGGTTGTCCTGATCGACATTGATCCGCAAGGCTCGACTGCCGATTGGTGGAACGAACGCGAGGATGAATTTCCGGCCTTTGCGCAAACGACGGTGGCGCGGCTCGCGGGCGATCTGGCAGTTTTGCGCCAGCAGGGCTTCCGCCTGGCTGTGATCGATACCCCGCCCGCTATCACCATGGCGATCCAGAGCGTGATATCGGTCGCTGAACTGATTGTGGTGCCAACCCGCCCGAGCCCGCATGATTTGCGCGCTGTGGGGGCCACCGTTGATCTGTGCGAACGCGCCGGAAAGCCTCTGATTTTCGTCATCAATGGCGCCACGCCCAAGGCCAAGATCACTTCGGAAGCCGCCGTCGCGCTGTCGCAGCACGGAACTGTTGCTCCGATCACATTGCACCACCGCACCGATTTTGCCGCTTCGATGATCGACGGCCGGACGGTGATGGAAGTTGAACCAAACGGTCGCTCGGCGCAGGAAGTCGTCGCGCTGTGGAACTATATTTCGGACCGTCTCGAAAAGAACTTCCGCCGCACTGTCTTTGCTGCTCCGGGCAGCGTTTCGGTGATGTCGGGTGGCCAGCGTCCCGCCGGGGGCTTCGGCCGCCGCGTCGCTGGTTCATGAGAGGGGTTGGGAGCATGACCGACCCCAAGACCTTCGCCTCGCTCTCCCCCACACTGCTGGCCCGCAAGGGTGGGGCTCGCCCCGCGATGCGTCCGCAGATGTTGCCACTGACCCAGGCCATTGACGACCACGTAAGTGAAGACGCGGACGACCTTGGCTGGAACGATATGGGCCATGATGATGAGGCTCATTTCCACAGCGCTGAGATCGTGCCGATCCTGCCCGAAGTTGTGCGCCAGCAGGAAGCTTTGGCGGGCCGTATGGTCGGCACCGCAAAGGCCCCGCGTCCGCGCCGCTCGGCGTTATCGGATGGCCGCCGCGCTGCTTTCACGCTGCGCGTCGATGCCGAACGGCACCTCAAGCTCCGCCTCGCCTGCACATTGAATAATCGCAGCGCCCAGCAGCTGGTTACTGATGCGCTCGACCTACTGCTCGACGGGCTGCCTGAAGTGGCATCGTTGGCCGCGCAGGTTGGCAAGAAGCATTGAAATGATCTTTGAAAAAGGGGAACGTCCCATGACTGCCACTCGCAATCGTCAAGCCTTGCTGCCGCTCGCTCTGGTCGGCGCCGCCACTGCTGCGCTAATGTCTGGTGGCACAGTGGCTACGGCCAAGCCTAGCATCGATAGCACCGCAAGCGAGGCCCAGAATGCACTTGCCAAAGGCAAGATCGAAAAAGCCATTTCGCTGGCTGAGGACCTGGTCGCCGCAGCCCCGCGCGAGGCGAGTTATCGGACATTGCTGGCCAATGCCTATCTGCGGTCAGGCCGGTTTGATTCGGCTGTGGCAGCCTTCAACGATGCAATGGAATTGGGAGACAACAGCACGCGCACCGCTTTGGCCCTAGCGTTGGCCAATGCAGCGTCGGGCCGCAATCAAAAAGCTGTAGCTATCCTTGACGATTGGCGTGACGCCATCCCGGCGGGCGATCTAGGGCTCGCTCTGGCGCTGTCGGGCGAAACCCGCCGCGGCGTTTCCATCCTTAGCGATGCGGTGCGGGACGGAGAATCGAGCGTCAAGTTGCGCCAGAACCTCGCCTATGCCTTCGCACTGGACGGGCGCTGGCGCGAAGCGCGCCTGATGGTCGCGCAGGATCTGCCGGCCGAAAAGGTCGATGCGCGGATCGGCGATTGGGCGATGCAGGCCCAGCCGGAGAATTTCAAACAGCGGATTGCCACTATGCTGAGCGTGCCGGTGCGGAGCGATCCGGGCCAGCCGCAAGCGCTGGCACTCAATGCCTCGGCCGCAACGCAGCAACTTGCCACCGAGACAACCGCGATCGCCGCCCAGCCGATGGAGGTTGCCGCCGCTGCCGAACTGCCTGCGGTTGAAGATTCTAAGGCCAGTCTGGTCAGCTACACTCCGCCTCCTGCACCCGCTGCGGTACAGGTCGCGCCAAAACAGAACTTTGCAGCCGCCTTTGTTACCGAACCACAGGTTCAGACAGTAACCACCAGCCCAGTGTCGGCCAAGACGGCCAATGTTGCGCAGACCCGCGTGACCTATCGTGCAGCACCAGCCAAGGCAGCCAAGCCGCGCGCTGTGGCAGCCAACGGCTCACACCTGGTCCAGATGGGAAGCTTTTCCAGCGCTCAGGGCGCGCGCCGTGCCTGGGGTATCTTTGCTGCGCGCCATCCCAGCCTGCGCAGCTATCGAATGACGATCACGCCAGCGGTTGTGAACGGCAAGAATTTCTGGCGCGTTGCTGCAGCCGGGTTTAGCGCCCGTTCGGCTTTGGGAATGTGCTCCAGCGTCAAAGCACGCGGCGGCGCTTGCTTCGCCTATACCGCGTTGCCAAGCCGGGCGACGGTCCCGAACAAGCCAGCGCTGGCGCACAGTGGCGTAACGATGAAGCTGGCTCGCCGTTGATCCGCTTAAAGTTTGAGTACCCGAAAATGAAAACCCCCTCTGCGCAAGCCGAGGGGTTTTTCTATAGTTCGATCGGCGCACCGCCCTTGAACAGCGCTCTAACCCGGCCCTGAACGGGCAGCCGATCAAATGGCGTGTTGCCTGCAGTAGCAGCCATCTTGTCCGAATCGACGATCCACGGCCGGTCCGGCTCGATCAGCGCGAGATCGGCTTCGGCCCCGACCATCAGCCTGCCCGCGTTGACACCCAGCAGCGCAGCCGGGTTGCCGGCCAGCAGGGCAAAGGCGCGGGCCATGTCGATCACGCCGTCACGGACCAGCCCCAGTGTCAGCGGCAGAAGTACCTCGGCCCCGGCCATGCCCGGTTCGGCACCGGCAAAGGGCAGTCGCTTGTCTTCCGGCCCGCGCGGATCGTGCCCCGATGAAATGACGTCGATCGTGCCGTCGGCCAGCGCGGCAAGCACCGCCTGGCGGTCTGCCTCGGCCCGCAGGGGCGGGGACAGGCGGGCAAAAGTGCGGAAATCGCTCGTGGCAATGTCTGAAAGCATAAAATGCGCCGGAGTAACCCCGGCTGTAACCGCCTGTCCCCGTACCTTGGCCGAGCGCACCAGCGCCAGCCCTGCCGCCGTGGTCACCTGGCGAAAGTGGAGCTTCGCGCCCGCCAGTTCAGCCAGCGCGATGTCACGTGCAATCGCCAGAGCCTCAGCCTCGGCAGGAGCCGCAGGCAGCCCCAGCCTGGTGGCGGTTTCCCCGGCTGTGGCGACCGCAGAGCCGGTCAGCCCGCCATCTTCGGCATGGCTGACGACGACCAGCCCCAGCATTGCCGCATAACTCAGCAGCCGAAGCATGGTGCCAGAATCGGCGATCCAGTGCCGCCCAGTGCTGACCGCGCGCGCACCGGCATCGCGCATCAGGGCGAGCTCGGCCAGCTCGTCGCCAACAAGGCCGCGGGTTGCAGCGGCCAGCGGATGAACCCAAAGATCGGGCTTGCCCGACTGCGCGGCAAAGCGAACTCGGGCTGGATGGTCGAGCGGCGGGGCCTGGTCTGGCATCAGACCCGCGCGGGTGATCCCGCCGAATTGGAATGCTGGCTTGTCGATCGCGAAAACACCCAGATCGACCAGCCCCGGCGCGATTAGCGCGCCCTTTGCATCGATCACCCGGTCGCCGTCCTGCGGCGTGGCATCGCCCAGCGCGGCGATCAGTCCGCCTTCGCAGCGGATCGCACCCTTGCTGGGCTCACCGGATGGCAGGACGAGCAAGCCGTTGGTGATGGTCAGCGGCCGGGCAATGCTCATGACCAACCCTCCACGCCGCGCGCTTTCCGGGTCAGCACGTCCAGACAGGCCATGCGCATCGCGACGCCCATCTCGACCTGGCGGGTGATCGCCGATCGGGCGCCGGTTCCGCTATTGGCAAGATCGGCCACATTGCTGTCGATCTCCACCCCGCGGTTCATCGGGCCGGGATGCATCACCAGCACATCAGGCCTGGCTTTGGCCAGCCGCTCCATCGTCAGCCCGTAAAGGTGGCGATATTCGCGCGGGCTGGGGATGAATTGCCCTTGCATCCGCTCTTGCTGAAGCCGCAGCATCATCACCACATCGGCGCCATCCAGCGCGGCATCGAAATCGGTCAACGGCGTGACCTTAAGATGTTCGATCCCGGCTGGCATCAGCGCTGGCGGGGCGCAGACGCGCACTTCGGCGCCCAATGTCGTCAGGCAATGGATGTTTGAGCGAGCGACCCGGCTATGGAGGATATCGCCGCAGATCGTCACGGTCAGCTTGCCAATGTCGCCTTTGGCCGAACGAATCGTCAGCGCATCGAGCAGGCCTTGGGTCGGGTGCTCGTGCTGACCGTCGCCCGCATTCAGCACTGGGCAATCGACCTTTCCGGCGATCAGCTGCACTGCGCCGGAGCTGCCGTGGCGGATAACCATCGCATCAGCTCGCATGGCGTTCAGCGTCAGCGCCGTATCGATCAGCGTCTCGCCCTTTTTCACACTCGATTGGGCAGCGTGCATGTTGACGACATCCGCGCCAAGCCGCTTGCCTGCGATCTCGAATGACAACAGGGTCCGGGTCGAGTTTTCGAAAAAGGCGTTGATGATCGTCAGCCCGGCTAGCCGGTCATCGCGCTTTTGCGGCTGGCGGTTAAGTTCCACCCATTGCTCCGCCTCGTCGAGCAGGAACAGTATCTCCCAGGGCGCAAGGGCCGAAAGGCCGAGCAGGTCACGATGCGGAAACGCCGCAGCGCCTGCTGGATAGCGGCCTGAAGCGGATGGTTGGGATGATGTCATTAAAGGCAGTTCCCTAGTCGCACCCGGTCAATTGCTCAAGTAACTTTGCTATCGGGACGAACGCACCCTAGATAGTGCCAAAGCGCAGAGGAGTTTTAATGATTTTCGCCCGCAAGGTCTGGCATCTGCTTGTCGCCATCAAGGATGGCATGGTGTTGATGCTCATGCTGCTGTTCTTCCTGCTGCTCTACGCCGCACTGACCGCCCGCCCCAGCGTGGGCCAGGTCCGCGAAGGCGCGCTGCTGATCAAGCTTGATGGAGCGGTGGTCGAAGAGCCTGCGATAATGGATCCGCTGGAACTACTGCTGTCCCAGCAGGCTCCGGTGAAGGAATATCGGGCCCGCGACCTCGCCCGGTCGATCCGGGCTGCGGCCGCAGACGACCGCATCAAGGCGGTGGTCCTCGATCTGTCGCGGTTCGTTGGCGGCGGGCTGGTCCATATGCAGGAAGTAGGCGCTGCGCTTGATACGGTCCGCGCTGCGAAGAAGCCGGTGCTGACTTTTGCGGTCGGCTACGGCGACGATGGCGTGATGCTGGCCGCCCATTCCAGTGAGGTCTGGGTCGATCCGATGGGTGGAGCCATTGTGGCCGGGCCGGGCGGTCACAATTTGTACTATGGCAAGCTGCTGGAAAAACTGAAAATAAATGCGCATGTCTACCGGGTTGGAACATTTAAGGACTACGTCGAGCCCTATCTCCGCAACGATCAGTCCGCGCCATCGAAGGAAGCCCGCCGCGCGCTTTACGCGATGATCTGGGATGACTGGCAAGCCGATGTCGCCAAGGCCCGGCCCAAGGCGGACATTGCTCGTGTTACTGCCGATCCAGTCGCCTGGCTTGCGGCAGCGCAGGGAAATTTGGCAGAGGCATCCAAGGCAGCAGGGCTGGTCGACCGCATTGGCAACCGGGTTGATTTCGGGGCCCGCGTAGCCGAAATCGTCGGCAACGATCCGCTCGATAAGCTGCCCGGTAAATTTGCCCATACCAACTACAAGGTCTGGTTGGCCGCAAATGATCCTGAAACGCCGGGCAAAGCGATTCCGGTAATCACGGTTGCCGGCGAGATCGTTGACGGCAAGGCCGGCCCCGGGACGGCAGGAGGCGATCGGATCGCCAAGTTGATCGACGAAGCGAGCAGCGATGATGCACCGGCGCTGGTGCTGCGGGTTGACTCGCCGGGCGGCTCGGTCTTGGCGTCAGAAGCGATCCGCTCTGCGTTGGAGCGCTTCAAGGCGAGCGGGGGCGGAGGCAAGAAGGTTACTGTCTCGATGGCCAATATGGCGGCCAGCGGTGGGTACTGGGTCGCAACCCCGGCGGTGAGGATTTTTGCCGAACCCGGGACCGTTACGGGCTCGATCGGCATTTTTGCGGTGATACCCAGTTTTGAACGCGTGCTAGCGGAATACGGCGTCAATGGCGATGGCGTGCGAACCACGCCTCTGTCCGGCCAGCCCGATTTATTTACCGGCTTCACCCCCGAAGTCGACGCGATGCTTCAGGCCAATGTCGAAAGCGGTTATTCGCGCTTCATCAGCCTGGTCGCCAAGGCGCGCGGCAAGACACCCGCGCAAGTTGACGCGATCGCTCAAGGCCGGGTCTGGGATGGCGGAACTGCGCGGCAAAACGGGCTGGTTGATCAGTTCGGCGGACTGGACGACGCGCTGGCCTTTGCCGCCAAGCAGGCTGGGCTCAAGGACGGCGCATGGCACGCCGAGTTCAAAGGCCAGGACGCAAACCCCTACGACTCGCTGATGAGTGCGTTTACCGGCGATGAAGAAGATTCTGCGCCCAGCGAAGGGCAGGACCTCGTCGGGATGGCTGCGACGGGCCAGCGTGAATTGCTCGGTCAGGCATTGGCGGAGGTGGAACGGCTGCTTGGTACGCGCGGCGCGCAAGCCTATTGCCTGGAATGCCCAGTTGCGGTGCGCGCACCGCCATCAACACGCCGCGAACTGGGCACGATCGCCCGGATCGCTGCGCTGATCGGGTTGAGCGCCTAGAATTCGTCTGGATGGGTGCCCGGCTGATCGAAGTCCGGTGCCACCGGCTCGGCCTCGCCCGGCGAATAGGGGGGCGATTCGGCGGGGGCGGGCTGGGCCGGCGTTTCGGGCGGCGACTGGGGGTTGATCCGGTCCGGTTTCGGTTCGGGCTGCGTGGCCATGACTGTCTGTTCCTTCGCTAAGGCTAACAGGTGGGCGCTGCCATTGGATCATACAACCCACGGGCCTTGCCCTTTTGCGTTAGTGCTTATAAGGGCCAGCCCTGTTTTTATGACGCCTGTTTTTATGGCTTCGTCGGGCTGCGGGCGTGGCGGAATTGGTAGACGCGCTGGTTTTAGGTACCAGTATCTTACGATGTGGGGGTTCGAGTCCCTTCGCCCGCACCAGTTTCGTTTTGGCTCAATTCGTTGCGGCAGCACGGGCCGCCGCAGCAACACAGGATTTAGAAGGCTTTCATTGTCATGCAGATTGTTGAGACCACCAACGAAGGATTGAAGCGCGCCTATACGGTGACGATTGCGGCCAAGGATATCGCCGCCAGGATCGAGGGCGAGGTCAAGAAAATCGCGCCGACCGTGCGGATGCCTGGCTTCCGCCCCGGCAAGGTTCCTGCCAATCTGCTCAAGAAGATGCACGGCCCTTCGCTCCATCAGGAAGCGCTCAACACTTCGATTCGCGAGGCGATGGACAGCCTGATGGCCAAGCATCAGCTGCGTCCCGCCATGCAGCCCCAGGTTTCGCTGGGCGATGGCTATGAAGAAGGCAAGGATGCCGAGATCGCCGTGGCGCTGGAAGTGCTGCCGACGATCGAAGCGCCGACGCTCGATGGTCTGAAGCTCGAAAAGCTGATCGTTCCGGTCAGCGAAGCCGAAGTTGACGAGCAGGTGGCCAAGCTGGCCTCGGGTTCGAAGAGCTTTGTCGATGCTAAGAAGGGCAAGAAGGCCGAGAACGGCGACCAGCTGATCATCGACTTCCTCGGCAAGGTTGGCGGCGTGCCGTTCGAAGGCGGCGCCGGCCAAGATCAGGCGCTCGAACTGGGCGCGGGCCGCTTCATTCCCGGCTTTGAAGAGCAGCTGGTCGGCGTCAAGGCCGGCGACGAGAAGGTTATCACCGTCACTTTCCCGGCTGAATATCAGGCTGCAGAGCTCAAGGGCAAGGACGCCACGTTCGACATCACCGTCAAGGCAGTGAAGGTCGCCGGCGAAACCAAGATCGACGAGGATTTCGCCAAGACACTCGGTCTCGAAAGCCTCGATCAGTTGAAGGGTCTGCTGCGCGGGCAGCTGGAACAGGAAACCGCCGGTCAGACGCGCACCCAGATGAAGCGCGCACTGCTCGATCAGTTGGCCGCCGGTCACAGCTTTGACGTGCCGCCGACGATGGTCGAGGCAGAGTTTGACCAGATCTGGCAGCAGCTGACCCAGGAAGTCAGCAACGAGGAAGATCCGGTGGCTGCGATGAAGGAAATCGAGGACGAGAAGGACGATTACCGTGCGATCGCCGTGCGCCGCGTCCGGCTCGGCTTGCTACTCTCGGAAATCGGCCAGGCCAATGGCGTCGAAGTGACCAGCCAGGAAATGGGCATGCTCATGCAGCAGGCCGCGCAGCAGTACCGCCAGGAGGACCGTCAGCGGTTCATGGAGTATATCCAGAACGAGCCGCTCGCTGCCGCCCAACTGCGTGCGCCGCTCTATGAAGACAAGGTCGTCGATTTCCTGTTCGACAAGGCCGAAATCACCGAACGGACCGTAACCAAGGACGAGCTGCAAGCAGCAATTGAAGCGGAAGATACGGCTGCTCCTGTTGCCAAGCCGGCTAAGAAGGCTGCGGCGAAGAAGGTTCCCGCAAAGAAGGCCGAGGCTGCTCCGGTTGAGGAAAAGTCTGCCAAGAAGGCCGCCGCCCCTAAGAAGGAAGCGGCGCCCAAGGCCGAGGCTGCGCAAGCAAAGAAGGCTCCCGCCAAGAAGGCCGCGCCCAAGAAGTAACTTATCTGTCGCCGCTTGTCACAGAGCGGCCATTAAACCGAGCGGCCCGGTGCAGTGATGCGCCGGGCCGTTTTCGGGTTTTATCGGACCAAGCTGAAAGAATTATCGGCGGTACCGTTCTTCTCGACGATGAAAGCCAGCAATCGTCCCAATTTGATTCCATTGTTCAGCGCCAGGGCCCAACTCTGCGATGAACCTGCCAGACTAGCCGCCCTGCGCCGTTACGAGGTGTTGGACACTCGCCCTGAACCGGGTTTCGATCAGATCACCCTCTTGCTAAAGACGCTGCTGAAGGTTCCGATTTCAGCGATTTCACTCATCGATGATAACCGCCAGTGGTTCAAATCAAAGCAAGGGCTATCGGTCTGCGAAACGCCTCGCGACATTTCATTCTGCACTTACACGATCCAGTAATCTACGCCGACGATTGTGCCCGACGCCCGTTTGGATTTGCGGTTCCGGTCCAGCCCGCTGGTTACCGGTGATCCCCACATTCGAAGCTATGCCGGCGTGCCGTTGATCACGCCAGACGGGTACCATGTCGGCTCGTTATGCGCGATCGACACCAAACCGAGAGACTTCAGCGTTGAGGAGATTGACCTGCTTTGCCAGCTTGGCGGGATCGTCATTCAGCAGCTGGAGTTGCGCCGGATTGCTGCGGTCGATGGTCTGACCGGGGCAATGACGCGAAGTGCGTTTTCGGTTGAGGCCCAATCAGCGATTTCGATCTGGAACCGGCATCGCGTCGAAAGCGCTTTGATCGTGTTCGATCTCGATCATTTCAAACGGGTCAATGATCTGTATGGCCATGGGATGGGTGACGAGGTCTTGAAAACCGTCTCGGCCAGCCTTTCGGCAAGCTTGCGTCCAACAGATTCCTTCGGCCGGCTTGGCGGCGAGGAATTCGCGGTGCTGCTGATCGGCGCCGATCTGAATGAAGCTGTCGCGGCCGCGGAACGGATTCGCGCCCTGATCGAGCAAACGTCGTTCGATTCCAATTCTCAATTACGGGTAACAGCAAGCTTTGGTATCGCTGTGCTGGCAGACGGCTTCGAAACCTATGTCGATTGGATCAAAGACGCTGACCTCGGCTTGTATTCAGCCAAACGAAACGGACGGAACCGATGCAGCGTGTCGAGCTATCTGGCACCTTCCCGGGCAGGTTGAACTCCAGCCGGGCCAGAGTAATCGCCTTATTGCCGCTCAAGCCGTTGTCCGGCGTTGGGCAGCACCATCCAGTCTTGTCCACTGTTTGTCCAGTAATGCACTGCAGGTTCCACACCGGAAGTATCATCAAGCGAACCCATCCTGATGATGCGGACCTTGCCGGCCTGGTCGCCGCCCAGATCGGACACGACCGGCGAACCGCATTTGCCGCAAAAACGCCGGTAGAGCGGGTTGCCGCTATCGCCTACATCGTCATAGGTTGAAAGTTCGCCTGTCAGTTCCAGGGCGTCACCACTGACCAGACCAATCACCGTGAGCGCCGAGCCCGATGACTTTTGGCAATGACTGCACTGACATGTTGCGATCAACATGGGCGGCCACGCAACTGAATAGCGAACTGCGCCGCACAGGCATCCGCCCAGTCGAGTTCCATTAGTCATCCCTAGTTCTCCCTCCGTTTTACAGGCCATCCGGCTGCGGAAATCCCCTATTCACCCCACCGCTTCATTCCCGGCACCGGCACTTTTGTCGTTCGAGCCCGCTCATAGGCCGCGCCTGCTTCCAGCACGCGTTTGTCGTCCCAGGCGGCCCCGATGAAGCTCAGCCCCACCGGCAGGCCGTCGACCGCGCCCATCGGCACGGTCAGGTGCGGGTAACCGGCGATTGCGGCAAGGCTGCCAGCGCCGACCGAAGTGTAATGATCGCCGCCCACCAGATCGATCACCCAGGCCGGCCCCTCGGTGGGCGCGAGCAGGAGGGTTATCTTGTGGTCGACCAGCAGCTTATCGATGCCGTCCTTGCCTGCCAGCCGCAACGAATTGGTGCGGGCTTTTTCGTAGGCCGCGCGGTCGGTCGTATTTTCGGCCTTTTCGAAAGTCTCCTGCCCGAACCAGCGCAGCTCCTCCGGGTGGGCCTTGTTGAACGCAATTGCATCGGCCAGGCTGCGGATCGGCGGGTTGCCGGGCAGGCCGCGCAGATAGGCGCCCAGATCCTCACGCAGCTCATAGTAAAGCACAGTGCCTTCATCGTTGAACATGGAATCGTCAAAGTCCGTGTTGATCTCGACCAGCTCGGCCCCGGCATTGCGCAGATCGGCCAAAGCCGCCTCGAACACCAAGGTCAGCCGTTCGTGACTGCCTGCCTGTTTGCGCAGCACGCCGATCCGCATGCCCTTGAGGTTCGCGGCATCGAGCCCGGCGGCAAAGTTCACCAGATGGGCATCAGCATTTATTGTAGCCTTGTCCGCCGGATCGCTGCCAGCGATGGCGGTAAGGAGCAGGGCTGCGTCCTTCACGCTCGTCGCCATGGGTCCAGCGGTGTCCTGACTATGGCTGATCGGCACAACGTGAGTTCGGCTAACCATGCCGACGGTGGGCTTGAAGCCGACGATCCCATTGACTGAGGCGGGGCAGGTGATCGATCCGTCGGTCTCGGTGCCGATTGCCGCCCAGGCCAGCCCGGCCGCCACTGCTGCGCCGCTGCCCGAGGATGAACCACAGGGAGTTCGGTCAAGCGCATGCGGATTTTTGGTTTGCCCACCGATCGCGCTCCACCCACTGGATGAACGGGTCGAGCGGATATTGGCCCATTCGCTGAGGTTGGTCTTGCCCAGAATCACCACGCCCGCAGCGCGCAACCGTGCAACCAATGGGGCATCGCGGCCGGTGATGTTATCTTTGAGGGCAAGGCTTCCGGCGGTAGTAGCCATCGCATCGCGCGTTTCGATATTGTCCTTCACCAACACCGCCTTGCCGGCCAATGGTCCGCCTTTCAGACCGGCAGCGGCTGCATCGCGCAACGCATTTGGGTTGATCGCGATCACCGCATTCAGCTGCGGCCCGTGATCGTCAATCGCATCGATTCGCTGGAGATAGGCCGCAGTTTGGCCGGCGGGGGAGGCAAGATCCGCACGGGGAATAGCGGCGCAAGCACCGGTCAGCGACAGCAGCGGTAACAGCAGATATTTCATTGCGGATCCCCTTGTTAAGCATGATGCTGGGGTGATTGCGCAATCAGTGCAAGCCATTCTCACCCGGCAATGGGTTAATGCCCTTGAACAACGCGCTTCCACACGCGACATAGCGGCTGCAAACATAGAGGATTCCCATGATCGATCTGTTCGGCCACAATTCCGCCCAAGGTAAGTTTTCGCACGATCCGGTCACCGGCGCGCTTATCCCGATGGTAGTCGAACAGACCAGCCGGGGCGAGCGCAGCTTTGACATTTTCAGCCGCCTGCTGCGCGAACGCATCGTGTTCGTGACCGGCGAGGTTGAGGATAACATGGCTTCGGTGATTGTCGCGCAGCTGCTGTTCCTCGAATCGGAAAACCCGGCGAAGGACATTTCGATGTATATCAACTCGCCCGGCGGCGCGGTTACGGCGGGCATGGCGATCCATGACACGATGCAATATATCCGCCCCAAGGTCTCGACCGTTTGCATTGGTCAGGCCGCATCGATGGGCAGCTTCCTGCTCGCGGCTGGTGAGCCGGGGATGCGGATCGCGCTGCCCAACGCGCGGATCATGGTCCACCAGCCTTCGGGCGGGGCGCGCGGGATGGCTTCTGATATTGAAATCCAGGCTCGCGAAATCCTGCGGATCAAGGCGCGGATGAACGAACTTTATGTCAAATACACCGGCAAAAAGCTGGACGAGATCGAGAAGGCTATGGACCGCGACACCTTCCTGGAAGCGGAAGAAGCGATGAAATTTGGCTTGGTCGACAAGGTATTTGAAACCCGTCCGGACGCTGAAAAGGACGGCAAGAAGGATTGAGGCCGCTAACGATTAATGAACCTTGCCGCTTCAGCCCCTTGCAAGCTTCCCCATGTTAGGGGCAGGATTGAAAATAATGCTTGCCGGAGTTGATTCGGCGAGTCCGTCCCATCCGGGACCACAGGATAACGCATGACCAAACTGACCGGCTCCGATGCCAAAAGCACCCTCTACTGCAGCTTCTGCGGGAAGTCGCAGCACGAGGTACGCAAGCTTATTGCAGGCCCCACCGTGTTCATCTGCGATGAATGCGTGGAGCTGTGCAATGATATCATCCGCGAGGAGACGAAAGCGGGGATCGCCGGCAAGAAAGACGGCGGGGTACCCACTCCGCGCGATATCTTCGCCACGCTCAACGATTATGTCATCGGCCAGGACCGGGCCAAGCGCGTGCTCTCGGTGGCGGTGCATAACCACTACAAGCGCCTCAAGCACAGCGGCAAGGGCGGTGAGGTTGAGCTGTCAAAGTCCAACATCCTGCTGGTCGGCCCAACCGGCTGCGGCAAGACGCTGCTCGCCCAGACGCTCGCCAAGACTTTCGATGTGCCATTCACGATGGCTGATGCCACCACTTTGACCGAGGCCGGCTACGTTGGCGAGGATGTTGAAAACATCATCCTCAAGCTGCTCCAGTCCAGTGACTACAACGTCGAGAAGGCCCAGCACGGGATCGTCTATATCGACGAGATCGACAAGATCAGCCGCAAGGCGGAAAATCCCTCGATCACTCGCGACGTTTCGGGTGAGGGGGTGCAGCAGGCGCTGCTCAAGCTAATGGAAGGCACCACCGCCTCTGTTCCCCCGCAAGGTGGGCGCAAACATCCGCAGCAGGAATTCCTTCAGGTCGACACCACCAACATCCTGTTCATCTGCGGCGGGGCGTTCGCGGGTCTTGAAAAAATCATCTCCGACCGCCTGCAAAAGCGCTCGATCGGGTTTGGTGCGCATGTTGCCGATCCTGACAAGCGCCGAGTGGGCGAACTTCTGCAAAAGGCCGAACCGGAAGACCTGCTCAAATTCGGCCTGATCCCCGAATTCGTTGGCCGGCTGCCGGTGATAGCGACTCTGGAAGACCTTGATATCGAGGCGCTGGTCAAGATCCTGAGCGAGCCCAAGAATGCGCTGGTCAAGCAATATGCCAAGCTGTTCGATCTGGAAGATGTGGCGCTGACGTTCACCGCCGATGCACTCGAAACAATTGCCGAAAAGGCGATCGAGCGCAAAACCGGCGCGCGCGGGCTGCGCTCGATCGTGGAGAGCATCCTGCTCGATACGATGTTTGATCTGCCTACAACCGAAAACCTCGCCGAAGTGGTGGTTGATCGTGATGTGGTTGAGGGCAAGAAGCAGCCGATCCAGGTGCTCAAGGGCGACAAGGCGGAAGAGGCGGCCTGAGGCTGCGTCGTCGACAAGTCATTGCAGCGGTTCCTCTTCGTCTGTAGCCAAAACAAGCTGCGCAGCCCGACTGCCGAACAAATATTCACCGATTGGCCCGGGCTGGAAGTCGAATCTGCTGGGACAAACACAGACGCTATCCAGCCGTTGTCACTGGAGCTTTTGGCATGGGCCGACAGCATCTTTGTGATGGAGCAAGTCCATCGCAAAAAAGTGCAGCGCAAATACCGGCGATTTCTCGACGGGAAGCGCATTATTT
>JBKJTN010000152.1:0-10224 GCA_046590275.1 Novosphingobium sp.
CCGAAGCGCGACAGGGTGCGGGCGATGAAGCCTTCGGTCGCAGCATAAAGCGGTCCTGAATGAACGATCACATCGCCCTTGCTGCAGAACGCCAGCAGCAGCGTGGCAATCGCCGACATGCCGCTGGAGAAGACCAGCGATTCCTCCGCGCCGTCCCATAATGCGAGGCGCCCCTCGAGGATCTGCTGGTTGGGACCGTTGAAGCGCGAATAGACCAGCCCCTCGGCCCCGCCCGGCCGCTTGCCGGTGATGCCTTCAAAAAAGCGCTTGCCCTCAGCCGCGCTGGCGAAGGCAAAGGTCGAAGTCAGGAAGATCGGCGGCTTGAGGCTGCCCTCGGACAGCACCGGATCATAGCCGTGCCCCATCATCAGCGTGGCGGGCTTGAGCCGGTGGTTGCCGATGGTCAGGACTTCGGCCTTGGGCTTGCGGGGCTGGGTCGGAGCAGATGTCGGGGTATCAGACATGGGGTATCCTGTGCGGGAGACATGAAACTGGTTTCGTCTGTAACCGGAAGGTGGCGGCGACGCCAGCTATCTCAGCGCGGTAATCCCCCACACCACACCGACCAGCAGGAACACGCCCGCAATATCGAGCAACAGCCCGGCGCGCAGCACCCGCGGCATCGCTATATGTCCGGTGGCCCAGGCGATCGCATTGGGGCCGGTCCCCGATGGCAGCATGAAACCCCAGCTGGCGGCAAGCGCGGCGGGCAGCGCCAGCAGGATCGGATCCGCCCCCAGCGCGAAAACCAGCGCGCCGACCACCGGCATGATCCCGCTGGCGGCGGCGACGTTGCTCGCAAATTCGGTCACCAGCACCACGAACCCGACCAGCACCAGCGCGACAATCGGCAGAGGCACGGACTTGAGCGGCAGCAACATCAGCCCGAGCCAGTCGGCCAGGCCCGAGGCAGTCATGCCCATCGCCAACGCCAGGCCTCCACCAAACAGCAACACGACATCCCAGGGCGCGCGGTTGGCCTCGTTCCAGTTCAGCATCTTGCGGCCGGTCCCGTCGGGGATCACGAACAGCGCCAGGCCAGCGACTGCCGCCACGGTCCCATCAACCAGACTGTTCTTGGGGAAATAGCCGGCCGTGATCGGCAGCGTTACCCAGGCCAGCACGGTCAGCACGAACACCGGGACCAGACGCTTTTCAGGGACCGACCAGGCCGGGCTTTGCGCGATCGAGGCGCGGGCGGCGACGGGATCGAAGCGGTCTTCGCCCAGATGCTGGACCCGGGCGATGATCAGCGCCGCCAGCGGCACCGCGAGGATGACGATGGGAATGCCATAGAGGCTCCACTCGGCAAAGCTGATTTTCACTCCGAGGCTTTTGTCGAGGAGGCCGGCCGCGATCGCATTGGTGGGTGAGCCGACCATGGTGCCAAGCCCGCCGATCGAGGCGGCAAAGGCAATTCCCATCGGCAGCGCGCCGCCAATCCCAGTTGTTTCGCCCTGCTTGACCCCGCCCGAAGCCAGCATCGCCAGCGCCATCGGCATCATGATCAGCGCGGTCGAGGTGTTCGAGATGAACATCGAGATCAGCGCGGTGGCGCTCATCACCGCGAGCAGCAACTGCCAGCTTTTCGCCCCCGCCAGCCCGAGGATCGCATGGGCAAGCCGCCGGTGCAGCCCGGTCCGCTCAATGGCGAGGGCAAGAAACGCTCCGCCCAGAAACAGGAACATGATCGGCGAATAATAGGCCGCAGCGGTCTTGTTCGCGTCGGCCACGCCCAGCAGCGGCAGCACGATGAAGGGCAGGAAGGCGGTGGCCGAAAGCGGCATCGCCTCGCTCATCCACCACGCCGCCATCCACCACACCAGCCCTGCGGTGGACCAGGCCGTCTGCGGCATCCCGGCGGGCGGGCTGACCAGCAACGTCACAAGGAAACCGGCGATACCGAGCCAGAAGCCGATGCGGCGTGCAGTCATCCCGATCCCCCTTGAAGCTGTGCTGCCTCCCGCCTAGCCTTATTGCCAATGCAGCGAAAGGGAAGCGGACATGGCGGCGCACAACAATGATGCGGGCAGGGTGCTGGGGCTGGGCGGACTGTTTTTCCGTGCCCATGATCCCGATACACTGACCGCATGGTACCGCGACATGCTGGGCGTTGGCGCAGGCTGTTCGGGAACGGGCGAATCCGCCGGCGAATGGACCTGGCAGGCGGCGGGCGGCGAAACGGTGTTCGCGCCGTTTGCGCAGGACAGCGATTACTTTGCCGCCGACAAGGCCTTCATGATCAATTTCCGGGTCAGCGGCCTCGATGCGCTGGTGGCGCGGCTTGTCGGGGCAGGAATTGCGGCGGAGCGCCGCGCGGAATGGGACGACCCTGCCGTCGGCAGATTCGCCCGCATCCACGACCCGGAAGGCAACGCGATCGAGTTATGGGAGCCCGCATAGTTTGTTCGGGTGCGGTCAGGCCATCCGGCCTGACCTTGCAACACCAGCCCGCTCCCCCGGCCCGACCACCCGTTAATGGTACCCTGTGGGTGGTCGGGCCGGGGGAGCGGGCTGGTGTTGCAAGCTATTTGCGGATGCGAATAGCGCACAAAACAAACAGTCTTACTTCGGCGAGAGCACCATCAGCATCTGACGGCCTTCCATGCGGGGATAGGCCTCGATCTTGGCCACTTCGGCGGTATCGTCCTGGACCCGTTTGAGCAGGTTCATGCCGAGTTGCTGATGCGAAAGTTCGCGGCCGCGGAACCGCAGGGTGATCTTGACCTTGTCACCCTCGTCGATGAAGCGGTTCACGCTGCGCATTTTGACGTCGTAATCATGATCGTCGATATTCGGACGCATCTTGATCTCTTTGATCTCTTGCGTCTTTTGCGATTTGCGGGCGAGATTGGCCTTCTTCTGCGCCTCATATCGAAACTTGCCGACATCGAGGAACTTGCAAACCGGCGGATCGGCGTTGGGGGACACTTCAACCAGATCAAGACCCACGCCAGCGGCCTGTTCGATCGCCTCGCGGGTGTACATCACGCCGATATTCTCGCCGGTTTCGTCAATGACGCGGACTTTGTCAGACGTGATCATGGTATTGAAGCGCGGCCCGCTCTTGGTCGGGGGCTGCAGCATACGCCGGGGTGGGGGTGCTATAGTAGAATCTCCTGAAATTGAACTCTGCGCGCGTCCTTAGTGGGAATCGCGGCTAGTGGGAAGAGGGTTAGGCTGCCGCTCGCCACAAGGGGTATTGCACCAGTCGCCCTTGGGCACTCAACACCGCATCGACACTGCGCGCGGGCTGCATCGCCGCGATGATCGCGGGGTCGGCGGCATTCATGCCGCCGGTGAGCGCACCAAAAGCGGGGAGGATCAGCTTGCGCTCGCTCACCACAGCGCAGGGCCGGGTGATACTGCGGCCGCGCGCCGTGATCTTGAGCTTGGGGTGGAAATGCCCGGAAAGCTCGGGCCGAGTCTCGCCCGGCAGGGCTTCATGGCGCAGCAACAGCCCGTTCACTGCCAGCTCGGCCAGTTCGGTTCCGCCCGGCGCCCCTTCGCTGCCCGAATCGTGATTGCCCGTGATCCACACCCAGTCGGTCGCGCGGGTCAGCGCGGCGAGCATTCCGGCGGCATGCGGCTCAAGCCGCTCTGCGCCGCCCGCATCGTGGAAATTATCACCCAGCGTAAACACCCGCCGCGCGCCCGTTTCGCGGATCGCCAGCGCAATCCGCTCCAGCGTCTCGCGGCTGTCATAGGGCGGCAGCATCTGACCGAACCGGGCGAAGAAGCTCGCCTTTTCAAGGTGGAGATCGGCCACCAGCAGCGCATTCTCGCGGCCCCAATAAAGCGCGCGGCCCTGCACCAGCGCGAAATCCTGATCTGCGAACGAAAAGGGAACCATCTGCCACGCTTGCCGTAGCGCGCCGCATTTGGCAAGCGCAGCTGATGACTGACTGGACCCCCTACACCGCCCGCGCTGCGACCTGGTTCGCGATCCTTCGTGACCGCATTTGCGCCGAGTTCGAGAGCATCGAGCGCGAGGCCGGGAGCGAGGCGGCCTTCACCTACACGCCGTGGAAGCGCGAGACCGAGGACGGCCCCGATGGGGGCGGCGGCACGATGGGGTTGATGAAGGGCCGGGTGTTCGAGAAAGTCGGCGTCAATATCTCCACAGTCAGCGGAGCCTTTGCGCCCGGTTTTGCCGCAACCATCAATGGCGCGAGCGACGATAGCCCGGGCTTTACCGCCACCGGTATCAGCCTGGTTGCGCATATGGCCAACCCGCATGTGCCCGCCGTGCATATGAACACAAGATTCCTGACCACCAGCAAAGCCTGGTTTGGCGGCGGCGGCGATCTCAATCCGCCGATCCCCTATGCCGAGGACACCGCCGATTTCCACGCCGCTTACCAGGCCGCCTGCGATGCCCACGGCGCGGAATACTACGACCGGTTCAAGAAGTGGGCCGACGACTATTTCTATATCCCCCACCGCGGCGTCCACCGCGGCGTCGGCGGGATCTTCTACGATCATCTGAATTGCAGCGATGAAGCTGAATGGGAGAAGAACTTCGCCTTCACGCAAGCCGTGGGCGAGGCGTTTCTGGCCTCATTTCCGATACTGGTTCGCCGCCGCATGGGGATGGAATGGACCGAGGCGGAAAAGCGCACGCAGCTGGAATGGCGCGGGCGCTACGCCGAGTTCAATCTGGTTTATGACCGCGGGACGCTGTTCGGCCTCAAAACCGGCGGCAATGTCGACGCTATCCTGATGAGCCTGCCGCCTGAGGCGGCGTGGAGCTGATTTCGCGCCCGATTGCGCCGCGCCGGCCGGTTCCGAAAGTTCGATTACGAAAAAGGCCAGCCCGGCGCCGAGCGGTCTAGCAGGCGAGGGCTGCAGCTCGCATTTCCAAAGTGGCGACCAGCCCGGTCGGTTGCCAGTCGTATTTGATCGAGCCGTTCAGTTGCCCGGCCATGTTCATCTGCACCATCTTGCTGCCGAACCCTTTTAGCTCTGGTGTTTCGCATATTTCGGGGCCGCCGGTTTCTGCCCAGACAAGTCTGACAATGTCGTCGTCGCTGGTACCGGTTATGTCCAGAGCCCCGGTTTCACGCGATAGCGCGCCATGTTTCGCCGAATTGGTCGCGAGCTCATGCAGGACCATAGCGAGGGCGGTCGCGGTGCGCTCGCCGACCCCCATGCGGGGAACGGCCACCCGAATTCGGCCGCTGAAAGCACCGTGGCCGTCGTATGGTGCCACCAGCACGCTCAGCAGATCACCCAGCAGTGCGGCTGTGCCTTGCGCGTCTGGCAGCGGCCTCACCAGATCATGGGCGCGTCCCAGGGCCGCCAAGCGCTGGGTCAGGACCTTCGTCATGCCCTCGACAGTCTGGGCCGATCGCGAGCTAAAGGCGGTCAGGCTGGTCGCGATCGCGATCAGATTTTTGACGCGGTGGCTCATTTCGCCGGCCAGCAACTCGCTGCCTTCCTCGGCTTGCTTGCGGCCGGTCACATCGAGGAATACGCCAAACATCGTCCGGTTGACGATCCCGGCATCGGCTCCTTGGCCTCTGGCAGAAACCCAGCGGATTTCATCGCCGACCATGATTCGAAAATCGATTTCATACGAGCCCTCGACCGACCGTGTGGCCTCGAATGCTGCTCGCACCCTGTCGCGGTCCGCCGGGTGAATATTCGCCGATAATTCCTCGAACCCGATCGAGGCGGAATGGGCCATTCCCCACAAATCGAAGCCGCGCGGATCCATGCTGAGATTGTTGTCATCGACATTCCATGACCACAGCGCCACACACGCCGCCTCAATCGCCAGCCGCAGATGCCTTTCGCTCCATTGGTCAGTCAAGAGATTGGCATTGCCATCGATTTGGGCCCTTTAAACATCCGCAAAACACTGGCACTCCGCTTCGCGAGTGCAAACAATCGGCCCCACCACCGTGCAACCCAATGCCGTGTTGTCACTCTCCCGGCAAGGCGGAAGATGCCCGGCGCAGGCCAGTGCGGCCTGGCGCGGACCGGCGAGACCCTTTCCTACAGCGCCAAAATCTGGCTTAAGCTGGCCGATGTTGCTACTCAATTCCCTGCCAGGCGATCGACTGCTGCCGCTCTGTCCGGGGGCAAAATCCGGTCTAAATCGCGCAAGCTGTCACCCTGTACGGTTAACTTATTCCAGAATAACGATAAACAGCCCCGGACACATGGGTTACGCCTGTCACCCAACTGGGCCAAGCCCTTCCGATATAAAGAGAAGTTGCGATGACACTTGGGTGACACCGTGTCACCTTTGTCACCCAATCCCTACAAGATCGACGCTTCCAGCCCTCGCTCGTAGCTTTCCCCTTGCCCCGCACACACTTATCCGCACATCTAGACAATAATGCTTCGCCAGTACGAACTTGTTGAACGCGTCAAAGCGTATGATCCGGACGCCGATGAGGCGGTGCTGAACCGCGCCTATGTCTATACGGTCCAGAAGCACGGCACCCAAAAGCGGGCCAGCGGTGATCCCTATTTCAGCCATCCGGTCGAAGTGGCGGGGCTGATGACCGAACTCAAGCTGGATATTGATACGGTCGTCACCGCGCTGCTTCACGATACGGTGGAAGATACGCTGGCAACGATCGACGAGATCGAGAAGCTGTTCGGGCCGGATATCGCCAAGCTGGTCGATGGGGTAACCAAACTCTCCAAGATCGAAACGCTGACCGAGAATGAGCGCGCGGCGGAAAATCTGCGCAAGTTCTTCTTGGCGATGAGCGAGGATCTGCGCGTGCTGCTGGTCAAGCTGGCCGACCGGCTCCACAATATGCGCACGCTCCATTTCATCAAAAGCGAGGACAAACGCCGCCGGATTTCCCGTGAGACGATGGATATCTACGCGCCGCTGGCCGAGCGCGTCGGCATGTACGAATACATGCGCGAGATGCAGCTGCTGGCGTTCGAGCAGCTTGAGCCCGAGGCCTATGCCACCATCACCGGACGGCTGACCCAGATCCGCAGCCAGGAAGGCGGGCAGGTCGATGCGATTGCGCTGGCGATCAAGCAGGCGCTGGCCGAGGCGGGACTGAAGGTGGAAGTTTCGGGACGCGAGAAGCATCCCTTCTCGATCTGGAAAAAGATGGCCGAGCGCCATGTCTCGTTCGAGCAGATCACCGATATCATGGCCTTCCGGGTGCTGACCGAAAGCGCCGCAGACAGCTACAAGGCGCTGGGAGTGCTCCACCAGACCTGGCAGATGATCCCGGGCCGGTTCAAGGATTACATCTCGACCCCCAAATCGAACGGCTATCGCAGCCTGCATACCGCGCTGATCTATGAAAACTCGATGCGGATGGAGGTGCAGATCCGCGACCGATCGATGCACCGCACCAATGAATTCGGCCTCGCCGCGCATTGGGCTTACAAACAGGGCGGGGTCCAGCCCGATGGCCAGGTCGGCTGGCTGCGCGATCTGATCGAGATTGTCGACGCCAGCCACGATGCCGAGGAGCTGCTCGAGCATACCAAGTTGGCGATCTATCAGGACCGGATCTTTGCCTTTACCCCCAAGGGTGCGCTGCACCAGCTGCCCAAGGGCGCGACCTCGATCGATTTTGCCTATGACGTCCACACCGATCTCGGCAATCTGGCGGTCGGCGCCAAGATCAACGGGCGGCACATGCCGCTGCGCACCCCGCTGGGCAACGGCGATGTGGTGGAAATCATCAAGAGCCGCAGTGCCTCGCCGCAATTGTCATGGCTGGGCTTCGTCGTTACCGGCAAGGCGCGGGCTGCGATCCGCCGCGCGGTTCGCCAGAAAGAGCGCCAGGAAGTCGCCGCGATCGGCCGGAAGCTGTTTGACGAGATTGCTGAGCGCCTGCCCGCCAAGATCGGCAAGAAGGCCGTCAAGGACGCAGTCAAGCGGCTCGGCTTCACCCGCGAGGAAGAGCTGATGGGTGCGATCGGCAGTGCCAAACTGGATGACCGCGCGGTGATGGAAGCGCTGGTCCCGGGCAGCGCGGCGGGATTGGCCGAGCCCGATGTCTGGCCCAAGCAGGAACGCGCGATCTCGATCCGCGGGCTCACTTCGGGCAAGGCCTATCAGCTTGCCGACTGCTGCCATCCGGTCCCGGGTGACCGGATTGTGGGCTTGCGCCATCCGGGCAAGGGGGTGGAAGTTCATTCGATCGATTGTCTGACGCTGGCCAATGGCGTCGATGCCGATTGGCTGGACCTGTCATGGGGTGATCGCAGCACCGGCGCGATCGGCAGGCTGCGCGCGGTGCTTTACAACCGCCCTGGCACCCTGGCCGAGTTGACCGGGATTTTCGCGGGCAACCGCGCCAATATCGTCCACCTCCAGATGACCCAGCGCGATGAGATGTTCGGGTCATACGAGGTCGATCTGGAAGTCTCGGATCTCGCCCATCTGACCCGGATCGTCAGCGCGATGCGGGCCAGCGATGCGGTGGCGCAGGCGGAGCGGATCTAGACTTCCAGTGTAACCGTCACGGTGTCCCCCTCAGCCAGCCCTTCGGCCTTGCGGACGGCGGCCTTGACCGGGAGCATCCAGCCAGCGCCCTTGCTCGGAAATACCGAGGTGTTGAAGCTGCTCTCGCCAATTTGTGCCTTGACCTTGAGTGAGCCGAACCCCGCGCGGCGGCCCGTCTCCAGCCGCTGCATCAGCGCGGTGGCGGTCAAGACCTCGCCGGCCTCGCCGTCGATGGTCAGGAAATGCCACGTGCCATTGGTGCCGCCGGTCCAGCGCCACAACGGGCCGGTGTGGGTGATGCGTTCGGTCAGGGTTTGGCCCGACGCACCGGCACGGGAATGTTGCAGATGTCCGCGCCGCCCGACGGCCGGATGAAGAACGGATCGCGGCGATTGGCACGGGCATCAGCATAGGCGGCAAAGCTGGCGCTCTCGGTTGAGAGATACTCGAATTTCGGCAGCTCTTTGACATCGTTACCCAGGCGGACGGAGCGGATCGGCACGCGTTCCTCGGCGGTTTCATAAAACCCCAGCGAGCCGGTCCCGCGCGGTAGGCTGGAGAGATGCTCGATCCCCTCGATCACCCGGCCTACAATCGCGATGTTGCGATCGAGATGACGCGGAGCATGGCCGATCACGGTGTAAAGCTCGGCGCCAGTGCCGGTATTGGGCGGCATATCGCGCCCGACGCCGACCATGCCGTAGCAGTGGACGGGGTATTCGTCGTGACCGTCAGACGCCAATGGCCAGCCGTTCGAAATGTCAAATCCAGTCGAATAGATATCTCTATCCCATCCTGCTTTCAGTCGCATCATCACATGGCTCACCGACTCTGCGCGCGTCGCGTCCGAAGTGTACTCACTCTGAGGCACCACCGCCAAACCCACTGGTAATGGCTTCTTCTCGCTCGCATCGCCCCACTGCACGACATAATTGTCCTGCACACGGTTCACACTCGTCCCGTCCCACCACTGCGCAGCCGCCAGTTTGCGGACATTGCCGATCCATCCTTGGCTGAACGGCGCAGGCATGAGCTGGATCACCACGCGGCGGGGTTTGCCTTTCGCGTCCGCCGCCAGATCCATGATCAGCAGGTCAGACGCCGGGATCGCCGTCCAGTCCTTGGCTGGGGCAGCCGCAACGATTTCTCCCGGGGCGAGGATAACCGGCTTGGCGGGCTCCTCCGCATTCAGCGGCGCGGCGAGCAGGGCGATGGCGGCAAATGCAACTGTGTGTTTCATGCCGCGCTTGTGCCAGTCCTTCGAGCCTTGCGCCAGACACCTCGCGCCTTGCGCATCCCCCAATGCACCGCTAGGGGCACGCCTTCCAGAGCAATGCGGAGCGGTGGCCGAGTGGTCGAAGGCGCTCGCCTGGAAAGTGAGTATACGTCAAAAGCGTATCGTGGGTTCGAATCCCACCCGCTCCGCCAGCCAGTCTGCAAAGTCCCGGCATTTGTGTTAAATTGCGGGAACGTCCCGCAGTTCCGGGCCCTTTCAACCACGTAAGGTAGTGGGTAGACCTCTATGTCGCGCAAAATATGCCGCCACGGTGGCAACATTCTCTGACGCCTTGGCACTGGTACGCTTTTGGACAAGCGCGGCCAAGTCTGACGGGAGTCTAACGGGAGTCTAACGGGATTCTTGGCCTTCAGAGGGCTGGCGCAAACCAAAAACTGCGGGGCAAGACCTCGAATATCCTCAAGTCACCGTCAGATTTCCCGGCAAACCCAGACGGGAGAATTTGCTCGGATTGACGCTCACTGCCCGCATTACGCGCAATATGACG
>JBKJTN010000159.1:0-19588 GCA_046590275.1 Novosphingobium sp.
GCCGACAAGGCTGGGCAAGCCTTAACCGCCCGCCATCAGCGAGGCATTGCCGCCCGCAGCTGTAGTGTCGATGCAGGTCACCCGCTCGGTCGCAAATCGCGCCACATAATGCGGCCCGCCCGCTTTAGGCCCGGTGCCGGACAGACCCTCCCCGCCGAACGGCTGGCTTTCCACCACTGCGCCGATCTGGTTGCGGTTGACGTAGAAATTGCCGACCCGTGCCTTGGTCTGCACCAGCCGCCTGGTGGCGTCGATCCGGCTGTGCAGCCCCAGCGTCAGGCCATAGCCGGTGGCGTTGATCGCATTGACGACTGCGGCAAGATCGCTTGCGGCAAAGCGTGCGACATGGAGCACCGGGCCGAAATTTTCGGCGTTGAGGGCAGCTATGCCGTCAATCTCGATGATCGCCGGGGCAACAAAGCATCCGCGCTTGGCCGTGTTGGGCAATTCGCGCTGCCAGACGGGGCACCCGGCCTTTTTCATTTTGGCGATATGCCGGTCGAGCGCGGTCTTGGCTGCTGCATCGATCACCGGACCGACATCGGTGGTCAGCAGTTCCGGATCGCCGATTTCCAGCGCCTCGAACCCGCCGCGGATCATCGCCAGCATTGCGTCCGCCACATCGTCTTGAAGGTATAACACGCGCAGTGCCGAGCAGCGCTGGCCAGCGCTCTGGAAGGCAGAGGCAAGCACATCGCGTGTCACCTGCTCGGGCAGGGCAGAGCTATCGACTATCATCGCATTCTGGCCGCCGGTCTCGGCGATCAGTGTGCCGATCGGGCCGTCGCGGCTGGCAAGGCTGCGGTTGATCGCATGGGCAGTTCCAGTCGATCCGGTGAAGGCGACCCCGGCAACGCGTAGGTCTGAAGTGAGCGCGGCGCCAACGCTGCCATCGCCCAGCACCAGTTGCAGAACATCATCGGGGATTCCGGCCTCATGGCACAGCCGAACCGCCAGTGCGGCGATCAGCGGGGTCTGCTCGGCGGGCTTGGCCAAAACGGTGTTGCCTGCCGCCAGCGCGGCGGCGGCGGGACCGATGAAGATCGCCAGCGGGAAGTTCCATGGGCTGATGGTGACGAACACCCCGCGTCCGGCCAGGCGGAGGCGGTTGCTTTCGCCGGTCGGGCCGGGCAGTTCGGTATCGCTGGAGAACAGCCGCCGGGCCTCGCCAGCATAGAACCGCAGAAAATCAACCCCTTCGCGCAGTTCCGCGACCGCATCGGGCAGCGTCTTGCCCGCCTCGCGCTGGCACAATGACAGTATCTCGTCGCTATGGGCTTCAAAGGCATTGGCGGCGGCGTCGAGCAGCGCGCCCCGCGCCTTCCCGCCAATCGCATCCCAAGCCGGCTGGGCCGCCGTCGCGCGATCCAATGCGAAGGAGAGATCGGACGCCGCCGCCTCGCGCACCGTGCCGACCAGTCTTGCATGATCATGGGGGCTACGAATTTCGCGGATCGGCCCGTTCTTGCTGACCAGCGCGGTCGGCTTGGCGTCCCAGTGCAGTGTCGCCAGATCAGTCAAGCGCGCCAGCAGCGGTTCGCGCACCAGCGGATCGGCCAGATCCACCCCTGAGCTGTTGGCTCGGGCGCCGAATACCTGCGCGGGCAGGGGGATCGCCGGATTGTGGCGCGGGCTGAGTGCGGCCAGCTCGGCCACCGGATCGCCGACCAGATCACCCACCGGCACCTCGGCATCAGCCATCCGGTTAACAAACGAGCTGTTCGCTCCGTTCTCCAGGAGACGCCGGACCAGATAGGCAAGCAGTTCCTTATGACCGCCAACCGGCGCATAGATCCGAACCGGGGTGCGAGCATTGCCAGTGGCTTCCTCAAGCCGGGCAAGCTCGCTGTAAACATCGTCGCCCATCCCGTGAAGGCGCTGGAATTCGAATGGACTGTTTCCGGCAAGCACCTTGATTGCACCCACGGTGTAAGCGTTATGCGTCGCGAATGCGGGATAGACCGCATCGGGCGCGGCGAGCAGCTGGGCGGCGCAGGCAAGATAGGAGACATCGGTCGCGATTTTGCGGGTAAAGACCGGAAAATCGCCATATCCGCCGACCTGGCTGGCCTTGATCTCGCTGTCCCAATAGGCACCCTTGACCAGCCGGAGCATGATCCGGCAATTGTGCCGCCGGGCCAGCTGGATGACCCAGTCAGTCAGCGGAACCGCGCGCTTTTGATAGGCTTGGAGCGCCAGACCAAAGCCCTGCCAACCGGTGCTGAAGAGGGCTTGATCAGCCACCAGCGCTTCGATGATATCCATCGACAATTCCAGTCGCTCAGCCTCTTCGGCGTCAATCGTGAAGTGGATATCGGCATCGCGTGCGCGGGCCGCCAGATCCCTCAGGATCGGCAACAGGGCGGCCTTGGCAGCTTCCGCGTGGGCATAGTCATAGCGCGGGTAAAGCGCTGACAATTTGACTGAAATTCCAGGCGATCGCACCACGCCCTGGCCTGCCTCGGCCGCGATCCGGTCCAGCGCCGAGGCGTAAGACCGGCGGTATAGCAGCGCATCGGCAAAATTCATCGCCGCTTCGCCCAGCATATCGAAGCTGTGGGTCAGGTCTTTTTTTCGCTCAGGCGCAGCGCGCTCCAGCGCCTCGTCGATGGTCCGGCCGAACACGAATTGCCCGCCCAAAATCTTCATCGCCTGTAACGTTGCTTGCCGGATCACCGGCTCGCCCAGCCGGCCCACCGCGCGCTTCAGCGTGCCGCCCATGCCATCAGCCGGGCCGCGCCGCTGTTCGAGCACCCGGCCAGTCAGCATCAGTGAGAAAGTGGCGGCGTTGACGAAGGTCGATGTGCTGGTGCCCATGTGGTCAGACCAATCGATTCCGGCCAGCTTGTCATGGATCAGTGCATCGGCGGTGGCGGCATCGGGCACCCGCAGCAGCGCTTCGGCGAGGCACATCAGGGCAATGCCCTCGTCCGTGCCGAGGCCATACGTCTGGAGGAACGCATCTAGCCCGCCAGCCTTGTGTTCCCGCGCGCCCTTGATCAACTGCGCTGCGATCTCACGGGCTTGCGGATGCGCCGCGCTGGCCGGCGCCGCCTCGTGCAGCCGCTCGGCAATGCAGCCCTCCTCGTCGAGGCGGTAGGCGATGCGAAACGCAGTTCGATCGAGTGGGGCAGGCACGGATGGACGCTCCTTGGACAAGATCACCGACTAGCACTGGTTACAATGGAAACCAATCACCAGTCTTAGGGTCAGGCCCCTAAACCGGCACGGTAATCGTCTTGCCGCCGAAAACCGCCTGCCAGCTCTCGATCTCGGTCACCACTACATCGTCGGTCGCATGGGCAATGTCGCTGATCCGGGCAAAATCGACTTTGCCTTTCGGCGCCTCGGCGAGCCGGGCGATCCGCTTTTCAATCCCGCTGAGCTTTTGCGCGGTAACCTCCGAGATCGCCGCGAAGCGCTCGAAATCTCCGAAATAACGGATGCCTGCAAAGGCAGCGCCCAGCGTCGGGAACAACACCCCAAGGAACGTCAGCGGCTTGGCTACGGCGTGGTCCACATCATGGCTGACGATCCCCATCCGGGCAAGAATGACTATCACCAGATAACTCGCAACCGACAAGACGGCGAGCATGAACAGCGCCTGCGAAAGCCGATCGAGATTGTGATGAGCCCGGCTGAGGCGGTGCGCCTTGGCCCGGTGGTAATCGCGCTGTGCCACCACATGCGGCCCAAGCAAAGTGCTGAGAAGTGTGCGCAGATATGGCTCATCCAGCCTGATCCGCGGCAGACCAATCTCGCGTTGCAAGCTGCGGACGTAGAGTTCCGGCCAGTTGGTTCGCGTTGCACTGGGCCAACGTCCCGGCGGCCGGGCCACACCCAGCAGCAGCAGGATCGGGGCATGGCGCAGATACTCGGCAACCCGGCGGGTCTCGAACCAGCGCGTGTGCCAGCGGTGGCTATTGCCGATCCAGGTGACCGCCAGAATGCTGATCAGCAGCACGAATTCGAATAGCGCGAAGGGCCATTTCCAGCTGACATCGACAAACGGCAGATAGGCAATTCCGCCGATGATCGCGAAGGATGAGGCGATGAAACTGGCGACCATCCCGCCGCGATAAGCATCGGAGAGATAGGTCGAAAGCCCGTCCACCCAGGCAAAGCGGCGCAGAATCGAACTTTCGATTGCGGCGGTCAGCCTAGCGTCACCGCCCGGTAGCGCGCGTGCAGCCTTGAGCAGCGCAGCGCCAGACCCTTGGGCGATTTCATCCGGCGTCTCGTATGTCTGGCTCAGCCGCCCCACTCTCTTGTCGATCCCGATCCCGCCAAACAGCGCCTCGATCCGGCGATAGGCGTGGAACCTGCGGCGGCTATGGGGGCGCCAGGCTTCTTCACCGAAATTTTCGGCGCCGCCCTGCCCGGGGCCGTGGACGATCTTGACCAGCTGGCGGATTGCCGCCCGCGAGACGTCGGGAGCTTCTGCTCCGGCCAGCGGCAAATTGGCCAGCACTTCTTCTCCGTCCAGGATATGCCAGTGCTGCGGGGCGCGCGCGTCGATCCAGACGACCGGAGCGCCCAGCTCAAGGGCGCAGGCAATCGTGTGGCGGGTACCGCCCACCATGCCCGGTGTTTCGCCGTCCCAGATCGCGACGATCACATCCGACTGTTCAATCATCACCCGTCCGGCCAGCGCGGCGCGATCGGATGCCACAGTCGACCAGGCTTGCTGTGCGCCGACATCGCCGGGTGACGACAGCGACACAACGAGCAAATCAGCGATCACCTCGTCTGCATCGGCGAGTTCAAACCGGTCGACCCGTTCGGCCAGCGCCACAATCTGCCGCGCGCGCGCGGAGGCTGGTGCATCCCCGCTGTAATCGCCTGCGAGCAGTATCCGGGCTTCGTCAGCACTGACAGGAAGTGCGTTGATGGCGACGTTGAGAGCAAGTCCGAAGGGCAAAGGCGCCGCCACTTGCCAGCCACGTGACAGTGCTACTTCCACCGCGTGCAAGTCCGATCCGTTGGCCAGCAGGCTGTGCAGCCGCGGTTTGACTGGACCGGATACTGCGTCAAGCTCGGCCAGCAAGGCTGCGAGGCTGGCGGCGATCTCAGCGCGGTTAGCGGCAAAGGCCGGATTGGTTTCGCGGTGACCGGTAATGCCCACGGCAAGTCGCAGGGGGGGGGCGGTTAGTTCCACACTGGGAATCGGCTTGCGCGCTATGTTTGCCTCCATCGGCTCGCCTGGCCCGGGTCAGTCCGCGGTTGTTAGCGGCGATGCGGGGCGCAGTCGAGCCTGCTGACCGGTTGGGCGAGCCGCCAAGCTAATTTAGGCAGATCGTGATTTTCAGGCCATGAGTTGTTTCAATTTGCGCAAAATATCACTAGGCGCGCGCCATGCTCAATCTTTCCGACATTACGGTTCGCCTTGGCGGGCGCACGATCCTCGACGGCGCCACCGCCAATCTGCCGCCGCGCGGGCGCATCGGACTGATTGGCCGCAATGGCGCGGGCAAGTCCACACTGATCCGGGTGATCGCGGGAATGTTGGAGGCCGATACCGGCTCGGTCGACATGCCGCGCGGCAGCCGCCTCGGCTATATTGCGCAGGATGCGCCGGGCGGCATATCGACCCCGTTCGAAACCGTACTGGCCGCCGATACCGAGCGTGCCGCGCTGATGATCGAGAGCGAAACCAGCCATGATCCGCACCGGCTGGCCGATGTTCATGAGCGGCTGATCGCTATCGAAGCCCATTCCGCGCCCAGTCGCGCCTCGCGGATTCTGGTTGGACTGGGTTTTGACGAGGAAGCCCAGCATCTGCCGCTCGAAAGTTTTTCCGGCGGTTGGCGGATGCGCGTGGCGCTGGCTGCGTTGCTGTTTTCGCAGCCCGATGTGCTGCTGCTGGATGAGCCCTCGAACCACCTCGATCTCGAGGCGGTGCTGTGGCTGGAGGACTTCCTGCAAAGTTATCCGGCAACGATCCTGCTGGTCAGCCATGAACGCGACTTCCTCAACAATGTGGTTGATCACATCCTCCACCTGAGTTCCGGGAAGCTGACGCTGTACCCCGGCGGCTATGACGCGTTCGAGCGCCAGCGCGCCGAACGCCAGGCCCAGATCGCCTCGGCCCGCGCCAAGCAGCAGACCCAGCGTGAGCATTTGCAGGAATATATTGCCAAAAACTCCGCCCGTGCCTCAACTGCCAAGCAGGCCCAGTCGCGCGCCAAGGCGCTCGCGCGAATGCAGCCGATTGCCGAGCTGGTCGACGATCCCTCGCTGAGCTTCGATTTCCCCAATCCGGACGAACTGCGCCCGCCGCTGATCACGCTCGATCTGGCCTCGGTTGGTTATACCGACACGCCGATCCTGAGCCGCCTGAACCTGCGGCTCGATCCTGATGACCGGATTGCCCTGCTCGGCCGCAACGGCAATGGCAAGACCACGCTGGCGCGGTTGCTGGCGGCCCAGCTCAAACCAATGGACGGCGCGATGCATGCCAGCAGCAAGATGCGGGTCGGCTATTTCACCCAGTATCAGGTCGAAGAGCTGGACCGGTCGGAAACCCCGCTTCAGCACATGTCGGTGCTGATGAGGGGCGCAACTCCAGGAGCCGTCCGCTCGCAGCTGGGGCGGTTCGGCTTTTCGGGGCAGAAGGCGACGACCGAGGTTGGCAAGCTGTCCGGCGGCGAGCGGGCGCGGCTGGCGCTGGCGCTGATCACCCGCGATGCGCCCCATATGCTGATCCTCGACGAGCCGACCAACCACCTCGATGTCGATGCGCGTGAGGCGCTGATCCAGGCGCTAAACGACTATACGGGTGCGGTCGTCATGGTCAGCCATGATCGCCACATGCTGGAAATGACCGCCGACCGGCTGGTCCTGGTCGATAGCGGCACCGCCCGGGAATTCGACGGTTCGATCGAGGATTACATCGCCTTCGTGCTGGCCAAGGAACCGGCAGGCGCGCGCCGGGAAGGCGCGAACGGCGAGCCAAAGCTCAACAAGAAGGACCAGCGCAAGGCCAATGCAGAGGCCCGCGAAAAGGGTCAGGCACTGCGCAAGCACGCCCGCAAGGTGGAAAGCGACCTCGAACGCCTGACCGCGCTGCGGAGCGCAATCGATCTGGCGATGTTCGATCCCTCGTCCGCAGATGCGGCGCTTGCCACCCTCAACATGACCGACCTGATGAAGCGCCGGGCGGAAACCGCCAGACAGATCGAGGTGGCTGAGGCGGCCTGGCTTGAGGTCAGCGAAGTCTTGGAAAGTGTGGCTGCGTAAGGGGGCCGTTCAGTCAGCCGTCATAAGTGCTGCTCCCGTGAGATCAAATTGCCCGAGGTTGCCGCGTGGTCGGCATAGCCGTTGCAGCAAGCAACGACAGCATTAGCGCGAAACTGCCGATGAACGTCAACGACTTGCTCATGGACCCGACGAATTCAGTCAGCGGGTCGATCAAGTTGAACCTGGTCAGCAACGAACCGATCACATCATTCAGAGGGAAAAACAAGGCCGCCAGCAAGAAGGGCCAGCCGTTTTTGAAATCCTTGATGAAGAACAGCAAACCAACAGCAAGGCCGATCGCCTGTGTTGTCATGCCGACAGTCTGGAACCTGTCAAACGTCTCTGGGCCCTCGATTTTGAACTGGGGGACGAAACTGATGAGCGCGAAAAAAAGGGCAATGCCCATGAAGATGACGGTCGTGCTCAAGAGCAGGGAACCGTGCAGGATCCTGCGCTTTTTCAGCAGGAAGGCGAGGAAGATGAGCAATCCCAATTCCAGGGTCGCCATCACATTCTGAACGATTAGGGCGTCGCCCTTCCCTGAGGCCAATCCTCTGTGTGCTGAATGGACCGCGAGCATGGCCGCCGAGGCCACCAATAACGGGCCTGCCACCAGCACGGCCAACCCAACTTTTCTGTGTGTCCGATAGTCGCCTTTTCCGATCATAGTGAGCTGAAACAACAGCAAACACATCCAGCTAAAATTCGTTATCAAATGAAGATGGTGATGCGGCTGAGGATTAGACATCGGGCCAAAATAAATGTTCCAAAAGCCCAATATGCTTATTAGCATGGCTGCGGCTATCAGCAGATATTCGACGAAATACTGATTGACACGTCTCATCCTCGATATCTCCTGATCACCTGCATCTTGCTACGCCACCATGGTTTCAAAACCACGGGGCTTACGCCGCCAGATCAATCTGCCTTGATCGTCTTGAAGGGTGTCTCGACCGAGGCATCATCATAGCAGTTACCCTCGCAGCTCATCGACGGTGCCAGTCCATATTTGCAGCCGCTCCCGACGTCAAATCCGTGCAGCGAGTCAGCATCTCAGCCACTTGATACAAAGCACACACCGCCCGCTTTCATTTGGGTCCGTAGATTCCGGCGCCGGGAAGCTGCGATGACAGGCCAAAATGCTCGCGCAGGCGATTGCTCTGCGCCAGCAGGGCATATTCGCTGAGCCAGACACTGACCCGCGCCACCTCGACATCGACCGCCGCGCCATAGCGGGCGGTCTGGGCATCGAGCACATCTAGCAGCGAGCGACGGCCGATCCCGAATTGCGCGCGATAGGAAAGCTGGACGTCGTTGGCGATCAACGCGCGGCTTTTCTGTTCATCCAGTTTCTTGCGCCAGGTCATCAGCGTTTGCCACGAATCGCGCGCTTGGCGCTCGCTGTCGCGCTGGGTCTGGACCAGCGCCAGCCGCGCTTCCTCGGCCCGGTGCTCGGCTTCGCGCACCCGCGCCGCATTGACCCCGCCGTCGAAGAATGCCCAGCGCACCGTCGCCAGTGCCTGGTAGCTCTTAGTCTTGCCGCGGTAGCCGTCAAAGTCACTGCCGACCCGCGCCGAACCACTCAGGTCAAGGCTGGGCCCGCCATTGCTCTTGGCTCTGGCGAGCATTGCCTCCGCAGCCTTGAGCGCAGATTCGGATTCCTTGACCTTCGGATCATTGACCTCCGCCACCGAAACAGCCTCATCAAGCGTGGCGGGTACTGTGCCCACCTGGCCTTCCGGCATGATCAGCGTATTTGCGCTGGTCCCGACCAGCCCAGCGAATTCGTTGCGCGCGGTTTGCAGATCATTCTCGGCATCAGCCAGGCGGATGCGGGCCGTCTGGCGCCGCTCATCGGCCTGCTGGCGCTCCGAAATGCTCATTGCTCCCTTTTCGACCCCCACACGCATGTCGGCCGCGAGTGCATCATGGAACGATAGGTTGTCTGCCGCTGCGATTGCCAGTCGTTGATAGAGCAGTACCTGCAAATATGACCGGGCCACCCCGTACGCGCTATTCTCGGCGACCGTCTCGTTGTTGTTCCTGGCCGCAGCCAGTCTGGCAGTCTGGCCCTTGATCGCATTATTGCGGCGGCCCATGTCAAAAACCGGTTGGTCGACAGTGAGGGTGCCAAACAGTGGGTATTCGTTGCGGTTCGACAGACCCAGATTGATGCGGGTTTCGTTTTCAAGACGACGGATACCGGCGGCACCTTCAGCGGACAGCTTGGGTAGCCACTCCCGCTTGATCTGATCGCGCTGGGCCTCGGCTGCCAGCACCCGCTGCTCGGATTGGCCCAATTCCGGACTGCGTTCGAGCGCGATCGCAACTGCCTGCGGCAAGGTCAGCACACCGGGCTGGGCGAGCGCGACAGAGGCCAGTCCGGCTTGGACAAGAGCTGTTGCGATCAACAGGGAGGATACTCGTGTCATTCTTGACTCCGGTTCAATATACACATCAAGTCAGCTTCAGGACGGGGAGTGGTTCGGTTCCAGACGCTTATGGTCCTTTTGCTAGCATGTAACTTAGTCGCCTGAAACCGTTCCGACGATACGCATGCATCTCGACTTCGCTTCGATCATTGCAGACGAACGGGGCGCAAGGGGGCATTCGAATGGCAAGCAGTCCACAAGTGCCAAAAAACAAGGTAAAACAGATTGACGTTTGCGCGGCCAGGGTATGATACCCGCCGAAGCGTTTCAGGGGACATGAATTGGTTTCGTATACTGAGGTCGAACTTCCAAAGGACCGGATGGCGCCGTGGCTGTCCGACCCCCTACGCAAGAACCGATCTATTTACATCAAGGTCGGGTTTGCTGCGGCCATGATTAACTTCTTTGCGTTGTTCACGTCGCTTTTCACGATGACAGTCTATGACCGCGTGGTGCCGAACAACGCCACGGATTCGCTGATCGCATTGTCGATCGGCCTGGTCATCGTGGTGATTTTCGATTTCGTGCTCAAACTGCTGCGCGCCTATTATGTCGATGTCGCCGGTGCCCGGATCGACCGAGACATTGGCAAGGCGATCTTCCAGCAAATTCTCGACATGCGGCTCGATCTGGGACGCAGATCAACCGGCGGCCTGGCAGGGCTGGTGCGCGAGATTGAAACCCTGCGCGATTTCTTTGCGTCGGCGACGCTGACCGCACTGGTCGACATGCCTTTCATCATTATCACGCTGATTGTTATCTGGCTGATCGGCGGCTCAATCGTCTTCGTGCCGATGGCGCTGATCCCGCTGGTGGTGCTGACCGCGATTGCCACGCAACCGGTGATGCGCAAACTTTCGGCCGAAACGCTGGGCGATGCACTGAACAAGCAATCGGTGCTGGTTGAGACTATTGGCAGCCTTGAGACCGTCAAGTCTGCCAATGCCGGGCCGATGCTGGCCGATCGCTGGGACAATGCCGTGCTGGGACACGCCGGATCTTCGCTTCGCCAGCGGCTGGTATCGACCATTTCGATCAATATCGCCGGCAGCATGCAGACGCTCGCTTATACCGGCGTGGTGATCTTTGGCGTATACGCGATTGCCAACCAGACTTTGACGATGGGCGGCTTGATTGCCTGTTCGATCCTCGCCGGCCGGGCCGTTGCGCCGCTTTCAACCATCGCGCATCTGCTGACCCGGATCAACGGGGCGCGGACCGCCTATAACCAGATCAATCTGATGATGGCGCAGCCGCCCGAAGGACCGGCCGGTGCAGGGCTTCATCTGCCCAATATGCAAGGCGGGATCGAGTTTCGCGACGTCGATTTCCGTTACCCGAATGCGGCCGAGCAGGCGCTTACCGGCGTGTCATTCAAGATCAAGCCGGGCGAACATGTCGCTCTGATTGGCCCAATCGGATCTGGAAAATCAACCGTCGCGCGCCTCTTGATCGGGCTTTATCCGCCGTCCAGCGGGCTAGTGTTGGTCGATGGCACCGATATTCGTCAACTTGCCCCCAAATCGCTCCGCTCCAAGATCGGTGCATTGTTTCAGGACAATGTGTTGATGACTGGCACGATCCGCGAAAACATCCTTCTCGGCCGCGATGGCCATGATGAGGAAGAAATGCTCCGCGCCACCCAGATCAGTCTGGCGCATGAGTTCATTTCGCAGATGCCCAACGGTTATGATCTGGTGCTGGCGGATCGCGGGGACGGGCTTTCTGGCGGGCAGCGCCAGTCGATTGCCTTGGCGCGGGCACTGGTCGGCAGGCCGCCGATCATCATCCTTGATGAGCCGACGTCTTCGGTCGATACCGAAACCGAGGCCCGGATGTTGCAGAACCTGCGCAGCGAATTTGAAGGCCGGACGCTCGTGTTGATTACTCACCGCCCGTCTATGCTGGCGCTGGTAGACCGGGTCATTGTACTCGCCCGCGGCCGCGTTGCCCTCGACGGCAAACCCGAACAGGTCACCCGCCGCGCCGTCCAGCTACCAGCGAGATAAGCCATGACGCAGCTGATTGAATATTTGAAAGGCGATGAAGTCGATCTCGACGAGCAGGAGTTCGCGGCCAAGAAGTCGGCCAACATCATACTGTGGATCATCGGCGGCTTTTTCGGGGTATTCCTGTTGTGGGCCGCCCTGACCGAGATTGACCGGACGGTGCGGGGGATGGGCCGGGTGGTCCCAAGCTCGAAATTGCAGGTCGTCTCGAATATGGAGGGGGGAGTGGTCGAAGAGATCCTCGTCAAGTCGGGCCAGACCGTCAAGAAGGGCGACATTCTGGTTCGCCTGTCGCCCATGATAAGCGGTGCGGCCTTTGGCAGTTCGACCGCCTCGGTTGAGGCGCTGCAAGCCAAGGTTGCGCGGCTCGGCGCGGAAGTCCGGGGGACCTCGCCAAGCTATGGCGGCGTGTCATCGGGGCAGGTTGCGGTCGAGCAATCGCTCCATGCGGCTCGCGCCGCCGAACTGCAGGGACTGTTGGCGGCCGGCAATGCGCGGGTCGCCCAGGCCGATCGGGCAGTCTCCGAAGCGCGCTCGATGCTGGAAGTTCAGCGCTCAAACCAGTCCGCTGCCCGCAGCGAGGTGGAAATGATGCGCCCGCTTGCCCAGCAGCAGATTGTCTCGCGGATCGACCTGATCAAAGCCGAAAACGCCTTGAGCGTTGCCACCAGTCAGGTTGCTGCCGCCGAAGCCGCCATTGCCCGGGCCCAATCCGGGGTCGCTGAAGCGCGCGCCGCCACTGCCCAGGGCCGCAGCGACTGGATGAGCCGCGCCGGGATGGAACTGTCACAGGCGCAGGCCGAGCTTTCGGCCCAGCGCCAGACCTTGCCGGCACTGTCGGACCGGGTCGATCGGACCACGATCCGCGCCCCGATGTCAGGCAAGATCAACCGCGTGCTGGTAACCACGGTCGGCGGCTCGGTGTCGCCGGGCATGCCGATTGCCGAGATCGTCCCGTCGGATGAGTCCCTCTACGTTGAAACGATGGTTCGCCCTTCGGATATTGCGACAATCCGGCCGGGCCAGAAGGCAGCGATCGAGATAACGGCATATAATTCATCGATTTTTGGAAAGCTCGATGGTCAGGTTACGTCGATCTCCCCAGACGCGGTGGTCAATGAAAAGACCGGGGAGAGCTTCTATACGGTCCAAGTGCAAACCACGTCGGTCCTGCGTGATCGCCAGGGGCGCAAGCTGCCGATCAGTACCGGGATGGTCGCCAATGTCAGCGTTCTGGGCGAAAAACGCTCGATCCTCTCCTATCTTTTCACTCCGATCACCAGATTGAGCGAGAATGCCTTCCGCGAATAACGGGCGGGAGGTCCGGCGGTCAACGCATTGACCCATCTGGGGCCCGAAACCGGTACTGTGACGTTCTCTAGTTGCAGGTGGATATGGCAATCAGGTCTGGCACGACTCCGGACCCCGGATCATCGTGCGTTGGAGAAAAACCGTTATGGCTTCGATCGATCACACGGCACATCGTCACGCTGCAAGCAGCGATAACGGCGAACAGACAAGCTCCGCCGCCACTGCGATTGATCCAGTCTGCGGCATGACCGTGGATCTCGCTGCGAGCGAACACCACGCGACCCACGCGGGCCAGGAATACCATTTCTGCAGTGCAGGGTGCCGGGCAAAGTTCGTCGCGAGCCCGGAGCAGTTCCTTTCAACAGGTGCCGCATCGCCGCCCGCAGGGTCCAAATCGCCGCCCGCAGGGTCCAGCGGTGCCATCTACACCTGCCCGATGCATCCCGAAGTGCGGCAGGTCGGACCCGGCTCCTGCCCGATCTGCGGGATGGCCCTTGAGCCGGCAACGGTCACGCTGGACACGGGGCCAAGCGCTGAACTCGCCGATATGAACCGCCGCTTCTGGGTCTCGCTCGTGCTAACGCTGCCGGTCTTCGCGCTGGAAATGGGCGGACATCTGACGGGCCTCATGATGCTCGTCGGCAAGCAGACCTCGAACTGGATCCAGTTCGCCCTCGCGACGCCGGTGGTGCTGTGGGCTGGCTGGCCGTTCTTTACGCGCGGATGGGCCTCGCTCAAGTCGCGCCATCTCAATATGTTTACGTTGATCGCCATGGGTGTGGGCGTCGCCTATCTCTACAGTCTGGTCGCGCATTTCGCGCCAGCGCTGTTCCCGCCAGCCTTCCGCGACGCGATGGGAACCGTGCCGGTCTATTTCGAGGCGGCGGCGGTGATTACGGTGCTGGTCCTGCTTGGTCAGGTGCTGGAGCTGCGCGCGCGCGAGCGGACGTCCGGCGCGATCAGGGCATTGCTCGATCTCGCCCCCAAGACCGCGCGCAGGATCACAGCCGATGGCCAGGACGAGGAAATCACGCTCGACCTGATTGTTGTCGGCGATCAGTTGCGGGTTCGCCCGGGCGAGAAGGTGCCGGTCGACGGGGTCATCACTGAGGGACGGGTCTCGATCGATGAATCGCTGGTGACCGGCGAATCGATGCCGGTCACCAAGGAGGCTGGTGCCAAGGTGATTGGCGGCTCGCTCAACAAGACCGGCAGCTTTGTCATGGTCGCGCAAAAAGTCGGCAGCGAAACGCTGCTCTCGCGGATCGTACAGATGGTAGCCGAGGCCCAGCGCAGCCGCGCTCCGATCCAGCGCATGGCCGATCAGGTTTCGGGTTGGTTTGTACCCGCGGTGATTGCGGTTGCGCTGATCGCCGCCGCCGGCTGGGTGCTGTTCGGTCCGGATCCCCGGCTGATTTATGCGCTGGTTGCGGCCGTATCGGTGCTGATTATCGCCTGCCCCTGCGCGCTGGGTCTCGCCACGCCGATGTCGATCATGGTCGGTGTCGGGCGCGGTGCGCAGGCAGGCGTCCTCATCAAGAACGCCGAAGCGCTCGAGCGGTTGGAGAAGATCGACACACTGATCGTCGACAAAACCGGAACGCTGACCGAAGGGCGTCCTGCGGTCACCGCCATCCGCACTGCCCCCGGCTGGGACGAGAACGAGCTCCTGCGCCTCGCCGCCAGCCTTGAGCGCGGCAGCGAACATCCGCTGGCCGATGCGATTCTACGGGTAGCGCAAGACCGCAAGCTGGTGCTGGACGAAGCGACTGATTTCGATTCCCCCGTTGGTCGCGGCGTCATCGGCACCGTAAGTGGCAAGCATATTCTGCTGGGCGGCCCGCGCTTCATGGCGGAGCAGAAGATCGATACATCCAGCCTAAACGACGAAGCCGAAGCGATGCGTGCCGAGGGCGCGACCGCCATCTTCGCCAGCGTTGATGGCAAGATCGCCGGACTTCTGGGTATCGCCGATCCGATCAAGGAAACCTCGGCGCAAGCGGTCCGTGAGCTGAAAGCCGATGGCATCCGCATCATCATGATGACCGGAGACAACCGCACGACCGCTCTGGCCGTTGCAGCGCGCCTTGGCATAGCTGATGTCGAGGCCGAGGTCCTGCCCGAGGACAAAGCCGGCGTGGTTCAGAAGCTGCGGGCCGCGGGTTGCAGCGTCGCCATGGCCGGGGACGGCGTCAACGACGCGCCAGCACTTGCCGCCGCCGAGGTTGGCATCGCCATGGGCGCCGGCGCCGATGTCGCGATCGAAAGCGCGGGAGTGACCTTGCTTCAAGGCGACCTCACCGGCATTCTGCGGGCGCGGCGCCTGTCGCGCGCCGTGATGCGCAACATTCGCCAGAACCTCGTGTTCGCGTTCGCCTATAATGTGGCCGGCATACCGATCGCGGCGGGTGCGCTCTATCCCGCCTTTGGCTGGATGCTCTCGCCCGCCCTTGCTGCTGCGGCGATGTCGCTGTCGTCGGTCAGCGTCATCACCAATGCCTTGCGATTGCGGTTTGTCCGGCTTTGACCGGCCAGGCAGGTTACATGCAGGGCTTTTCGCCGGTTCGCCCCAACAGCCACATCCACGCGGATCTTAGTGACTCCGCCAGATCAATTTGTGTGTTCGAGGTTGTCCAGATAGCTCGATAACGCACCCAGCAGCCTGCGCGTTCCTGCAAGGTCAGTGCCCTCGCAAGTCTGTTCCAGGCCAGCACCAAGTTCGGTGATGTCCTGAAAACCAAAACTCCCTCCTGACCCTCGCAAATTATGCCCGAGAATCGCGACGGTTTCAAAGTCGGCCCGGTCCAGTGCCGCTTGCATTACGATAACATTCTGCCGGCAGTTTTCCAGATAGGCGGGGATCTGATCTGCCAGTCTTTGCGCCGACCGCGCACCTTGATCGTCCGGGCGGCCATTCTCTTGGCGCGGCTGCGGCACGGCCGCAGAAAATTCCCTGATCGCCTGTAGCAGGACATCCTGCTTGATTGGCTTGGTCAGATAGGCCGTGCAACCCGCTGCCAGGCACGTCTCCCGATCACCCTTCAAGGCTGAAGCGGTCAGGGCAATGATCGGGGTTGGCGTTCGACCGTTGGACTTCTCCCACGCCCGAAGCGCCCGTGTTGCAGTCAGTCCGTCCATGACCGGCATTTGCCGATCCATCAGCACCAGATCATAGTGACCCGCCTTGAACATCTCGCAGGCGATCAGCCCGGTTTCGGCAACATCGACCTGATGTGGCGTACCCTCAAGGTAAGCCAAGGCGATCGTGCAATTATCTGGCGAATCCTCGGCCATCAGGATGCGCAGCGCCCGCTGCGGCGCATCGGTATCGGTGCCGATCGGCGCGTTGGCCGGATTGTCAGCCCCAGTCCAGATTTCGAACGGAACCGCAAAGCCAAAGGTACTTCCCTTATCGACCTCACTGGCGACCCAGACGCGCCCGCCCATCAATTCGACCAAGCGCTTTGAAATCGTCAATCCAAGACCAGAGCCACCGAATCTGCGGGTTGTGGACGAATCGGCCTGGGTGAAACGCTCAAAAATGGCGGCGAGTTTGTTTTTGGCGATCCCCATACCCGTATCCGTGACGGTAAACCGCAAGGCAGTCGGGTCCGAGCTGTCGTCATCCAATTCGACCTTCAGGGAAACATTGCCGGTCTCGGTGAATTTGATCGCATTGCCCAGCAGGTTGAGCAGAACCTGGCGAAGCCGGGTGGGATCGCCGACGAGGTCGTTGCTGACGCTTGGTTCGATATCGCAAACGAGGGAGAGGTTTTTCTCCTCGGCGCGGGGTGCGACCATCTCGATCACTTTCTCGAGGTGATCGCTGAGCGAAAAGCCGGTTTTCTCGAGATCGAGTTGCGATGCCTCGACTTTGGAAAGATCGAGAATGTCGTTGATGAGATTGAGCAGATTATCGCCTGAGCGGCGAAAAATCTGGACATATTTGTCCTGCTCGGGAGTGAGCGAAGTCTTCGCCAGCAGATCTGCAATCCCCATTATGGCATTCATCGGCGTGCGGATTTCGTGGCTCATGCTGGCCAGAAAGTCGGATTTCGTCCGGCTGGCGCTTTCGGCAGCAGCTTTGGCCTGTTGCAGTTCCCGTTCAACCCGTTTGCGTTCGGTGATATCGCGGGCTGCTGCGAAAACACCCTGCAAAGTGCGGCTGCGATCGTAGAAAGTCGTCGCGTTATAGGAAACGACTGTCTGCTTGCCATCGCGGGTGCGCGCGGTGAGCTCATAATCGGTGACCGACTTTTCGTTCAGCACGCGCTTGATCCCCGCCTCCGCCCGGCCCGGATCGGTGAAACAATCCTTGAACGGAGCGCCAATCAGCTCGTCGCGCGTGGAGCCGGTCAGCGCCTCCATCTGCTTGTTGACGTCGGTGATGATTCCGGAAGGATCGGTCGTCATCAGCGCGTCGATGTTGGATTCAATCAACGAGCGGGTGTAGAATTGCTGGTCGCGCAGGCGCTGGTCGGATTGCTTCTGCTCCTGCTCGACGAGCTTGCGCGCGGTGTTGTCGGTGCCGATCAGCAGGTAGCCGATGATCACGTCGAGCCCGTCGCGCAGCGCGGTCACCGAAACCACTGCCGGAAGCCGCGTGCCATCCTTGCGGATATAGGTCAGCTCGTAGATGTCCTCGATGCCGCGCGAGGCCTTGAACACCAGCGCCTCGAAGCCGGGGGTGATGGCAGTGGCAAGTTCCGCGCTTAGCGCCTGCGCGCGGGCGATCAGTTCTTGCGGATCGGAAATGTCCGCCGGGGTAATGGTGTTCATCACTTCGGCCGCTGTATAGCCGAGCATGCGTTCGGCCCCGACGTTGAAGATCTGGATCACGCCTTGCGCATCGGTGGCGATGCTCGAGAAGTTGGCGCTGTTGAAGATCGCGCTCTGTAGGGCCCCGGCCTGCAACAGCGCCTCTTCGGCCTCCTTGCGCGCGGTATTGTCGGTGCCGATCAGTAGATAGCCGATGATCGTGCCCGCTGAATCGCGCAGCGCAGTGACCGAAACGACGGCTGGAAACCGCGTGCCGTCCTTGCGGATATAGGTCAGCTCGTAGATATCTTCGATGCCGCGCGAGGCCTTGAACACCAACGCCTCGAAGCCCGGGGTGATCGGCGTTTCCAGCTCGGCGCTCAGCGCCTGGGCGCGGTCGATCAGTTCCTGCGGATCGGAGATGTCCGCCGGGGTGATCATGTTCATCACTTCGACTGCGGCATAGCCCAGCATCTGCTCCGCGCCGACGTTGAAGATCTGGATTACGCCCTTGGCGTCAGTGGCGATGCTGGAGAAGTTTGCACTGTTGAAAATGGCACGCTGCAGCGCGTCGGCCTTGACGATCGACTCCTCGGTCTGCCCGGCGGCATTGCCGGAAGCGAGAGGGAACAGGCTCTCCGCGCGCTCTTCTGTCGGTGGAATTGTGATGCTATGTCCTGACTCAATGTTCGGCCCGAGACACTGGAAAGCCCTGGATACCGTAGAAAATTCTAGCGAAGAAGCTCTTCCATGGAAGATTCGAACTGCTCGGGAGAATAGGGCTTCTGAAGGAAGCGCCCGCCGGGGACGAACCGCCCGGTCATATCATCGGTAAGCGTATTTCCCGAGGTGTAGAGCACCGCCAGGCCGGGCCTGAGGCCAATCGCATGATCGGCCAGCTCGTAGCCGCCGAGCGCTAATGCATGAAGACGAATATCGACGAACAGGACGTCGATCTGGTGCGGGGCCGCAAGGTGGATAAGTGCGTTGGCAAGGTCGCCCGCCAGCAGCGAGACATGGCCCATCTCTTCAATCAGCAACTCGGCGTTCAGGCGAATGAATAATTCGTCTTCGACGACAAGAATGACGGCCATCAGCAGGACATCTGGTGTGAATTTGGCATAGCGATAAGGCCCCCTAGCGCCGCTTGATCCTTATCGACGTCCCAAACCTAATTCGCGCATAACTCGCGCCAAAGGAAAAGATAACAGAGATTAAGTGTTTTCACCAACAAAGAATCTACGACCGCTTTCAAGAGAGCATCATGCCGCCGGGGATGGCAGGGTTTGGGCGCAATGCGGACATAAGGCCAATGTCCGCAATCGGTCGAAAACCGACATTAGGTCCAGCAGTCAGACGTCTCCGTCGCAATGCCCTCACAAAAAGCTTTCAATGTAGGAATTCGCCTGCTTTGCTCCCCCGTCCGCGAGTCAGTGCGCCGGCGCTTCGACTTGCACGGGACAGGCCCTTTCAGATCGTCGATCTTTTCATTCTATCGTCGCTTCTTCGCCCCAGTCTCCGCGAAATGGTCGTCGTCCCCACGACCTTTGAGACTTTAGCGACCTTTGTGACTTTAACTTTTCGGCCGGTTCGCGAGCAAATCATCGACCACCGCCGGATCGGCCAGCGTCGAAATATCGCCCAGGTTCGACACATCCCCCTCCGCGATCTTGCGCAAGATCCGCCGCATGATCTTGCCGCTGCGCGTCTTGGGCAGAGCCGGCGCGAACTGGATCACATCCGGCGTAGCGATCGGGCCGATTTCCTTCCTCACCCACGCCACCAGCTCGCCGTGCAGCGCCGCGTCCGCCGCGATGTCGGCGTTGACCGTGACATAAG
>JBKJTN010000172.1:0-26554 GCA_046590275.1 Novosphingobium sp.
CAAGATCCCCCGGTTCGCGTTTGAAAAGTTCAAGGGCGCCGAGCCGCTGCTCTCCACCGCGATGAAATCGGTGGGTGAGGTCATGGCGATTGGCCGCAGCTTCAAGGAGTCGATGCAAAAGGCCCTGCGCGGCCTTGAAACGGGGCTCGATGGTTTCAACCGCGTGCCGCACCTTGAAGGGGCCGGTCGCGACGAGATCACCGCCCAACTTTCGCGACAGACACCCGACCGGCTGCTGATCGTCGGCCAGGCCTTCCGCGAGGGCTTCACGGTCGAGGAAGTCAATGCGATCACCCATTATGATCCGTGGTTCCTGCGCCAGATCGAAGAAATCATCGCCGAAGAAACCCGGATCATGAAGGATGGCCTGCCGATCGACGCGGCGGGGCTCCGGCGGCTGAAGGCGATGGGCTTTTCCGACAAGCGGCTGGCCATCCTCGCGGTCCGTTCGGTTGGCGTGGCGGGCGGCCTGGCCGAAACCCAGGCGCGCCGTTCGGGACTGCTCCATGATGCGCTGCGCGCGATGGCGGGGGCAACCAGCGAGGAGGAAGTCCGCGCGCTCCGCACCAAGCTGGGCGTCCACCCGGTATTCAAGCGGATCGACAGCTGCGCCGCCGAGTTCGAGGCGATCACGCCTTACATGTACTCGACTTACGAGGCTCCGATGTTCGGCGTGCCGGAATGCGAGGCCATGCCCTCTGACCGGCGCAAGATCGTTATTCTGGGCGGCGGGCCGAACCGGATCGGTCAGGGGATCGAGTTCGATTACTGCTGCGTCCACGCCTGTTTCAGCCTGGCCGAGGCGGGCTATGAAACGATCATGATCAACTGCAACCCGGAAACGGTCAGCACCGATTATGACACGTCCGACCGGCTCTATTTCGAGCCGCTGACCGGCGAGGATGTGCTGGAAATCCTGCGGACCGAGCAGCAGAACGGCGAACTGGTTGGCGTGATCGTTCAGTTTGGCGGACAGACCCCGCTGAAACTGGCGCAGACGCTGGAGGACGCCGGTATCCCGATCCTCGGAACCTCACCCGATGCTATCGATCTGGCGGAGGACCGCGAGCGCTTTGCCAAGCTGGTCAACAAGCTCAAGCTCAAGCAGCCTGAAAATGGCATCGCCCGCAGCCGTGATGAGGCGGTGGCAGTGGCCAACCGGATCGGTTTCCCGGTGCTGATGCGTCCGTCCTACGTGCTGGGCGGCCGGGCGATGGAGATTGTCGACAGCGTGGCCCAGCTCGATGATTACATCACCACCGCAGTGCAGGTTTCGGGTGATAGCCCGGTGCTGATCGACCAATATCTGCGCGATGCGATCGAATGCGATGTCGATGCGCTGTGCGATGGCGAGGTCGTCGTCGTGGCGGGCGTGATGCAGCATATCGAGGAAGCCGGGATCCATTCGGGCGACAGCGCCTGCACCTTGCCGCCCTATAATCTGCCCGCCGAAACCATTGCCGAGATGGAGCGTCAGGCCGAATTGCTGGCGCTGGCGCTTGGGGTCAAGGGCCTGATGAACATCCAGTTCGCGGTCAAAGGCTCCGACGTTTACCTGATTGAGGTCAACCCGCGCGCCAGCCGGACCGTGCCGTTCGTCGCCAAGGCGATCGGGCAGCCGGTTGCCAAGATCGCGGCGCGGGTGATGGCCGGCGAAAAGCTCTCCACCTTCCCGCCGTTCAAGCGCGAGTTTGAATATATGGCTGTCAAGGAAGCCGTGTTCCCGTTTGCGCGCTTCCCCGGGGTCGATCCGGTGCTGTCGCCGGAAATGAAATCGACCGGCGAAGTTATGGGTCTCGACACCGATTTCGCGATGGCCTTTGCCAAGGCGCAGCTGGGCGCGGGCATGGTGCTGCCATCTGGCGGCACGGTGTTCGTCTCGGTCAAGGACAGCGACAAGCCGGTAATCCTGCCCGCAATCAGCAAGCTGGTGGAGCTTGGTTTCAAGATCATTGCCACTGGCGGCACGCAGAAATATCTGGCGGACGCCGGGGTTCCTGTGGAGCGCGTCAACAAGGTTGCCGAGGGGCGGCCGCACATCGTTGACCGGATTATCGATGGCGGCGTGGCGCTGATTTTCAACACCACCGAAGGGTGGCAAAGCCTCAAGGATTCGCAGTCGATTCGCGGATCGGCGCTGCGCGGCAAGGTCTCCTACTTTACCACAGCGACCGCTTCGGTGGCAGCGGCCCAGGCAATTGCAGCCTTGCGCGGCGCAAAACTTGAAGTCCGCTCGCTTCAGTCGTATTATAGCGGGAATTAACGCGCTCTCCCACATCGCGAGTAGTCCGTTACCGGCTCGAATCCCGTTAGGGTGAGGCGGTGTCCGGAAAATTTGTCGGCCGGGGCTGAAGCCAAGAGGAACGAATTGTAATGGCAAGTGTCGAAAAGCTGCCGATGCTGGCGGAAGGCTATGAAAGGCAGCTCGCCGAATTGAAGGCGCTGCGGGAAGAGCGGCCGCGGATCGTTGACGCGATCGAGGAAGCCCGCGCCCACGGCGATCTGTCCGAAAACGCCGAATACCATGCGGCCAAGGAACGCCAAGGTCAGGTAGAGGCGATGGTCGGCGATCTGGAAGACCGGATCAGCCGCGCCCATATCATTGATCCGACAACGCTTTCGGGTGACCGGATCATCTTTGGTGCAACCGTATCGATGCTCGACGATGATGACAGACCGGTCAAATACCAGATTGTCGGCCCCTATGAGGCGGACGCCAAGATCGGCCGGATCAGCTATGCCTCGCCGCTCGGCAAGGCATTGATTGGCCGCAAGGTCGGCGAAGAAGTTGAAGTGACCGTGCCGTCGGGCGACAAGTCCTACCAGGTCGAGAAGATTGAATTTATCTGATTTTTTTGAGCCTGGTCAGCCTTTAGGCAGATCAGGCTCAAGCAGACGGTGCAGATGCACCACCACATATTTCATCTCGGCATCATCGACCGTGCGCTGAGCCTTGTCGCGCCAAGCCTCTTCGGCGTCAGCATAATTTTCATAGACCCCGACCAGGTCGAGGCCCGCGACATCGGTGAATTCGAGGCCCTGCGGATCTTTTACCCGGCCGCCCATTACGAAGTGTAGTTTCTGCATGCCGGTGCCCATACAGGGCGGGAATCCTGCGAGCAATAGCCGCCGCGTAGCTTGCAGACGCTAGCGGCGGGCTCGGGTGGCGAGCTTGATCGCTTCGCGTGCCAAGGTCATCCCGGTGCTGCGCGCGCTGCCGACTGCCGACCCGGCAACCCGGCCGGCCGTGCGGCGAAATTCCCCGCTGCCTTCACCGATCGATTCGCCCAGTTCGCCCAGCCGCGCCGCGCTGTGTCGGCCAGCTTCCGCAGCTGAATCGCGCGCGCGGCGGCTTGCGGCCAGGCCCAGCTCGCCCGCTACCGTGATAATCGTCACCGCCCGGCGGCTGAATTTCCGGCCGAAAGTGCGCGGCAGCAGTGCGCCAAGCGCAACTCCCGCCAAGGCTCCCGCTGCCAGGGTCAACAGCGGATACTGTCCCGCCAGCGTGGAGACATGCTCAGGCGGAAATTCATCGCGCAGCGGCCGCGCGATTGCCTCTGGCTCTGCACCGCGCTGCAACCGCGCCTGTGAAGCGGCGATCTTGTCGTTGATCCGGGCGCGCCTGGTGTCTGATTCACTCACGTTGTTGGCTCCTTGGCTTTACGCTGGGTTGAACCCGGTGAGACTGTGATTGGTTCCTGCACTTCGGGCAGATTGGTATCGTCGCCCGCTTTTTCGTCGCCCGCTTTCCCGTCCGCCAGCAAGGATCGCAGCCCGGCGATCAGCGGAATTCGGAAGAACCACAGCGCGAGAGCGGCAATAGTGGCAGCCACTATGCCCTTGTTGTCATCGGCGATCGCCAGCGCCTCGTCGATCCCGGCGCGCACTTCCATGCTCGCCTGATCGGCAATCCGGCCGCCGATACCGCGGGCCTCAAGGTCGGTCCGAACCTGCGCGAGATTGGCGTTGAAGGCCGTCAGCGCGGCTTCGCGGGTGGTGCGATCCTTGGCGAGGCGATCGGCGGCATTGCTCATGTTGCGCCGTCCTTGGGTCCAGCGTCCTTGACGATCAGGTGCCCGACCATCGTTTCCCAGCGCGATTTGCCGATCCAGCCGCACAGCGCCGCACCGGCCAGCAGGCCAATCGTAACCGCTGCAGTCGCGCCAAAGGCGCCGAGCCATGGGGTGAGGGCGATCAGCAACCCGACCGTCAGCGCCACCAGCGCGAACACAACCAGCGCCGCAGCCAGGGCGACATAGGCAACCGTGCCCTTGACCCCGGCGCCGGCAACCACCGCGCGCGACTTCTGATAGGCCAGTTCCGCTTCGACCAGCGTCTTGCTATCATCGATCAGCTGGCGAACATCTTCGACCAGCGAGCGGTCAGCCGCATCGCCGGTCGAGGGGGTCACCAAGGGAGGGCGCTCATCCTGCATAGGGTGCAGACAAACCGCCTTCGCCGCTTCGTGTCAATCGCCCGAGCGCTTGAACAACCGGGAAAGCAGGAATCCGAACAGCGCCGCGATCCCGATTGCCATTCCCGGGCTCTTGCGGACGAACTGCTTGGCATCCTCGCCCAGCTCTTCGAGGTCTTTGGATTCGATCTTGGCTGCAGTTTCCTGCATGGTCCGCGCGGCGGTGCGGGCATAACCGCCATAGCGTGCGCCGAGCTTCTCATCGATCGTCGCGGCATTGTCGGCGACGATCTTGCCCAGCCCCGAAATAGCGTCGCTGGCGCGGGCTTTGCCGTCGATTGCCAGTTCGGTGGCACGTTCCTTGGCCTGCCCGGTCAGGTTCTTGGCTTCTTCGGCCCAATCATTGCCCGCGCCGGCCAGCTTTTCGCGATAGGCTCCGGTGCGCTCCTGCACTTCCTGGCCGAGCGCCTTGGCACCCGAGCGGGCTTCATCCAGCGCCTTGCTGAACTTGGCTTTGGCGACGGTGCGGGGGGCTGCTGCTGCTGAGACCCTGGAGACGGTCGCGGCGCGCGGCTTTTTCGCGGCGGGTTTCTTTGCTGCGGTCTTCTTGATTTCGGCCATGGCTGTTGCTCTCGCTATGCTCCGAGTGGAGCTGGTGACTGTGAAATGGTATTCATTGCAGCGCGCTGCAAGACCCAAGCATAATGGGGTAATGCGGCTTGCCTCGCAAGGTTCCGCTGCTTAGGGAAACCGCGACTATTTTGCCGCGCCCGGCTCAGGGGAGTTTAACCAGCCATGACCGCCATTATCGACATCCATGCCCGCGAAATCCTCGATAGCCGGGGTAGCCCTACGGTCGAGGTCGAGGTGCTGCTCGACGACGGCAGTTTTGGCCGCGCCGCCGTCCCTTCGGGAGCATCAACCGGCGCGCATGAGGCAGTCGAACTGCGCGATGGCGACACGTCCCGTTATATGGGCAAGGGCGTCCTCAAGGCGGTTGCGGCGGTAAACGGCGAGATCACCGAAGCCTTGCTCGGTTTCGATGCCGAGGACCAGCGCGATATCGACCGGATCATGATCGAACTGGACGGCACCGAGAACAAGGCGCGGCTGGGCGCCAATGGCATACTCGGCGTCAGCCTTGCCGCAGCCAAAGCAGCGGCCAACGCGCGCGGCCTGCCGCTTTATTCCTACATTGGCGGGGTCTCTGCGCATCTTCTGCCGGTGCCGATGATGAACATCATCAACGGCGGCGAGCACGCCGACAATCCGATCGACTTCCAGGAATTCATGGTCATGCCGGTCGGCGCGTCAACCCTGGCAGAGGCGGTTCGCTGGGGTTCGGAAATCTTCCACACCCTCAAGAAGGGCCTCCACGAAAAAGGTCTGGCGACGGCGGTGGGCGATGAAGGCGGCTTTGCCCCCAACCTTGCCAGCACCCGTGCTGCGCTCGATTTCATCATGGCCTCGATCGAGAAGGCCGGGTTCAAACCGGGCGTCGATGTGACGCTGGCGCTTGATTGCGCCGCAACCGAGTTCTTCAAGGCCGGCAAATATGAAATCAGCGGCGAAGGCCTTTCGCTCAGCCCGGTCCAGATGTCGGATTACCTCGCCAAGCTGTGCGACGACTATCCGATCCGCTCGATCGAGGACGGCATGGGCGAGGATGATTTCGAAGGCTGGGCGGCGCTGACGGCCCAGATCGGCGACAAGATCCAGCTGGTGGGCGATGATCTGTTTGTCACCAATCCCAAGCGGCTGACCATGGGCATCGGCAAGGGCCTGGCCAATTCGTTGCTGGTCAAGGTCAACCAGATCGGCACGCTTAGCGAAACGCTGGAAGCGGTCAGTATCGCCCAGCGCAATGGCTATACTGCGGTCATGTCGCATCGTTCGGGCGAGACCGAGGATGCGACCATCGCCGATCTTGCCGTTGCCACAAACTGCGGCCAGATCAAGACCGGCAGCCTGGCCCGCTCTGACCGGCTTGCCAAATACAACCAGCTCATCCGGATCGAGGAAGAACTGGGCGATGCCGCACATTATGCCGGTGAAGGGGCGTTTGGGCGGCTTTCGGTCTGATCCCTTCCACCAACGGCATTTTTTCTTCGACCAACGCGGATTGCTGACGCGGTGCGTTGGCCCTAAGGTTTTGGGCAGAAAACAGCGCTGCAGGCGCTTTTGAAGGAAATATCTGATGCGCAATCGCAAGCTCGTTGCTGCACTGTTGCTGGGCGCGGCCACCATCAGCGCGGGTCCGATTGCCTGCAAGATGGCTGGAACAGAAATCAGCATTGCAGCCGGGACCAACGCCGGCATCGATCCCGCTGCGATGGACAAGGCGGTCAAGGCAGGCGACGACTTTTACAATTTTGCCAATGGCGGCTGGATGAAGACCACCGAGATTCCAGCCGACCGCTCCAGCATCGGCGGCTTCTATATCGCCGACCAGAAGACCGAAAAGCAGCTGGGTGAATTGATTGCCGACATTGCGAAGTCCGACGCCGCTGCAGACAGCGAAAAAGGCAAGATCCGCAACCTCTATTCGGCGTTTCTGAATATCGCCGCGATCGACAAGGCCGGGCTGGCCCCGGCCCGTGCCGATCTTGACCGGATAGCGGCGGCTGCCGACCTGAAGAGCCTCTCGCGCGTGTTGGGCGAACAGATCCGGGCCGACGTCGATCCGCTCAATTCGACCAATTTCAAGACCGACAATCTGTTTGGCGTGTTCGTCACCCAGGCGCTCGCCGGGGGTGAAGTTGTGCCATACCTGCTGCAAGGCGGGCTGGGTATGCCGGAACGCGAGTATTACCTCTCAGCTGACTCGAAGATGGCTGAACTGCGGGGGAAGTATCGCGCCTATATTGCCCAACTGCTGACCGAAGCCGGAATACCGGATGCGGCGGCCAAAGCGCAGCGGATCTTTGATCTGGAGATGAAGATCGCGCAGTCCCACGCGACCCGCGCGGAAAGCGAAGATTTCCAGAAATCGGCTGCGGAATGGACGCAGGCCGATTTCGCGACCAAGGCTCCCGGGATCGATTGGGACGCGTTTTTCATTGGGGCACAGCTGGCCGGCCAACAGAAATTCGGCGCTTATCATGCCGGCTCGATTCCCAGATTATCGGCTTTGGTAGCTTCCGAACCGCTGGATGCCTGGAAGGATTGGCTGACTTTCCATCTGATCAGCACCAACGCCGATGTGCTGGGCTCAAAACTGAACGCCGCCCAGTTCGGCTTCTACGGGACCGCGCTGTCTGGCACGGCCGAGCCGAGGCCACTCGAAAAGCGAGCCTTGGCTGCGGTGAACGCTTCGATGGGTGATGCGCTGGGCAAGCTGTATGTCGAGAAATACTTCCCTGCTGCGGCCAAGGTTGAGGTTCAGGCGATGGTCGAAGATATCAAGACCGCCTTCGCCAAGCGGGTTGAATCATTGGATTGGATGGCACCCGCCACCAAGAAGGAAGCGCTGCAGAAGGTTCGCACGATCGAAGTGGGGGTCGGTTATCCCGATAGCTGGAAGGATTACGCCAACCTGACTATCACCCCCGACAATGCCTATGCCAACAAGCAGGCCGGGGCGAAGCTGCGCTATTCCCAGCAGCTCGCCAAGATCGGCAAGCCGCTCGACAAGCGCGAATGGTGGATGAACGCACAGCTGGTCAATGCGGTTAATTTGCCGGTGCAGAATGCGCTGAATTTCCCGGCGGCAATCCTCCAGCGGCCATTTTTCGATCCTGCGGCCGATCCGGCCTTCAACTACGGCGCGATCGGCGCGGTGATCGGCCATGAGATCAGCCACAGCTTTGACAACAACGGGGCAGCCTTTGACAGCACCGGCAAGCTGCGCAATTGGTGGACCGCCGCTGACCTCGCCAAATTCAGCCAATCGGGCAAGGCGCTGGCCGCGCAATATGATCAGTATGAGCCGTTTCCAGGCCTACACGTCAACGGCACCCTGACGCTTGGCGAGAATATCGCCGATGTTGCCGGGCTGTCCGCCGCCTATGACGCCTATCGCGCTTCGCTCGGCGGCAAGGAGGCGCCGGTGATCGACGGCTTTACCGGCGATCAGCGGTTCTTCATCGCCTATGCTCAGGCCTGGGCAAGCAAGATGCGCGATCAGGCACTGCGCGGGCGGATTGTTACCGATGGCCATGCGCCGGGGATGTACCGGGCTTTGACTGTCCGCAATCTCGACGCCTGGTACAAGGCTTTCGACGTCCAACCGGGCGACAAGCTTTACCTGCCGCCCGATCAGCGTGTCAAAGTCTGGTAGAAGTTGCCACGCCTGCTCGGCGCGGTGGGCGGGTTGGAGGCATAGGCACTCCGCTCGCCTAGAACCCCGCCTCGCAGCTCGCCGCCGTTACCCGCAGCGGTGATGCTTATGCGGGTGAAGCGCGTATTACAACGCCGGTCGCGCCTACCCTGCCAATGGGCTGAACCAGTAAACGGCGGCTGGGACAACCAGCTACAGCTATGATGCGCGCGGCAACCTCAGTGCTGCGGGCACCTCGACCTATAGCTACAACGGGCTCAACCAGCTGACGGCTGCTGGCGGCAATCTCATCGCGGTGATGCTGCGGCGCTAGGTCCATGGGCCTGGAGTGGACGAGCCGATCATGTGGTACGAAGGCTCTGGCACCACTGACCGCCGGTTCCTGCAAGCCGATGAGCGCGGCAGCGTGATCGCGCTGAGCGACAGCACCGGCGCGAGCATCGGGATCAACCGCTATGACGAATACGGCGTGCCGCAGGCCGGCAACACCGGGCGCTTCCAGTATACCGGAATTACGGTGACACGTGCAATAACCCCCAAACTTGGCATTACGGTCACAGGTGCGTAAACCCCTAAATAGCCTGAACTTTCCTACACCGCACAGACCGGCCACAATCGCTTTCCGCTCCTTCTCATCGTCGCCCCCTTCGCGGGGACGCGCTGTGCTGTGATTTGTCGCAGATCGCTGTGGCAGGGCAATTCCATTTTCCTACACCGGCCCGGTCTGTCATCCTGCCCGCTCAATTCTCCATCCCCAAAGGCCGCGCCCGCTAGCGCGGCTTTTGTGCGTTTGGGGACCGGTCAGGAAAATCATTCGATGCGTTACTTGGGCGAAGTTAGTGAAGTTGGTTGGGGTGCCATGGTTACGTTGACAGGCGAAAAACTCCCAAACGCCATTGGATTTGCGGGCGAAATGGCGTTGCGTAATTGAGTTTGCCATCATCCTGCTTGGCATGGAGTGGCGTTTGCGAATTGCGGACGCTTGGACTCACCAGATTTGCATGCAGACCCGAGCGTCTAAATTGCGGCAGTCAGTGCCGCGATCTGCGCGGGTGTCAGTTCCGTTTCCATCGCCTCAACCAGATCGTCAACCTGATCGGCCGTGGTTGCGCTGGCGACGGGGGCGGCCACACCGGGCTGGGTCAGCAGCCATGCCAGAGCGATCTGGCCCAACGTCGCCTCGTTCTCCTCTGCGATCCGGTCCATTATCGGCAGCAACTTCTTGCCGGGCTCGGCATAGTCACGAACCCGGTCGCCGCGGGGGTATTTGTCGAAATCCGCCGGCTTGCGGTACTTGCCGGTGAGATAGCCACTGGCGAGCCCGCAGAACGGCAGCATCGCGATATCGTTGGCGATGCAGACATTCTGCAATGCCTCGGGATAATCGCCGCGTTCCAGCAGATTGAGCTGATTTTGCAGCACACCGTAGCCTTTGACGTCAATCGATTTGGCAGCCCGCAAGGCTGCCGAAAGACGCTCGGCGGAAAAGTTCGATGCCCCGGCTTCCCGGATCAGGCCAGCGCTGAGCAATTGGTCGAAGCCCGCGGCGACTTCATCCTGCGGGGTTTCGGGATCATCGCGGTGCGCGTAATAGAGATCGACATAGCCGGTCTGCAATCGTTCCAGCGAGGCGTGGAGGTGTTCCTTGAGCGCTTCGGGCCGAAGTCCGCCGGCTGTGCCCAAGACGTTGGTCTTGGTCGCAATCCGCATTTTGTCGCGAACGCCGCGCGATTTCAGCCATGCGCCGATGATGGTCTCGCTCTCGCCGCCCTTGTGCCCGGGAACCCAAATTGAATAGGCCTCGGCAGTGTCGATCATCCGGCCGCCGTTTTCGTAATAGGCGTCGAGCACTTCGAAGCTGGTATCGCGGTCGGCCGTCCAGCCGAACACATTGCCGCCAAGGACAAGCGGAATGCCGCTGATGGAAGGATGCTTGCTCATCCGAATTTCTCCTTGAGAGCGAGCATGGCGAGAGCGGCTCTGGCTGCTTCGCCGCCCTTATCCTTCTGCTTCGGATCGGCACGGACCAATGCCTGTTCCTCGTTCTCGACCGTGAGAATGCCGTTGCCGATCACAACCCCGTCCATGGTCAGCGCCATCAGCCCGCGTGCGCTTTCGCCGGCGACAATCTCGAAATGATAGGTTTCCCCGCGGATCACCACGCCGATGGCGACAAAGCCATCATAGAGCTGGGCCTGATCGGCGAGTGCGATTGCGCCCGGAATTTCGAGTGCGCCCGGCACCGTAATCACCTCCACCTGATGTCCGGCGGCTTTCAATGCCGCACGGGCACCGGCTACCAGCATATCGTTGAGGTGATCGTAGAAACGCGCATCAACAATCAGAAATTTCGCCATTACTCGCCTGCCGTTCCTTCGATGGGACGTTCCCCTACAATCGACAGGCCATACCCGTCCAGCCCGATCATGGAATGGTGGGTGTTGGTGAGCAGGATCATGTCGTGCACTCCCAGCTCGGCAAGAATCTGTGCGCCGACACCGTAATCGCGCAGTTGCTCTACCTCGGGCGCACCGGCCGTTTTGCCCTCGGCACGCAGCTGCATGAAGCGGCTAACCGAGCCGCGCATTGGACGATTGATCAGCACCAGAACGCCGTTGCCCTCTCCGGCGATCATTTCCATTGAGCGGGGCAAGATTCCCGAACGTTCATTGTCCTCGCCAAACACGTCGACAAACATCGACATGGTATGCATTCGGACAAGCGTTGCCTTTTCTGCAGAGATCTGCCCTTTCACCAGCGCCATGTTTTCATCACCGGTGGCCTTATTGTAGAAGGTGATTGCGGTCCATTCGCCGCCCCAACGGCTGTTGAACCGCATTTGCGCGGTCTTTTCTACCAGATGATCATGCTTGCGGCGGTAGGCGATCAGATCGCGGATCGTCCCGATCTTGAGTTCATGCTGGCGCGCGAAAGAAATCAAATCCCCCAATCGCGCCATCGTGCCGTCTTCGTTCATGATCTCACAGATTACACCCGAGGGGTTAAGTCCGGCCAGCCTTGCAATATCTACCGAGGCTTCGGTGTGTCCGGCGCGAACCAGCACCCCGCCTTCGCGTGCGATGAGGGGAAACACATGGCCCGGGGTAACCAGGTCATCCCTGTTTTTAGAGGCGTCGATCGCGACGGAAACTGTGCGGGCGCGATCGGCAGCGGAAATACCGGTGGTTACGCCCTCGCGAGCTTCGATTGAAGTGGTGAAGGCGGTTTCGTGCCTGGTGCCGTTCTGGCGGCTCATCAGCTCTAGCCCGAGTTGCTCGACACGCTGCTTGGCCAGCGTCAGGCAGACTAATCCGCGACCATGCGTGGCCATAAAGTTGATCGCATCGGGGGTCGCCATCTGGGCAGGGATCACCAGATCGCCTTCATTTTCGCGGTCTTCGTCATCCACCAGAATGAACATCCGTCCGTTACGAGCCTCTTCGATGATCTCCTCGATCGGGACGAGGGCAGGGCTGTCATCGCTGTCAAACAGCGCGCGTTCCAACTTTGCGAGTGTGTCCGCCGTGGGGTTCCACTCGGGCTCGGTACAGTCGCGCAGGCTATTGGCGTGAAGGCCAGCTGCGCGTGCGAGGCCAGAACGGGACATGCCGCCTTCGGTGACCAGACGGCGGACTTTTTGGATGGTTGTGATCGTCATGATTCGACAAATATCACATCATAATGTGATGTGACAATGCGGAATCACATTTTAATTTATCAGTCGCCTTTGAACTGCGGTGGGCGCTTTTCGAGAAACGCATCAACCGCCTCATCATGGTCGCCGGTGGCGTGGGCGACAGCCTGCATCGCAGCCGACATTTCCAGCACTGTTGCGAGGTCAGCGCGGCGGGCCTCCCACAACAGCCGCTTGGTCATCCGCACCGCGAACGGCGGGTTGGCGGCGATCTTGGCGGCAAGCGCGCGGGCGGCATCGAGCAGTTCGTCGTCGGGCACTACGCGCGAAACCAGCCCGCAAGCGAGCGCTTCGTCGGCACTCAGCATGTCACCGGTCAGCGACATTTCTGCCGCCTTGGAAAAGCCGACAACCCGCTGCAACAGCCACGCGCCGCCATCGCCGGGGATGATCCCCAACTTGACGAAGCTCTCGGCGAATTTGGCGCTCTCTCCGGCGATCCGCAGATCGCACATGCAGGCCAGATCCAGTCCGGCACCGATCGCCGGGCCGTTTACCGCGGCAATGATCGGCACTTCCAGCGCGGCGAAGGCAAGCGGAAGGCGCTGGATGCCGCGCTTGTAATTGCCGCGGGTCCGCGCCGGGAGGCCCGCGTTGAGTCCCTTGCCGGGCTTCATCGCGTTGATGTTCCCACCCGAGGAAAAGCCCTTGCCGGCTCCGGTCAGGATCGCAACGCGCGCGGTGGAATCGCCTTCAAGCCGATCGAGCGCCGCCAGCAGCGCGTCGATCATGTCGGGCTCGGAGATGGGATTGCGCACTTCCGGCCGGTTCAGAGTCAGTGTCACAATGCCAGCGGCATCGGCTTCGTACAGGACCAGGGCTTCGACAGGGTCAGGGGTACCCACACTTACTCTCCTAAAATTTGCTCTGGCAACTTTATGCGGCGCGGACGGTTTGTCCACCACACGATTATGAGCGCGCAGCCGATTGCTGCAGGGACCGCAGCCATAACTCCCAAGCCCAGTAGGCGCATTCCTTCAAGCACTGGCATGTGCACCGCAAACAGCGGAAACGAGATTGCGCCCGACAGCCAGCCCAATTTCGTCGGCCGGGTCAGCAGCAATCCGCCCAGGATCGCGAATGGGCAGACCAGCAGCACGAAGCCGAGGTCGAATTGCCAGCCACTGAGGCCGCCAAACCAGCTGCCCAGCATGGTGCCGGGCAGGGCGATCAGCGCCAGCCAGCCAATCAGCACAGGTCCGTGCAATGCAAAGCTCAACCGGTGCAGCAGGATGCCGATCAGATAGGCCAGGAAGATCCGCGGAAATCCGGCAAGGAAATTCTCCGGCCGCGCGCCGAGATCAAGCGAGCCGAAAGACAAGAGCACGGCAATCGTCACCCCGAAAGCGAGCAGCGCCAGTGCGGCAATCGTGCGGACATGCAGGTTCCGCAGCGCGAATACATGGGCCGTATTGGCGACCAGCTCGAAAAAGATCGTCCAGGCCGGAATATTGAGCGCGAACATCAGCCGGCCGAGTGGCCAGGGAAGGAGCAGGAAATTGGCGATCAGCACCGGCGCAAAATGCGCAAAGTCGCCAGCCCGAACCCATAGATAGGGTACCCCGATCAGCGATCCCAGCGCCATCATCGGCCAGAATCGGCGATAGCGGGCGATCATGAAGCGGAGCGGCGAATGCCCTGCGGCAAGGCGCGGCTCGCTTGTTCGGGCCATCAGATAGCCGCTCAGCATCAGGAAGAAATCGACCGCCAGATAGCCCTTGGCAAACAGGTGAGGAAAGCCGCCAAATACCCCGTGAGCATGGAACGCGACGACGCACAGCGCTGCTATTCCGCGCAGGGCATCAAGCCCGTGCAGCCGGGGCGATACCTCAGCCAACCAGCCGCTCGATGAACCAGAAACTGGCGATGGTGCCGATCCCATAGGTTGCCAGAACCGTCGCGGGGCGAAGCGTGGGCTGGGCGAAGCGGCGCAGCACTGCGATCAGCGCAAGACAGGCCGCGATGATGACCAACTGGCCTGCCTCGACCCCAAGATTGAAAGTCAGCAGCGCCACCGGAACATCACCTTCAGGCAGGCCGATTTCGCGCAAGGCTCCGGCAAAACCGAAGCCGTGGAGCAGTCCGAACAGGAAGGCGACCACCCAGGGAATGCGCTCGGACAGACGCGGGCTGCCGTCTTTTTGCTTGGCGATTTCAACCGCCAGGAACACGATCGACAGCGCGATCAGAGCTTCGACCGGTGCCTGAGCCAGACCGAAGAATCCGAGCGTCGTTCCGGCCAAAGTCAGCGAATGAGCAACGGTGAAGGCAGTCGCGGCGCGCACCACTAGCCAGCCGCGCTTCAGCAGCAGCACCAGTGCGACCACGAACAACAGATGATCGTAGCCGGAGAGGATATGTTGGGCACCCAGCAGCGTATAGGTTCGCGCCACCTGCCAGCGGTCTGGCACGGCCTTGATCGTTACCATCGGCCGGTCAGGCGTAAGTCGCTCGGCCTGGACCGGGCGGCCGAGCGGCGTAACCCGGAGCAGCGCGTCGGTGAAACTCGATTCCATGCCAGTCAGACCGACGCTGGTGCCATCGAGGGCACGGGCGCAATCGAGCCTGGCAGTAGCCACCAGCGCCGCCCCTTCAAGGCGCACTGGCCCCGGAGTAACCTTGCAGAATTCGGGCAGCGCAGGCCGCGACCGGGTGGCAAGCCCGCCCAAAATCGGCGCCTTCCAGATCAGGTCCCAATGGTTTTCGTCGCGCTGGGTCAGTTCCAGATAGCCGGGACGCAGTTCGTCGGCGCAGGCAGGCGCGGCCAAGGCGAACAGCAGCAACCATGCCAGCAACCTGATCATCGCGGCTGCTCGATTACCACATCATAACCATCGAGCAGCTTGCGATAGCTCTCATCCTCGGCTCGCTTGATCGCAGCGGAACGCCAGTCATTCTCCAGGCGCGCGCGCACGTCTGTCAGACGCGGAGCATTAGGAACCTTGCGGGCATCGATCTGCACCAGATGGAGACCAAGGCCCGAGCCGATCGGACCGGTCCAGTCGCCAGTCGGCGCAGTGCGGAGCGCTTCAGCGAACTCGTCTCCGAAAATACTGGCGAGCTGGCTTGCCGGTACGGCTGAAAACAGCGTTGGCACCGGGGCAGGGCGGCCCATTCCAGCAGGCGAGGCACCTTGGCGCAATCTGCCCAGCAAACCGGTTGCAGTGGCCCGGGCCGCCGCATCATCGCTTCCGAGATAGATCTGGGTCAGAGTATATTGCGGATCGAGCGCGTAGCGCGCCGGATCACGGTCCAGCAAAGCCTGCAATTGCGGGTCGGTCGGGCTGGCAGCCTCGACCATACTTGTCGAGGTGGCGATCATCTTGCTGCGCATCCGGCGCATCACCACCTCATCGTCGCGGTCGAGCTCCAGCCGGAGCGCTTCGCGGTAATATACCTGGTCCTTGACGTAATCGCTGATCAGACCGTCAATCTCCTCCGGCGTGGGCGCCCGGCGATAGGCCTGGGCCCAGCGGTTCGCCAAGCGATCCACCACCGCTTCATCCACAGCGATCCGCCGCTCGCCTGGATCGGCAGGCCGGCCTGACAGCAGCGCGAACACCACCATCCCAGCCAGCAGGAAATGCACCAGCGGTTCGCGCAGCAGCGCGGCTGCACGCTCCTGCATTGTCACTAGACTGGCGTGTACCAGATTGGCGAGGTGTAGGCCCGTTCCTGCTGCTTGACCCGCACATCGGGGGTCAGCTTCAACTTGTAACGCACAGCGTCATAAGCCGGCCAGCTCGGGGTCGGAATCTCGATCACCCGGACATAATAGAAGGCCCGGACCGCGGCATCGAATTCGGGATCGGTCCAGACAGTGGTGAGCGAGGCCGCACCGATCGAGTTCTGGTAAGTCGCGGTTGCCAGATCGACAGTGTCGCCCACCGCCGGAACCTTGCCGCCTGCCGCCCTGCGCTTGTCCATGTCGCTCCACACGACATCGAACACTTTCTCACGCGTCATGCCTGCCTTGTCGATCCAGCCCTTGATCACCTGCACCCGGTCAAGATTGGCGCCGATCGGATCCTTCAGTGCCGAGATGATCAGGTTGGGCTTGCCGCCCTTGGCCGGGGCAAGGCTTCCGCCCATCGGCACACCGCGAGTGTAGCCTGCGCGCACCCAGTCCCCCTTGAGGTCATCGGCCTTGAAGTCCCATCCGGCGAACACCCGCACTGTCATGCGCGGGCCGGTAGTGGCGTACACTTCCTTGCGCATCATTGCATCGAAGATCGCGGCACGAGTGTTGGACTTGGCCCAGACCCCGGCATATCCGCCCGCGAGATAGTGCCAGCCGAAGCGGCCCTTGCGGGTGCCCAGGTTCTGTTCGGACATCGCCCGAGCCGCGCTCGGCTCGTTTCCGGTATGTTTGCCGAAGAAATTGTCCTCGTCCCCGGTGGCCAGCGCGGTGTGGCTGTCGGTCGAGCCGATCATCCCGAACTTGTAGGGATTGACCCCGGTCCGCTGTTCGATCGCAAGTCCGCGCTTCAAGGCTTCGCGGGCATATTCGCCGGCAAACATGTTCGAAGTCTTGGGCTGGGTCGAGAGCAGATTGTTGATCTCCCAGCCGGCAACACCGAACCCGGCAAATTCATCGTTGGGCGAGAGGAACGGATGCGCCTCGCTGTCACCCTTGATCTGCGTAACCTCAATTAACGGCTCGTGCGCGGCACGGCGCCGGGCATAAGCGGCACTCATCGGCCCGCCGCCCGGATCGGTCAGCATGAACATCAGGCCGTTGGAGACGTTGGAGTTATGCGGAATCGCCAGCACCTTGCCGCCGGTCGATTTCTCATAGGCGTCCATATAATCATACAACTTGTCGGGCGCCACGAGTCCCGCAGCAGAGGCGGGCAGGACCGTGCTTACCTTGTCTTTGCCATCGCGGAAGATGACATTGCGGTGGAGGTTATTTCCGCCGTCCATCATGGTGTATTCAAAGCCCATGAAAGCCGTGAATTTGCCCGGTTCATTATAGCGCTCGACTATCCCGAGATGGTCGAGCCAGATCGACTTGGTCCGCTTGTCTGCGTCCGCCTCGTTTTGCAGTCCCAGTGGCATGGTGCCTTTTGCGCGGGCGTCAAGCAGCTCGGAAGTGGCCCGCAGCGATCCTGCCGGGCCTTCGTGCATCATATCATGCCAGCGCAGCAGCTGGGGATCGCGGATCATCATGCGGGGAGCATCATAGAGCGCCTTGGTCGCCCCAAGGCCTTCGGAGTGATCGGTGATCACCAGGAAATCGAGCGGGCGGGCGAGCTTTGCCTTCAGGTTTGTGCTGGAAGTAACCTCTTCACCGCGGGCAAAGCGCAGTGCTTCTTCTGGCCCAAGCCGCACGCCAAATCCGAAGGCATCGACCGAGTTGGAAGTGTGGAGGTGGGTATCGCCCCACATAACCCGTTCAGGAAACTCGGTTTCCGCAACAGTGGCCTCAGACCCGCCGGCCGCCTGTTTGATATTGTCACAGCCAGCAAGCAGTACCGCAGTTCCCATCATCAAAGCCGCCGCCAGCCGAACTTTCCGCATCAAACCCTCCTGGTGCACCGTAATTCGGTTGCATTCCCGAACGGGCACAATGCCATGATCGCGGGCAAGGTCAACTTGGCAGATCGCAATCCACCGGGGCTGATCCATTCATTCCCGCGCCTCGTCGTATCGTTCCCAATCGTGGACCGCAGTGCGGCCAACGATAAGCCAATTATCCCCGCGATATTGGAGCCGATCACAATAACGCCCGGCAACGATCCAGTCGGTTGCCTTGCCGCCGGTCGGAACAGGCGTGCCTTCGTGGTGGCCTGCTTCGATCAGGTGATAGGCAACGAAATTGGCTTCAGTTGCCGCGCTTAGGCCATCGGCCGCAAGTTCGATATGGACATTGGCGATGCTGTGATGCGTGGCGGGTATCTTCTCAAGCACGCTGCGGGCAAAGCCGACGAACTCGTCCGGCGAACCGGTGAACGTGCCGTGGGTATGTACGTGGTCATCCGCGAAGCACGAGCGCACCAGCGACCAGTCGCGCCGGTCGATGCCCTTACAATAAAGTTGCAGGCGGTCCCGGATTTGTTCGCGGGCCCACAGCTGCTCGGCAATGTTCATGGCATGCTCTCTCCAAATTGATGCGACCTGCGGTACCCGTCAGGGCCGAACCACCAGGTTTCCAAGATGGCCGCCGCTAAACAGCATGAGGAGCGCCTCGGGAAAGCGGTCTATTCCTTCGATCACATGTTCGGGCAGGGCCAATTTTCCGGCACGCATCAATCCGGATATTTCTATCACCGCCCGGGGAAAATCCGCCTCATAGTGGCTGACTACAAACCCCTTCATTGCAGCATTGCGTTCGGCCAGCCGCAGGTACAATTTTGGCCCCCGAACATCGTCCAGATGCTGATATTGCGAGATTGCCCCGCAGATCACCACGCGGGCCCCGGCTGGTGACAGATTGTCGAGCACGATATCGAGAATTTCGCCGCCGACATTGTCAAAAAACACGTTGACGCCCTTGGGTGCTGCGAGGGCCAATTGCTCTGCAATATCGCTGTTCTTGTAGTCGATCGCCGCATCCGCTCCGAGTTTCTCGGTCAGATAGCGACATTTCTCGGGACCGCCCGCGATGCCGATGACATAAGCCCCACGCGCCTTGGCCAGTTGCACCACAACCGAGCCGACTGCGCCCGCAGCGCCCGAGACGACCACGACATCATCTGGCTGCACTTCAGCCACGCGGATCAGTCCGACCCAGGCCGTAAGGCCAGCAGTCACTCCCAAAGGCCCGACGAAGTCGCGCGGCGCCAGGCCATCTTGCAGATCGAGCTTTCGAAGTGCTGCCGCGGGCAGCAGCGCGTGGGTCTGCGCTGACATCAAGCCGAACACCCAGTCACCAACCGCCAGAGTGTCGGCGTTACTTTCAACAATCTGGCCCACGCCGAGCGCCGGGATTGTCGCGCCGATCCCCGCAGTCTCATGCATTCCCGCTTCGCTCAAGGTGGTTCGGATCCATGCATCCATCGAAAGTGTATCGACTTTGGCAACAACATGTCCGTCCGGCACGTCCTCGATGGTGACGGTCTCAAGTCCGAAATCATCGATGACCGGCATGCCGTCAGGACGACGCTTGATGACGACTCTGCGGTTCTGGAAAGAGATGGCCGGGCTCCCTTGGTTGTTTTGCATAGCCCGAAACCTACGGTAACGGCATCCCCGCTAACAATTAGCATTTTGACTAGCCGTGATGCGCATAACTGGCTTGGTGCCAGTGAACCGTTCACCCGATTGTCAAAGGTCTTTGAACAGCTCCTTGCGCGGACCGAGATAGCCGAACAGATAGGCTGCAACCTTGCGCATCTGGATTTCTTCCGATCCCTCGGTAATGCGATAGCGGCGGTGGTGGCGATAGATGTGCTCAAACGGCGTGTGGCGCGAATAGCCCATTGCCCCGTGTACCTGCATCGCCTGATCGGCCGCTTGCCCGACCAGCCGGTTTGCCCAGTAATTGCACATCGAGATCTTGTCCGACAATTTATGCTCGATCTCGGCATGCGGCATATTGTCCATGTCCCACGCGGTTTTCCGGATCAGCAGGCGCAGCATCTCGATCTGGGTGGCCAGCTCGACCAGCGGAAACTGGATCGCCTGATTGCGGGACAGCTCCTGGCCAAACGGCTTGCGCTTGCGGGCATAGCGGATGCTTTCCTCCACGCAGAAATGTGCGGCTCCCAGCGACCCCGCTGCCTGGCGTATGCGGTTTTGGTGGACAAAACTCTGCGCTACTGAAAGCCCAAACTGGACATCGCCAAGCACCGCGCTGCCTGGAACCCACACGTCCGTAAAGCTTATACGTGGGTGATCGGTCGGCATGTTGAAGGTCCACATGTATTCTTCGATCTTCAGGCCCGGTGTGCCGGTGGGGACCAGCAGACAACTGATACCGCGCGCCGAGCCAGCTTCGCCCGAGGTCCGGCAGAACGTCGCGCAATGCGTCGCAACGTGCATGCCCGTGGTCCACATCTTCTGCCCGTTGATCAGCCATCCATCGATCCCGTCGCGGGTTTCGCGGATGGCCCGGGTTTCCATATGGGTGGCATCCGAGCCGTGATCGGGTTCGGTCAATCCAAAGGTTACCCTTCGCGTGCCTTCAAATCCGCCAACGATAAATTCTTTTTGCTGCTCCTCGGTGCCGAAATTCTCGAACATCGCCACGAACGGGAAATTACCGACGATCGAATGTTCGCTCTGCAAATCATTGTGCAGGCCAAGGCCCAGGCTTGCGAAATGATCGCGGATGATCGCCATGGCCAGATTGCTGCCATCTTGGCCGCCATACTTCTTGGGCGCGGAAAAGCGCAGGTGCCCCGCCGTGTCGGCCACCTTGCGGGCTTGCCGCATCAAATCTTCCCATTCCTTGCGAGGCAAGCCGCCGTTCTCGAAATCGGTCCGCGCATATTCGCGGCGATGGTCAAAGAAGCGGATATTATCGTCTTTTTGCTCGAGAGGCCGGATCTCGTCCCGGATAAAATCGTCCAGCACCGCCAGATAGGCTTTTATGTCGCTCGGGACTTCGAAATCCATTTTGGTTGGTCCAATCGCAATGTTTTATCGGTCAAGAAAACGGGCAACGGCGATGGCCTTCGCGCAGCACCTGGATACCGGCTTGAGGACAGATAATGGATCTACCACCCTCTCAACAGAACTAGCAAATATGGGAAATCCGAAAAATGGTGGACACACTTGGGCTCGAACCAAGGACCCGCTGATTAAGAGTCAGCTGCTCTACCAACTGAGCTATGCGTCCATACCAGGCCAATGGTGGTTGTAGGCCGGCTGTCCCGAATCGTCGGGAGCGCTTCCTATAGCGATTGCGGCGCGGAGGAAAAGGGGATTCCTGCGTCGCTGACCGATCGGCCGTTTCAACTCAGCGTGCTGCGGCCGCGCTTGTTCCAGCGATCTACCGCCATGATCGAGCCGATGCAGATCATGTTGGTCATCATCGATGATCCCCCGTGGCTCATGAAGGGCAGGGGAATGCCGACCACCGGGGCCAGACCCATCACCATCATCAGGTTAATCGCGACATAGAAAAAGATCGTGCAGGTCATGCCTGCAGCCAGCAGGCCCGAGAACCGGTCGGTCGAGTCGCGGGCAACAGTCAGCCCCCAGCGCAGGATCTGGGCGAATACGGCCAGAACAAACAACGCACCCAGCAGGCCCCATTCCTCTGCCATGGTCGCAAACACAAAGTCGGTGTGCGATTCTGGCAGGTAATTGAGATGGCTCTGCGATCCATTGCCGAAGCCCTTGCCGAATACGCCGCCCGAACCGATTGCGATCTTCGACTGAGTGATATGGTAGCCAGTACCGAGCGGGTCGCCCTCAGGGTTCAGGAACACCAGCACGCGGTTGCGCTGGTAATCGTGCAGCAGAGTAAAGAAGGCAATCGGTGCGATCACTGCACCGGCCGCACCCGCGCCCACGAACCAGCTGAGTGGCAACCCGGCCAGGAAGATAACTATCCCGGCGCCGAAGCAGATCGCCAGAGCAGTCCCTAGATCGGGCTGGAGCATCACGAGCACGGCCGGTACGCCCAGCAGCCCGGCGGCCGGGAGCAACGACCGCCAGCTTTTGGTCATGGCTGGCGGCAGCGTGTCATAGAATCGCGCCAAAACCAGCACGATCCCCGGCTTCATCAATTCGGAAGGCTGCAGGGTCATGAACCCAAGGTTGAGCCAGCGCTGGCTGCCGCCGCCTATCCCGCCGATCAGCTCGACCAGGATCAGCAGCACCAGAATAGCAGCGTAGCCGGGGTAAGCGGCAAGCTTGAACAGGTCGCGCGGGATCCTGGCAATGCCCACCGCCAGAACCAGGAACATCAGGAATCGCAGAACATGCTTGGCGGCCCAAGGCTCCAGACTTCCCCCGGCGGCTGAATAGAGCACGGTCGCGCCAAACAGCACCAAGGCGAGCAGCGGCAGGATTACCTGCCACGGCTGGCGGGCGATCGGTTCGGGGACGAGGCCCATTGTCATTGGGGCGTGCTCGGCATCGGGGCAGGAACGGGACCTGGTCCGGATGCAGTTGCCGCGCTCTCGCTGGCGGCGGGTTCAGGCGCGGGCTGGGCCGCGCCGGTCTGGACCGGTTGAGCGGGTGCGCCAACGCCGCTGCGGCGGGCTTCTTCCTCTTCCAGTGCTGCTTCATCGGCCGGCTTGGGCGCGCTGGTGCCGTATTTCGATTCGTAGAAGCGGAATTTGCCTGCCATCCGCTCCTGCGGAGTACCGCCCCAGCCGGCTTCCATGCCGGTCAGCACTTCCATTGCCTTGGCCGGATCGAACAGGAAAGTCATGACGTCGCGGGCGATGGGATAGGCTGCGCCCGATCCGCCGCCGTGTTCGGCAACGACAGCGCAGGCATAGCGCGGCTTGTCGGCCGGGGCGAAGGCAATGAAATGGCCATGATCGCGGTATTTCCACAGCCCGCCCTTGCCACTGCTGATATTCAGTCCGACGACTTGGGCAGTTCCGGTCTTTCCGGCCATCAGAACGTCTGGGATGGGCAGCTTGGCCCGTCCGGCTGTGCCGCGCCCATTGACCACCTCGCTCATCGCGGCATGCACAATCTGGAGGTGTTCGGCATTAAGTCCAAGCGACTTGACTGGCGGCGGCTTGTTGTCGAACAGCAGCCTTGGCATCAGCTCATTCCCGCTGGCAATCCGCGAAGCCATCACGGCCTGTTGCAGGGGGTTTACGAGCATGTAGCCTTGGCCAATGGTGGCATTGACCGTATCGAAAATCGCCCATTCCTTGCCATATTTGCGCTTTTTCCAGGCTGGATCTGGAACCGTGCCATAGGATTGCCCGGCTACCGGAAGCGGGAATTCTGCCCCTAGCCCCAATCGCCGCGCCATCGCTGCGATACGGTCCATGCCGATCCGCTGGGCGAAGTGATAGAAATAGACGTCGCAGCTTTGATAGATGGCCTTGGCCATATCGACCCTCCCGTGGCCGCGGCGGTTCCAGCAATGGAAGACCCGGTTTCCCACACGCAGGCCGCCGTTGCAGGAGACGCTTTCAGCAGGATCAAGCCCGGCCTCGAGAAAGGACAGCGCGACCATCGGTTTGACGGTCGATCCGGGCGGATAAAGCCCGCGCAGCACCTTGTTGCGTAAAGGCACATGATCGTCATCAGACAGCATCTTCCATTCGATCCGGCCAATGCCGTCCGAAAAACTGTTGGGATCGAAGCTGGGCATCGAAGCCATCGTCAGGATGTCGCCGGTCGCACAGTCCATCACGACGACCGCGCCTGATTCCAGGCCGATCCGCCGCGCCGCATAGTCCTGCAGCGGACCGTTGATGGTCAGCTTGATCGGCTGGCCGGGAACATCTTCGCGGGTATCGAGATCGCGGACGATCTTGCCGCTGGCCGTCACTTCGACCCGGCGTGCACCGGGCACTCCGCGCAACCTGGTTTCGTAGTATTTCTCCAGCCCGTCCTTGCCGATCTTGAAGCCGGGCGTAATCAGCAGTGGGTTGCGTTCCTTTTCGTAATCTTCGGCCGAAGCAACGCCGACATAGCCAATCAGATGGCCGACCGAAGGCCCGGTCGGGTAAAAGCGCGAGAAACCACGCTGCGGCACGACACCGGGGAGATCGGGCAAGCGGACACTGACGGCGGCGAAGCTGTCCCAATCGAGTCCAGAGGCGACCTCGACCGGCTGAAAGCCATGCGCCTTGTCCAGCTTGTCCTTCAGATCGCGGATATCGACAGCAGTCAGGCGCAGCAGCCGGCCCAGCTCATTCACGGTACGATCGACATCGACCACCCGGTCGGGGATCAGATCAACCCGGAAATCGGCCCGGTTGGAGGCCAGCGGAGCGCCATTACGATCGAGAATCCACCCGCGCCGGGGCGGTGAAAGCGCCAGATTTACGCGGTTACTTTCGGACTCGAGCTTGTATTTTTCGTTCTGGGCAACCCCGATCCAGGCGACGCGGGCAGCCAGCAGAACACCAAGTCCGCCCTGCATTGCACCGATCACGACAGTGCGGCGATCAAAGCTGTTCTTCAGCGTGCCCGAACTGACATGCTGCACGCTGCCCTTGATCATCACAGCTCCCGGATCGGCAACAGCCGAAAGCGGTCAGCAAGCCAGGTTATCCGACCGGTCAGCGGATACGCCAGAATCGAGACGATCAGCTGCGGAGCGATTACAGCCAGGGGAGTTGCCCCGCCGCCCGCGTTCGCCAGTGCCAGGGCAAGGATCAGTCCCCCACTGATGACCGCAGTTGCGGCCAGCCAATCCTGCGCAAAGCCGCGCCAGGGAAAACGGGTTTCGATGAGATCAAGTGCGATCATCGTTAGCGACCACAGCAGCACAGCCGAGCCAAATGGCTGACCGCTGAACAGATCATCGAACAACCCCAGCGGGAGACCCGCCCAGATCGGGAATAGACCCGGCCGCAGCTGCTGCCAGGCAATCAGGAACAAAAACCCGAACGGCGGAAGGACCGGAGCCGAGGCTATGATTGGCCAGGTCGGGCTGAGGCTGCCAAGCATGACCAGGAGCCACGGAACAGCAAGCGCGAAGCCCGGTGAGGGCGCGCGGTTTATCTTCTTGCGCGTTGCATCGCGGAGCTGCCGGGGCAGGGGGATCGGAAGCTGGGCAGGCACTAGGACTTGGCCTTCGGGTCGCCAGGCGGCGGCGGTAGTTCGGAGCCCTTGTTGGCCTCTTCCCAAATCGGATCCACCACCACGAATTCGGTCGTGCCGGGATCACTCAGCGGACGGGCTATGGCGCCATCGACCGTGATGGTGGAGACCACCGCAATGGCGACACCCGGGCGATAAAGCCCGCCGGAACCCGAAGTCACAAAAGCATCACCGCGTTTCAATGGATTTATGCCGAGGCTGATCAAGCGCAGTTGGATAGTGCCATCGGCGCGTCCGGTGGCAAAGGCCGCCACGCCGTCGCTCGCGCGGCGCACCGGAACAACGCTCTCGGTATCGGTGATCAGCAGCACCCGGGCCGATTTGCTGCCCACTTCCAGCACGCGCCCGACCACGCCAAGCGCGGAACGCACCGGCATCCCGATAGCGACGCCGTCACGCGATCCGGCCCCCAGTATTGCGAACCGGCGGGTGCTCGACGAGGTTGAACCAATCAGCCGGGCTACCGTTACCGGCTTGGGCTCCGCCTCAGTCAATCCCAGCGTGGCCTTGAGACGGGCATTCTCATCCCTGAGCGCGGCAGCCTCGGCCAAGCGCACACGCGCTTCATTCACTTCGCGGCGAAGGAGCGCGTTTTCACGACCGGAGACGAAAAAACCCGTCAGCGTGGCCCATAGTCCTTGCGAGGAAGTTCGGGTCGTGGCTGCAAGTTGCGCCGGCGGCGCGGCAGCATCCTGGGCGGCGGTGCGCAAGCCGGAAAAGGCATTGGCATTGTTGATCGAGACCAGCAGCAGAACGACGCCAACAAGCGCCCCCGCAATCGCGATCACATAACCGACAAAATTGGAATATTGCGCCCTGCGGGAATGTCCAGAGCGCCGGTTGGTCGGCGGCGCCATGTTATGCGCTCTCCTTGCTCGGACGCGTTCAAGCCGTCATCAACACACCGCGATAGATCGGATCTTCCATCGCCCGGCCGGTGCCGAGCGCAACGCAGGAAAGCGGATCTTCCGCGACGCTGACTGGCAGGCCGGTTTCTTCGCGCAGATATTCGTCCAATCCCTTGATCAGCGCACCGCCGCCGGTCAGGACAATCCCTTGATCGACGATATCCGCAGCCAGTTCCGGCGCGGTGTTTTCCAATGCGATGCGCACGCCTTCGATGATCGCGCCGATCGGCTCCGACAGGGCTTCGGCAATGTTCGCCTGGGTGATGGTGATTTCCTTGGGCACGCCGTTGACCAGATCGCGGCCCTTGATCTGGAACGTCTCACCCACGCCATCGGCGGGTACGGTGGCGACGCCATAATCCTTCTTGATCCGCTCCGCCGTGGCTTCGCCGATAAGGAGGTTGTGGTTACGGCGGACGTAGGAGGAAATGGCTTCGTCCATCTTATCGCCGCCGACCCTGACCGAGGTGGTGTAGGCGAGGCCGCGCAAGGACAGCACCGCGACTTCGGTCGTGCCGCCGCCGATATCGACGACCATCGATCCGATCGGTTCGGTGACGGGC
>JBKJTN010000176.1:0-3416 GCA_046590275.1 Novosphingobium sp.
GTTCGACCTGCCGGTCCACGTCATCACGCCGCAAGAAATCCGCGAGCGCGCGCCGATCGTTAATGTCGACGACGTCGTCGGCGGGATCCATATCCCCAGCGACGGCTATGCCAATGCGGTCGATATCACCATGGCGCTGGCCAAGGGTGCGCGCAGCGGCGGCGCGCGGATTTTCGAGAATACCAAGGTCACCAAAATCCGCCATGATGGCACCCGGGTAACCGGCGTTGAAACGGGCGAAGGCTCGATCGACGCGGATTATGTCGTGATCTGCGGCGGCATGTGGACCCGCGATCTGGCCGCCAGCATCGGTGTCGCCGCACCGCTTCACGCCTGCGAGCATTATTATGTGCTGTTCGAAGGCGTCGAAGGTATCGACCCGACCCTGCCGGTGCTGCGCGATTATGATTACTGCGGCTATTACAAGTATGATGCGGGCAAGCTTTTGGTCGGCGCGTTTGAACCTCATGCCCGGCCGTGGGGGATGGAGGGCATCCCCGAGGACTTCTGCTTCGATGAAATCGCGGGCAGCTTCGAGCATTTCGAGCCGCTGTTGGTGGATGCGATGCGCCGCGTTCCGGCGCTGGAAAACGCCGGCATCCTCAAGTTCTTCTGCGGGCCAGAGAGCTTCACGCCCGATGTGCGCTATCATCTGGGCGAAAGCGCCGAGCTGAAAGGCTGTTTTGTCGCTGCCGGGCTCAATTCGATCGGGCTGCAATCGGCGGGCGGGGTCGGCAAGGTCATGGCCGAATGGATCCGCGACGGTATCCCCCCTGCGGACCTGTGGGCGGTCGATATCCGCCGCAATATGCCGTTCCAGATCAACCGCAAATATCTGCGCGAACGCGTCACCGAAAGCCTCGGTCTGCTTTACGCCACCCATTACCCGTTCAAGCAGTATGAAACCGCGCGCGGCGTCCGCAAGTCCGCAATCCATGACCGGGTGCTGGCCGCCGGTGCCTGCCACGGCGAGGCGTTCGGGTGGGAACGGCCCAACTGGTACGGCGATCCGGGCACCGCGCCGAAATATGAATACAGCTATGGCCGCCAGAACTGGTTTGCGGCCAATGCGGCGGAATGCAAGGCGGTACGCGAGGCGGTTGCCTTGTTCGATCAGTCCTCGTTCGCCAAATTCCGCCTCGAAGGCCGCGATGCCTGCGCAGTGCTGAACCGGGTCTGCGGCAACGATGTCGATGTCGCGCCGGGCAAGCTGGTCTATACCCAGTGGCTCAACGAAAAGGGCGGGATCGAGGCTGATCTCACCGTCACGCGGCTGAGCCAAAACGCCTATCTGATCGTTGGCGGGGCCGAGACTGAGGTGCGCGATTTCAACTGGCTCTCGCGCCACATTCCCGGCGATGCCCATGCGGTGCTGACCAATGTCAGCTCCGGGATGGGGGTGATCTCGGTCATGGGGCCAAATTCGCGTGAGCTGCTCCAGTCGCTCACCCCCAATGATCTGTCGGACGGGGCGTTTCCGTTTGGCACCAGTCAGGAGATCGAACTGGGCTATGCGATCGTCCGCGCCTCACGCATCACCTATGTCGGCGAACTGGGCTGGGAGCTGTATATCCCGACCGAGTTCATGACCGGCGTCTATGACGAGATCGTCAGCGCGGGCGGAGCATTCGGCCTCAAACACGCCGGCTACCACGCGCTCAACGCGCTGCGGATGGAAAAGGCCTACCGCCACTGGGGCCACGACATCACTGACGAGGATACGCCGCTGGAAGCAGGGCTTGGCTTCGCGGTAAAGATGGACAAGCCCGGCGGGTTCATCGGCCGTGAGGCCTTGCTGCGCCAGAAGGCCGAAGGGCTGAAACAGCGCCTGGTCCAGTTCCTGCTCAAGGCACCCGAGCCAATGCTCTATCATAACGAGCCGATCTGGCAGGGCAGCCGGATCGCCGGATACATCCGTTCGGGCATGTTTGCCCATACGCTGGGCGCGGCTTGCGGCCTTGGCTATGTCACGGCGGCGGATGGCGGCGTGGTCGGCCCGATTGGCGCGGATGACTATGAGATTGAGATCGCCGGAGTGCGCTATCCGGCCACCGCCTCGCTCAAACCGCTTTACGACCCCGCCAATGCACGGATCAAGATCTGATGACTGAAACCTCCAGCCAACTGATGCAGCGCCTCGCCGCAAATACTAGGGTTGGCTACAGCTTCGAGCAGGAGTTTTACGCCAGCGACGCGGTGTTCAAGGCCGATATGGATCAGATCATCAGCCGGAAATGGATCCTTGCCGGGCATGTCTCGAAGATCCCGAACAAGGGCGATTACTTCCTGTTCAAGATCGGCGCCGAACAGATCATCATCATCCGCGAGAATGCGGACAGCGTCCGCGCCTTCTTCAACGTCTGCCGTCATCGCGGATCGACCATTTGTCAGGCCGAAAGCGGCAATGCCCCCCGGCTGGTGTGCCCCTATCACGCCTGGACTTTCGGGCTGGACGGCCGGCTCATCTCGGCGCGGCTGATGCCGGAAGATTTCGACAAGGCCGAGAACAGCCTGTTCGCCTGCCATATCCGCGTGTTTCATGGGCTGATCTTCATCAACATGAGCGAGGGTGAGCCGGCTGATTTCGATGCAACCTTTGGCGATATGGGGCCGATCCTTGCGTATCAAGGGATCGACACCGCCCGCATCGCCCACGCCGGCAGCTATCCCACCGATGCCAACTGGAAGCTGGTGGTCGAGAATTTCTTCGAATGCTACCACTGCGTCCCCTCGCATCCTGAATTCTGCTCGATCCATGCAGCTGAATCGATCGTCGCGGTAGGGGCTGGGCCAAGCTCTGGCCCCGCCGATGCAATCGCCAGCTTTGCCCCCAAGCTCAAGGCCTGGGAAGAGGGTGCGGCAGCGCTTGGCCGTCCGATCGGCACTATTGATGAGCCGCCGGAAAGCAGCCATCTGCGCCTGTTGATGCAGCGGATGAACAAGCCGGGCTGGGCCGCCGAAACGCAGGATGGCACCGCGCCTGCGCCGCTGATGGGCCAGCGCACCGCGCCCGATGGCGGGCGGATGCACCTCAGCTTCAGCCCGTTCAGCCAGATCGTGGCGGACGATCATTTCGCGATCCTGTTTCTGTTCACGCCGCGCGGCGCCTTGCATTCCGATGTGGAGATGATCTGGCTAGTCGATGCCCGCGCCACTGAAGCCGAAGTCGATATCGACAAGATGATCTGGGGCTATCACGCCACCACCACCCAGGACAAAGTGATCACCGAGAACAATCAGGCCGGGATCATGTCCAGCCGCTATCGCCCGGGGCGCTATTCCGATCAGGAAGGCAGCGTGATCAAGTTTCAGCAATGGTATCTCAATCAGTTCGGGCTGGAGCGCGCGGATTGACACTGCCCGCTACCATGCGCGCCATGGTACTCACCGGAAACGGCGGGTTTGCTAAACTTGAA
>JBKJTN010000067.1:0-2813 GCA_046590275.1 Novosphingobium sp.
GGGACGCTGATTTGCGTTCGGGTGAGACGTTTGACGAAGTAATCGAGAAGGCGTTGCGCGCAGCCAAAGCGGTAGTCGTCTTGTGGTCGCCGCGCTCGGTCGCCTCGCGGTGGGTGCGGGCTGAGGCCACTCTGGCCGATCGCAATCGGACGCTGGCCCCGGTGATTATCGAACCATGCGAACGACCAATCATTTTCGAGCTGACCCATACGGCCGATCTCTGCCATTGGGATGGTGATCCAGGCGACGCGGCCTGGCTGGCTTTTCTAGAGGACGTGCGCGGCTTCGTCGAACCTGAAGGCCAGGCGGGTGGCTCTGTTGCTGCCCATGCCAAGAACACCGCCCACAAAGCTGCACCGCCTCCCGCTAACCGCCCGGCGAGTGATTTCATCTTCATGAACGGCAAGGTCGAAAGTCTGATCTCAGCCCTGTCTTCGCTTCGGGCACAAATGGCAAAATCGGACAAATCTGAGCCAGCAGTGCCGGATGAGTTCGAGCAGACCCAGTTCTATACCCGCGCGGACGAGATCAGTCTGTTCGAAGGCGACGAGATCCATTGCCTCGAACTTACAAATGGGGATAATCTGGAACAGCGATATGTGGTCAGCCCGCTGGGACTGAAGATCGGGCGAACCGCTCCTGCCGACGTCATTCTGTCCGATTTCAAGGTTTCAAGGACGCACTGCAAGGTAGAGCTCAGGGACAACGAACTTTACGTTCTCGATCTGAATTCCACCAATGGCACCTTTGTTGATGGCGAACGGGTTGCCGGGACTGCGGCGATCCCGCTTGGCTCGGCAATCACAATCGGCAGTTTCACCCTTGTCCATGAGCTGCGCTTGCGTTCTGATCTTTGACCATTGGTTTTTCGCCGCCCGCCAACCCTGCGCCAGCCGAAACCCACCTAGGAAGAATACCGTTGCCGGGCCATTTCCCTCCTCGTCCGCGACTGACCCTTAATGTCGGGATTACCGGCCATCGCTCAAAGCTGTTATCTCCGGGCGTGGTGACTGCGCTTGGTCCATGTTTGAGCAGGCTGTTTTGTGACTTGGGGGACGCGGCGCTTCGATTGCACCGCGAGGAAACGGCGATATTTGATGATGCAGCGCCAGAACTGCGGCTGCATACACCGCTGGCGACCGGTGCGGATCAACTTGCGGCGACATCCGCGCATGACCATGGCTTTTATGTTCGCGCGCTGCTGCCGTTCGCGCCCGAAGAGTACTGCAAAGATTTCACCGAGGGACACGAGCGCGACGAATTCGTGAAACAGCTGAATGCGGCCGATGAGAGCTTTGCGCTGCCGGGCATGCGTTCTGATCAGGATGAGGCCTATGTTATGGTCGGCAAGGCTGTGATTGCGGCAGCCGACATCCTGATCGCGATCTGGGACGGCGGTGAGGGCAACGGGCCAGGCGGCACAGCCCATGTCGTCGATCTGGCGCTGCGCGGCGGTGTTCCGGTGATCCACGTCACTGTTGACCGCGAGGCCGACGATGTCGGCGTGATCAGACTGTTGGTAGGCGGAGATTCCTTCGAGCCGATCGCCCAGCCATTGGCGGGAGCGGAGGGTTATGCGACGTTGATCTGCGACACGCTGGCTCCCCACACCCAGGTCGAGCGTGAGCAAATCGCTGATTATTTGGCCGAACGGGAAAGACGCACCAACTGGCGGATCGAATATCCGCTGCTGCTTGCGTTACTTAGGGTCAAAGCCTTGCCATGGGGCACGTGGCGCCAAAGTTCGATCGATGAAGACAATGCCCGCGAACGGCAGAGCTTGCGCAAGGCCTTTGCGCCATCTGATCGGCTGCGGATCGAGCATGCCTATGGCTGGGCAAATTTTCTGGCAATTCGCTATGCGCAGCTGTTTCGCAGCGGTCATGCGACCAATTACGGGCTGTCGGCGTTAGCAGTAATTATTGCGCTGGGCGGACTGGTGGCCCCGGCAGCGAAGGTTTATCTGGTCCTTGCCGAACTGGGTGCGATCAGCTTGCTGTTCTTCAATACCCGCGCCGGCAACAAGGGAGAATGGCATCGCCGCTGGTTGCAATATCGCCATCTGGCCGAATCTTTGCGCCCGCTGATCTATCTCAAGCAAACCGGCATGGCCACGCCACCGTTCCGCACCGATTTTATCGGCGGACCGCGCCACCGCGACGCCGGGGCAGATTGGACGCGCTGGTATGCTGCCGCGATCTGGCGCGAAATGGCCAGCCCCAAGGGCATCATGACGCCGGTCAGGATCAGGGACCTAGCCGACGATGTGGTGGCCGAACAGATTGAGCCTCAGGCGGCCTACCATCAGATCAACGCCAAGCGGATGCGGCTGCTTGATCATCGGCTGCATGGCATCGGCAATTTGTTGATGGGGGCGGTGATCACAGCCTGTTTTCTGTTTCTTGTGCTCTATGTGTTGATGCCTGAATCAATCAGGGCGATGACCAGCTATTTCATCTTTGCTACCGCCGGACTTCCAGCAGTGGGTGCGTCGGTGTTCGGGATGCGCGGGCACGGGGAGCATCTGCTTGCCGCCAGTCGTTCGCTCCAGACCGTAAGTGCGCTGCACGGCAATGCCGAAAGGCTGAAAAAGGTAACGCAGCTCGATGCACTTTCGGCAGAGCTGGGCAATACCGCAGAGATCATGTTGGCCGATCTTAATGAATGGACTGTCGCTTATCGCGAGCGTTCATTGGAAGTGCCAGCCTAGTTTAAAAACCATCAGCAGTATTTCCAGACCGTTGATCCTGCTGGGCAACAGCCTGTCTGGAAATACTGCTGATGGTTTTTAAACTAGGCTGGCACTTCCAATG
>JBKJTN010000101.1:0-36511 GCA_046590275.1 Novosphingobium sp.
CTGGCGCAGGAAGGTTGACTTCCCGCCCATGTTCGGGCCGCCGATCAGCCACAGCCGGTCATCGGGCAGCAAGCGGCAATCATTGGCGACAAAGCGCTCGCCTCTGGCCGCAAGCGCCGCCTCGACCACCGGATGCCGTCCGCCCTCGATGTTCAGGCCCGTGTCTTCGGTGATTGCGGGGCGGCACCAGCCGGCTTCTGCGGCCCGCTCCGCCTGGCCTGCCGCGACATCGATCCGCGCCAGCGCCGCAGCGGTCACGGCAATGGCATGACGCGCCGCAATCGCCGCGCCAACCAGCGCCTCGAAATGCGCTTCTTCGGCCACCAGCGCGTGGCCGCCAGCCTCGGCGATCCGGCTGGCTTCCTCGTGCAGCGCCAGCGCGTTGAACCGCACCGCGCCGGCCATGGTCTGCCGGTGGGTGAAGCCGCTCTCGGGTGCCATCAGCCGGTCACCGTGTTTGGCCGGAACTTCGATGAAATAGCCAAGCACTCCGTTGTGGCGGATCTTGAGTGCGGGAATTCCGGTTTCGTCGCGGTATTTCGCCTCCAGCGCCGCGATTGCCCGCCGCGCATTGCCCGAGACCCGTCGCAGCTCATCAAGCGCGGCGTCATAGCCCTCGGCTATATATCCGCCCTGGCTGCGCTCGGTAGGCGGGGCGGGCACCAGCGCGCGGGCGTAGTGATCGACCAGCGCGCCATGGCCGCCCAGTGCCGGGAGCAGATCATCCAACAGCGCGGGGCGATCCTGGCGGCGTTCGAGATGGTCGCGAACCCGGCGCGCTTCGGCCAGACCATCGCGCAGTTGGCCCAGATCGCGCGGGCTGCCCCGGCCTGCCACCACCCGCCCCAGCGCACGGCCGATATCGGGCAATGCGCGCAGCACAGTGCGGATATCACCGCGCAGCAGCGGATCATCGTGAAGCCATTGGGTCAGCGCCAACCGGGCATTGATCGCCAGCCGATCGGTCAAGGGCGCAGACAAATCATCCGCGAGCTGCCGGGCCCCGGCGCCGGTGACGCAGCGATCCACTGCCTCGATCAGGCTGCCGCGCCTGCCGCCCTGGCTGGAGGTGAGTATTTCAAGGCTGGCCCGGGTTGCCTCGTCCATCGCCAGATGCGCGTCACCCGAGCGCGCCGCCGGCGGCAACAGCAGCGGCAGCTTGCCGCGCCCGACATGGTCCAGATAGGCGATCAAGCCCCCTGCCGCTGCCAGCATGGCGCGGGTGAAGCGGCCAAAGCCGTCAAGCGTGGCGACGCCGTGGAGCGCCTTCAACCGGGCCTCGCCTTGCTCGCTGGAGAAATCGCGTGGCGGGCGCGGGATGGCATCGGGCAAGGCTTCGGTCCCGCCTTCGGCCGCCACCGTCTCGCTCGCCCCCAACCGGGCCAGCGCCGCGCCGAGCAGGTCGGGGGTGCATTCCTCCAGCTCCATCCGGCCGGTCGAGATGTCGCAGGCGGCTATCCCGATCAGCCCGCGCAGCTCGCACACCGCCGCCAGAACATTGGCGCGGCGCGGCTCAAGCAGTGCCTCTTCGGTCAGCGTTCCGGCGGTGACGAAGCGGACGATATCGCGCGCGACCAGCGTTTTCGATCCGCCGCGCTGCCGGGCTTGATCGGGCGTTTCGACCTGCTCGGCAATCGCGACCCGGCAACCGGCCTTGATCAGCCGGGCGAGATAGCCCTCGGCGGCATGGACCGGGACCCCGCACATCGGGATCGGTACGCCAAGATGCTCACCCCGGCTGGTCAGCGCGATATCAAGCACTTGCGCGGCGGTTCGGGCGTCATCGAAAAACAGCTCGAAGAAATCGCCCATCCGGTAGAACAGCAGGCAATCGCCGGCCTGCGCCTTAAGCGCGAAATATTGAACCATCATCGGGGTGGCAGAGCCGGTCATCGGCGGAGGGGTTAGCGGGCTTTCCCGCGATTCGGAACGCAAGGACCCCAAGCTTTCCCCTATCGCGTCACAGCAAGCTTCGTTAGGGCGGGATCGTAATCAGGAGGGTCCGGTGTCCGAAGATAGCAATGTCCGTTTTACCGAGCGCGAGGCGCTGTTCTATCACAGCACGATCCGGCCCGGTAAGATCGAGATTATCGCCAGCAAGCCGATGGCCACCCAGCGCGATTTGAGCCTCGCCTATTCGCCGGGTGTCGCCGTTCCGGTGCAGGCAATCGCCGATGATCCTGCCACTGCCTATGACTATACGGCCAAGGGCAATCTGGTGGCGGTAATCTCCAACGGCACCGCAATCCTTGGCATGGGCAACCTTGGCGCGCTCGCTTCCAAGCCGGTGATGGAAGGCAAGGCAGTGCTGTTCAAGCGCTTTGCCGACGTTGATTCCATCGACATCGAGCTCGCCAGCGAAGATCCCGATGCGATCATCGAGGCAATCGCGATGATGGAGCCGACATTCGGCGGCATCAACCTTGAGGATATCAAGGCGCCCGAATGTTTCGTGATCGAGCAGGCCCTGCGCGAGCGGATGAAGATTCCGGTGATGCACGACGATCAGCATGGCACCGCGATCATCGCCGCAGCGGGGCTGGTCAACGCCTGCTTCCTGACCGGGCGCAAGTTTGAAGATGTCAAAGTCGTCGTCAATGGCGCGGGCGCCTCGGCAATCGCTTGCACCGCGCTGCTGAAAGCGATGGGCGTTCGGCACCAGAACGTCACCATGTGCGACCGGTCGGGCGTGATCTATCGCGATCGTCCGGGCGGGCTCGACCAGTGGAAAAGCGCCCATGCGATCGATACCGATGCACGGACGCTGGAACAGGCGCTGGTCGGCGCCGATATCTTCCTCGGCCTGTCCGCCGCCGGAGCGCTGACGCCTGAATATGTCGAGAAAATGGCCTCGCAACCGATCATCTTCGCGATGGCCAACCCCGACCCGGAGATCACCCCGCCCGATGCCAAGCGGGTTCGCCCCGATTGCATCGTTGCCACCGGGCGGTCCGACTATCCCAACCAGGTCAACAATGTGCTGGGTTTCCCGTTCATCTTCCGCGGCGCTCTGGATGTCCGCGCCACCGCGATCAATGACGAGATGAAGATCGCCGCGGCCATGGCGATTGCCGAGCTGGCCCGCCAGCAGGTGCCCGAGGAAGTCGCTGCGGCCTATGGCGGAAAGGCCCAGCAGTTCGGTCATGACTATATCATCCCCGCCCCGTTCGATCCCCGGCTGATGGAGGTCGTCTCGTCCGCCGTGGCCAAGGCGGCGATGGATACGGGTGTGGCGCAGCGACCGATCGACGATTTCGACGCCTATCGCCACGCCCTGAAGAGCCGCCTCAATCCGACCACTTCGGTGCTGACCCAGGTCTATGCCCAGGCAAAGCTGGCTCCCAAGCGGGTGGTCTTTGCCGAGGCGGAAAACGAAATCGTGCTGCGCGCCGCAATCCAGTTCCGCTCTGGCGGATATGGCGAGCCGGTGCTGGTGGGCCGGACCCAGGCTGTCAAAGACAAGCTGACCGAACTGGGGATCGAAGATCCCGACAGTTTCGAGATCCATAATTCGACCAACAGCCCGCACCTCCCGGCAATGGTCGAATTGCTCTATGAACGACTGCAGCGCCGCGGCTTCATGGAACGCGATGTGCGGCGGATGGTCAATCAGGATCGCAACATCTTTGGCTCGGCGCTGGTCAAGCTTGGCCATGCCGATGCGATGATCACCGGGATCACCCGGCCCTTTGCCCAGAGCATGCGCGAAATCCGTCAGGTACTCGATCCGGCGCCCGGCAAGGTGCCGTTCGGGATCCATCTGATGATCGGCAAGAACTACACCGTGTTCCTGGCCGATACCACGATCAACGAGCGGCCGAGCGCTGAGGATCTGGCGCATATCGCGCGCGGCACCGCTGAAGTCGCCCGCAAGCTGGGCCATGATCCGCGCGTCGCGTTCCTCAGCTATTCAACCTTTGGCAACCCGCCAGGGCGCTGGCTGGAGAACATCCGGGCCGCAGTCCAGCTGCTCGATGCCGATCCGCCGGGGTTCGAATATGAGGGCGAAATGGCGCCCGATGCGGCGCTCAACCCGACGGTGATGGCCAATTACCCGTTCTGCCGCCTCTCTGCGCCAGCCAATGTGCTGGTCATGCCGGGGCTGCAATCGGCCAACCTCTCCGCCAAGCTGCTGCGCGAGCTGGCCGGCAATGCCACGATCGGGCCGATGCTGATCGGGATGGAAAAGCCGGTCCAGATCGCGGCGATGACCTCCAACGCGTCGGATGTGCTGACGTTGGCGGTGCTGGCGGCGGCGGGAGTGGCTGGTTAGTTCCCACTCAGCCCCAGGCGCGATAAATTCCATAAGTGCTGGTCAGGGTCAGTACGATCCCGACCAGGATCAGCATTTGCTTGGGCGGAAAATGCTTGGCCGCCCAGGCGCCGATCGGCGCGGCGGCCAACCCGCCGATCAGCAATCCCAGCGTCGCCCCGGCCACATCGGCGAAGCCCAGATGATAGATGAACGCTGCCGAGACGGTAATCGTCAGGAAAAACTCGACCACATTGACCGTGCCGACCACCTTGCGCGGATCGGCACCCTGAATCAGCAAATTGGAGGTAACCACCGGCCCCCAGCCGCCGCCGCCCACCGCATCGAGGAAACCCCCGATCAGCCCGAGCGGCGCAATCAACTTGGCCTCTTTGATCTTGGGCGGATAGAAAATCCCGCGCGCCAGAATATAGACACCGATCCCGGTCAGATAGAGCAGCACGAACGGCTTGACCACCGCCGCGTCGAGCGAGGTCAGCACATAGGCCCCCAGTATGCCGCCAACCATGCCGGGTATCAGCAGGCTGAAGAACAGCCGCTTGTCGACATTGCCGTGCAGCAGATGGCTCAGCCCCGAGGTGGCAGTGGTAAAGCATTCGACCAGGTGGACCCGCTGCGAAGCAATCGCAGGGGGCACCCCCAACACCCCCACCAACAGCGTGTTGCAGATAACTCCAAAGGCCATCCCCAGCGCGCCATCGACCAGCTGAGCGGCAAAACCAACCCCGATGAACGGCAGCAGATAAGCAAGATCAATGCTGCCGAAATCCATGGCCGGGTCGACTCCAGAAGAATGTCGACTGGATTGATAGAGTTAATACCGGGGCTGCGCGAGAAAGTTTTTCAGCGCCGCGCCAAAGCGAAATTTTTCTGCGGCAGGCGGTGGATTCGGGAACATTGATTGCCTGCAACCGGGCGCGGACCTTGCGCTAGCGCCTGCCTTGCGCCGCCAGTCTGCTGTAAGGCTTTCCAGCTTGAAAGAGCAAAAGCGGACAGAGGTACCGCCTGATCGCTATGGCCGCAAAGCTAGCGGAAACCCTCGTGATTCGCTTTCAGCCGGGCTACACTGCCCACTTTACGGTACGGGGTGGAGCTTCTGTTACGGCAGAGAAAAATCACGGCAGGAAATACGATGCAAAAACCCGATCTGGACCGGGCCAAGGTCAGCGAAATCATTGAAATGGCTTTAAGTGACGCGGTTAGTTTCGCGAATATCCGAGCCGTGCATGGGTTGGGTCCGGACGCAGTGAAGCAATTGATGCGGAACGAATTAAAGCCAGCCAGTTATCGCGCTTGGCGCAAGCGTGTCCGGCAATTTTCTGACCGACGCGAGGTTTACAAATAGAGCCTGACCAACACCCTGAAGTTCGATCACCGGCGCAGCTGTTTCTCGGCGGGGATACTCAAGCAGAGCAATTGCCTGCCGGTGGGAATTGTCAGCTGTCGCGATTGCGCAAATCCGCCATATCCTCTTCCCCCAGCGTCAGTCGCACGCCCAATGAACCCGTGCCGCCAAGCACTGGTCTTTTTCTGACGCAAATGTCCAGCGCAGCGATCTGGTCGTAACCGGCGCACAGGTTTGCGATGAGGGTCATAAAGTATTCCTGCGTCTCGTATCTTTGGTTGCGCGCGATCCGATCTATCTGGGCAATCAGCGGATCATAATCGAATACGAGCACCATAGCATCTGCAGGAACCTGCACGAGATCTGGCGCGATGGTCAGCGTCAAGTCCAGAATATGGGCGTCTGGGACGACATCCCCTGGCCCATACGTTCCGATGGCGATGGCGAGATGGAGGTCACGCAATTCAATCTTAGCCACCCGTGTCATAATTATACCGTTCCGATAAATGTTCATATTTTACGATATTATGGGTTTACAGCTTGCCCCGCCACGACAGCGATTTCCGGTTCAGTTCTGCTAGATCGGCCCTACCGGCAACGATGTTTTCACATAGCTGAACCGCACGTTGCGCCTGTTCCAGGCTGAGATGCCTGTAAGCGGGGCGCAAGACATGATCGTACCAAACTCCGCCACAAACGCCGTCGGGAACGATCCGCTGAAAGCAGTGATTATTTTGCACTGGCCATCTGCTTGTCCGGGTTTGGGCGAGTGCTGGCATGACAATTCGTGTGAGATGCAGATAGCGCTCCACGAGTTCAGATCTTGTGTCTTGGGGCACATCGCAGCCGTACTGCATTTTTCGTTGCTTTGCGCGGCGCAGCTGATTGCCGGTTTCAACGGTTGGCATTGTGGTCTGAATCCATTGCTTGGGTTACCCAATATGAAGCGGCTGCTTCACCGCCCGGCAAGACCCTCAGCGGCCAGCCCGGCAGGGATTTGTTCTTTGAAGGCAAAGAACCCCTTTTTGGCATGGGGCCAAAAGCGCGTGTCCCATGGCCGGCGGGCCTGGCACAAATTGATCCCGGCAGCGGCAAGGGTGGGCGCCAATTCATGCAGCGCTGCGGCGGTCGGGCCGACAGGTGCATAGGTTGTGGCGACCTCACGGACCTTGGCATTCTGGGCCGCCGCAATCACGGCTGCGGCGTCGAGCACGGGCGAAACTTCGGCCTGGCAGCGATAATGCGCCGTCAGCCGGCAAGCGGTATCCTTTACCGCATCGCCCGCAAATTCTTTTGCGGGCCCACCAGCCGACAGGCCCGGTCCGATCATGATACTGACGGCGCTGATCTGCCCAGCTTCACAAAATAGTGTCTCGGGGCTCATGTCCTCCGCCGTCACCAGCAGCAGCGAGGGACCAGTGCTGCGCGGTGGGGGGGCCGGGGGAAGTGCGTTCGGTGCCTCAATTGGGGCTTCGGTCAAGGCCGCAGCCGAACGTGCAAGGCCTTTGGGGGCAAACCGGCCACCGGTAAAACGAGCGATGTTATCCGCGGTGGCAAGATAGGTCTTGCCCGCCGTCTGGAGCCCCGCAACCCAGCGCCACGACAGGGTGTTGCTAGCCGGATCGGCATCAATCAAATGGCGCATGAAGAAATCAGCCCCAAGGGTCCACGGCAGCCGCAGCGTGAAGATCCAGATCGACGCAAACCACATTCGCGCGTGATTGTGGAGATAGCCTGTCTCGACCAGTTCGCGTGCCCAATCATCAAAGCCGTCAATCCCGGTCATCCCGCTTTCGGCTGCCACGATTGCACGAGTGTCAGGGAAGCTGGCGCGTATCCGGTCGCGCTCATCCACAAACCGCTGCCACACCGCAGGCCGCAGTTCCAACCAGCCCTTCCAATAGGTCCACCACAGCACCTCCTGAATGAATTTTTCTGCAGCAGATATGCTGTGCCTTGCCAGCACGGCCCGAACCACTTCAGCCTCGGTGATCAGCCGGTGACGCAGATAAGGGGAGAGGAGGGACACATGGGCCTGCCCTTCCGGCCCATTGTCCGTGTTGCGCCCGGCGGCATAATCGTGCCCCGCCAGCGGGACAAACGCAGCGAGCCGCTCAAGCCCTGCGGTCCGGGTTGCCGGAAACTGGTATGTCGTCAAGATGCCAGCACCGCCGCCCGCTTCAGTTGCGCGCCAAGCCGGGCCGAGGCCGGTTTGATAAGGAGGATAGTCATTTTCAAGGGCTAAGCACCGGGCCGGTCGCTGTCAGTATGTTATTAGGGACACCTATCCCGCGTCCGTTGCCAATTCGAGCGGTTCTGATCAGGATGCAGTTGCAGGCCGTCAGACTCAAAAATCACTGCCCGGCGCCAAACCATTTTCCTACATCGCCGCGCAGTGTCATGCCGCCGCTGCGCCTCTTGCCAGCGGCGCTCTTTGAGATTGTTGGTCGTGAAACGTTGGCAGGGGCGGGCCAGCCTGCGCCACAGTGCAACCTGTCACCCCGCGCGGTCAGGTTATTGATTTAATTGCGGTATTTGGCGCGGACAGGTGGGTTACACAGTGTAACCTTTGTCACCCTTCCGCGCGGCAGATCACTGCCCAATTGCCGGAAATCCGGCGTTTCATGCGCTTGCCAGCGGGCAGCCGGGTTACACCGTGTCACCCCCCGGCGCAGCGGATCAGCGGCGGCGGTAGCGGAAGTACCAGACTTCGTGGCCCAGCGTGCGGGCCTTGGCTTCATAGCGGGTCTGCGGCCAGCCGCCGGGCCGGTTCTGGAAGTCTTGCGGGCCGTCGCACAGCCATTCGAACGCTGGTCGGTGACGGCGCATCACCATCAGCGCGTGGGCCAGATAGATCGGGTGATCGGTGCCGAAGCGGAATTCGCCGCCGGGCTTGAGTTTGGCCGCGATCAGCTTCAGCGGTCCGTCGTTCATCATGCGCCGCTTGGCGTGGCGCGCTTTGGGCCAGGGATCGAGGTGGAGCAGATAGACGAAGCTCAGCGCGCCATCGGGGATCCGCGCCAGCACCTCCAGCGCGTCGCCATGGTGGATCCGGACATTGCCGAGCGGGGCATGGGTGCCCCCCATCTGCCGGGGATCGCCGCCATCGACATGAACCAGCGCCTGGGCAACGCCATTGAGGAACGGTTCGGCCCCGATGAAGCCGTGATCGGGCAGCAGATCGGCACGGAAGGCCAGATGCTCGCCGCCGCCGAAGCCGATCTCGAAATGGAGCGGACGGGAATCTCCGAACAGCACTTGTGCCGTAACCGGGCCTTCCAGCGGCACGGCAATGCGCGGCAGCAGCGTATCGACCAGCCCCTGCTGGCCTGCCCGCAGCGGCTTGCCTTTGGAGCGGCCATAAAGGCGATTGAGCGTGGTCGGGTCGCCAGGTTTGTGTGCAGTCATGGCGGCGCCCTTAGCCGGGGTTGGCCATCTGCGCCACCCAAACCAAAGCGGCCCGCTCCTTGGGGGGAGCGGGCCGGGTTCGGGTATTTTAGACTGAACTTGGGGTCAGGCGGCTTCCGCCTTATCCTCCGGATCGCGCAGCACATAGCCGCGGCCCCAGACGGTTTCGATGTAATTGTCACCGCTGCAGGCATGGGCGAGCTTCTTGCGCAGCTTGCAGATGAACACGTCGATGATCTTGAGCTCGGGCTCGTCCATCCCGCCGTAAAGGTGGTTGAGGAACATTTCCTTGGTCAGCGTGGTGCCCTTGCGGAGCGAAAGCAGCTCCAGCATGGCATATTCCTTGCCGGTCAGATGAACCCGGGCGCTATCGACCTCAACGGTCTTGGCATCCAGGTTGACGGCCAGCTTGCCGGTGCGGATGACCGATTGCGAGTGGCCCTTCGAACGGCGCACAACCGCGTGAATCCGGGCAACCAGCTCTTCGCGGTGGAACGGCTTGGTCACATAATCGTCAGCCCCGAAGCCGAAGCTGCGGACCTTTGAATCCATTTCCGAAATGCCTGACAGGATCAGCACCGGGGTCTGCACCTTGGCGACACGAAGCTTTTTCAGCACGTCATAGCCGTGCATATCAGGCAAATTCAGGTCAAGCAGAATGATATCGTAATCATACAGCTTGCCCAGGTCCAAACCCTCTTCGCCCAGATCGGTCGAATAGACGTTAAAACCTTCAGTAGTGAGCATCAGTTCGATAGCCCGCGCCGTAGTCGGCTCGTCTTCGATCAGCAACACACGCATGGGAGTCCCCTTTGCCCCGTTTCCCGGCCGTAACCCAATCTCAAGGGTTATTGCCTGCCATTAACCATATGACCAATGAAGATGAAAGGTTAATTTCGCGTAAACGCTTGTATTCTGGCGAGTCGTTTCCTGAAGCTGCGTCCGGGTCGTCCGGCCTGATCTTGCTGTGCCGTCCCGCTCCCTTATCCTTCCAGCACCCGTGTCGCTGGATGGTGCTTGTCGAGGTGCCGCTTGATGATCTTCAAATTCCGCGTGTTCGAACGGTAAAGCAAGTCGAACAAGTCACCGGCCAGCGGCACAGCGCCAAGCAGCGAATCAACCCCGACATGGCCAGCCATGCGCCAGAGCTGCCATTTCGGCATTCCCAGGTTGCGCGCTTCCCAGACCAGATAGAGCCCCATCGCCGCAGTAATCGCATCCCCCGCAACAGGCACCAATCCGACAATCGCATCAAGGCCGACCCGCCGGTTGATTCCGGGAATAACGAACACCCCTTCAAGCAGCTTTTCCAGCGCCTCAACCCGGTGGCGCACCGAAAGGGCATCGCTTCCCAGCGGAATCTGCCCGACCATCCGTTGCACTCCGTCCTGTCGTTCCATCGGCTGTTCCAATAATCATCCGGCGCAAACTGCTCCGTGGCGTGTTATTTGGGGCGCATTGCCAGCGGCATCAAGGGATGGCTGCCCCACCGGTTGGGGGCAAAGCCGGTCACGTCGCCGCTGACAAGCGACCAGCGTATCGGCGGACCAAACGGAATGAAGGTGTTGGCAGCCATCAGCTGGGCCTCGGCCTCGGCCTGGAGGGCAGCACGGGCCGGCCCCGAGACTTGCGCAATCGCTTGAGCGCTGCGGGTATCGGCCGCAGAGTTGCAGAGGCCCCGGGCGTTGGCGCAGCTCAACTGGTTGAGGAACCAGCTGGCCCGGGGATAGCGGGCCACCAGATCCACCAGCCGCAGGTCCGCCGCGGCTGGTGCGCCCACACGGCGAGCTTCGATTCCAATTGCTTTGAGGTCATCACGAAGGCGCCCGAACAACACATCGGCCCCTGGTCCTGCTGGCAGGGCAATCCGCAATACTACCGGGCCACGCGAAGACCCGGGCCAACTTGCCACACGCGACGCCGCCACTGAACGACGCTGGGCCAGTGACATATCACTCCACCGCTCACCCACCAGGCCAGGATCACCCTCTGCGTCAGGCGAAACGATCCGATTGGTGGCAGTCCAGCCACCGACCGAGAAAGCGGCAATCAGCGCATCACGATCAATCGCCATGGCAATGGCCTCGCGGTTGGCCGGCGAAACGAGAAAACCATCGGAATGGAGCACGGCCAAGCCGAATAGCCCGCTGACCGGATCGAGCCTGATCGCCCCGCGCGACAAACCGGCGATATCAAGCCGCGGAAAATCCTCGATCCGGCCTCCCAGCACGATGTCCGATTCACCCTTGTCGAAGCGCTCGATTGCCTTGCCAGCAGGAAGTGCAAGAAGATGGAGTAACCGCGAACGCCGGACCCAATCTTCTTCGCTGGGTAATCCTCGGTCCTCCGGCGGGATCGGTTTTAGAATGGCGGTCTTTTGATCGTGCGACAGCTTCATCGGCCCTGCTCCGCGGGTTTTGCGGGCAAGGCCAAGTTCGGGCTGGGCTAACAGTTGGAGTAAATCAGGTACCGGGCCGCTCAACCGGATCTCAAGCACCCGTCCCGCCATTGCACGGGTTTCCTGAATCCCGGCCAGGTCAGCCCCGAGCGGCGTACCACGCAGCTCGGTGATCGCCTGGAGCAGCGCGGCACGCGCTGAATCACCGGTTATGCTGCTGCCATCAGGCCACGTTCCATCGCGCAACCGAAATATATAGCTCTGACCATCGTCGGTAACAATCCAGCGATCTGCAAGCGCAGGGATGACACGGCCGTGCTCATCGAACCCGACCAGCCCTTCAACCGTGGCCGAACGGACGAGCTGGGCGGCAAGCGGCAAGCGCGCCCCGGACTGAAACGGGGAAGATGGATCTCCAATCACCGCCACCTCTACTGGTCGGTCGGCGCCACCTCCGCAGCCAGCCAGAACCAATGCGACAGCCGATGCGACAGGAAGTGCGGCAAAGCGCAGTAAAGGACGGCGATGGCTCATGTGCCACCTGTCCCTATCGGATTTTCTGGACCACGCAAAACCGCATTGCGTCAATTGTCTGTTTGGGATCCAAAAATCAAATTTTTCGCAGGTTTCCGTTCTGACTTGCCGCGGCCATCCTTGGCCGCGGAGCAAGCACTGTTCCCTCGCCAACACTTACCGGGGCGCGAGCAACTTTGGGATCGATTTCTTCGCGGAAGGCAATGCCGAACCGGCCTTGATGGACCCAGGCGACCGAACCTTCGATCCAGCCGATATTGCGAACATTGACCCAGACCACCTGGCCGCGCTGCACCTTGAGCGCCACTTCAGCCATCATTCCGCCGGCCGAAAGATTGCGAACGCGCACCTTATGCTCGCCTTCGTGCCCGTCAAGACGGACTTCGGCCAGCACAAAAAGGCTGTCGCGCCCGATCTGCCGATGTTCGTCGTCATCCATGGTCCGTCGCCATACTCCCGAGCTGCTGCATTGCAGCCGCTGAATTCACTTGTTCCGCGATATCATCCGGAACCCAACAGTGGCCATAAGCAAAAGTGACGAAAAAGCAGTTAACGCTGAAGCAGATAATCAATCGTCGCGCGAGATTTTCTCGCGCCGTTCATGGGCTTCCTGGGCTTCGACCGTCATAGTCGCGATCGGCCGAGCGCTCAAACGGCCGAGGCCAATTGGTTCGCCGGTGACTTCGCAATAGCCGTATTCGCCTTCTTCGATCCGCCGGAGCGCCGAATCGATCTTGGCGATCAGCTTGCGCTGGCGATCGCGCGTGCGCAGTTCGATCCCCCAATCGGTCTCGCTCGAGGCGCGATCATTAAGATCGGGCTCTCGGATCGGTCCTTCCTGCAAGTTCTGCAACGTATCTGCTGCGGCGGACATGATCGACTTTTTCCATTCAAGCAGCAACCGGCGGAAATAATCCGCTTGAGCGTCGCACATGTAGGGCTCGTCGTCGTTGGGAACATAATCGCTTGAAATTGCCCGCTTGGCCTTGGCCAGCACATCAATTTCGTCGCCCAGAACCGTCACCATTGCATTCTCCGCTCCAAAAAAGCTCCGGGCCTGCAGGTCATGCGGCTTCGGGTTTTCCCGATCGCCCCTCAAAGCCGGTTCGAGCGCGCCTATAATTGTGCGTAGAAACCCACACAAGCGCCAATTGACGCTGCCCTACATTCCGCAACATTAAGGATGGCCGAACGCAGCGAAACGCAAGTTTCATCATGTTGTAATGGCAATTCATCAAGAGTTTGCCCGGTAAAAACCACTTTTTGGAACAAATAATGGTGTCGTTAACCATTTGTTGACCACGATAGGGAAGATTTGGCTCTCACGGCGGGCAACAGGGGTCTCGCCAAATGGGGTAACAGAGATGAGCACTAGCTGGATCCGCAACGCGAAAATGACCGACCCACTGGCCGGGCACTTGATCAACGCCAATGAAACTTGTGATGATATGCTGGTCGCAAGCTGCCTGGCAGCTGCCGCACAAGGCGAGATCAGCGCCTATTATGATCTTGGGGTCGCTTTTTCGACCGGCAGCCACGGCGTGGGCTGCGACTTGGTCGAAGCGCACAAATGGTTCAACCTCGCTGCCGTCTCCGGCCATTGCGAAGCGCAAATGTGCCGTGCCGATATTTCCGATGAAATGACCGCCCGCGAAATCGCCGAAGCCCAGCGCCGTGCCCGTGAATGGATTGCCGCCAGCCGGCGACGCGCCGCTTGAGGCAGGCAGCTCTATTCTTTCCTGAAGGGTGTCCGTTCACCAAGCACCATCTGATCTGCTGCCACCCCTGCCCGTTCGCGTGCAAGGAAATCGGCTATAGCAGCGCGAAAACCGGGGTGTACGATGTAATGCGCTGACCAGGTCTGAGCCGGCTCATATCCTCGGGCCAGCTTGTGTCCGCCTTGGGCCCCGGCCTCGACTCTGCTCAGCCCGCGCGCAATCGCCGCATCAATTGCTTGGTAATAGCACAGCTCGAAATGCAGGAACGGCTTGTCGATGGTTGCTCCCCAGTAACGGCCATAGAGCGCATCCGGTCCGATGAAGTTGAGCGCACCCGCCACCGGCTGTCCATCGCTATAGGCTAGGACCAGCAGAATCTGGCCTGCCAGGCGCTGACCGATCAGGCTGAATGCCGCACGGGTCAGATAGGGCCGCCCCCATTTACGCTGTCCCGTGTCCTGATAAAAAGCCCAGAAAGCATCCCAATGCTCCTCCTGGATATCTGGCCCGGTCAGCAGCCGTATCTCCACGCCTTCCCGCGCCGCCGCACGTTCCTTGCGAATCGCCTTGCGCTTGCGTGATGAGAGCGCAGCGAGAAAATCTTCGAAACTCGAATAACCCCGGTTTTCCCAATGAAACTGGATATCACTACGCAGCAGCCAGCCCGCCGCCTCGAAGTGGTGCAGCTGATCAGCCGCAATGAAGGTGGCGTGCGCTGATGAGAGGCCGTTCGCCCCGCACAATTGCTCGGCTGCGCGCAGCAACGGCCCAGAATACACTTGGGCCAGCGCGGGATCGGCCAGCAGCAGGCGCTTGCCAGTCGCCGGCGTAAAAGGGACCGCGATCTGAAGCTTGGGATAATAGCTGCCCCCGGCATTGTGCCAAGCGTCGGCCCAATTATGATCGAACACATATTCGCCCTGGCTGTGGCTTTTCAGGTAGGCTGGCAGGGCCGCTACCAGCCGTCCATCAGCACCCTCAATCACGATCGGCGCGGCGCTCCATCCGGTCCCGGGGCCGATGCTTCCAGATTCCTCCAACGCCGATAGGAAATCATGCGACAGGAAGGGATCGCCGCCCGCCAGCGCATCCCATTGATCGGCGGGTAATTCGCCAACCGAGCGGGCGATCCGCGCGACGATGCCTGACTTGCTCACGCGATACCGGCGCCTTCGGCAATCGGCGCATCGGCATAGATCGCGGCACGCTCGCGCAGTTCAGCCGACCGCACTGTCCAGGTCAGCAGTGGCAAGCCGCGACCGCGCTGGGCTGCGGCGAAATTGCTGGGCAGATCGCGAATATCATAGGCAAGAAAATGGGGTTTGCTGTGCCACAGCGAAAACTGGCGGCGCAACCGGCCGGCCAATGCCTTGGCATTCTCCTCGGTGATAACCAGTCCGCGCGTTGTCAGTGGCGCATGGACGGCGAACCAGCGGACCATGCGCGGATCGAAGCTCATCACCGCATGGGGCCCCTGATAGCCCTCCAGCACCCGCCGCACCGCCAGGCACAAGGCGGCATAGCGCCGTGAGTTGTTTGATTTGATCTCGATCAGCAGCGGAACCCGCCCTGCAATCTGATCAAGCAACTGGCGTAGCGAGGGGATGGTGTCCTGACTGCCCGACAGGATAACGCGGCTCAACTGATCGGCGGTGCGAGCAGAGACCAGACCAGTCTCGCCTGTTAGCCGATCCAGCTCAAAGTCGTGGAAGACCATCGCCTGCCCATCACTGCTGCGCTGGACATCGCATTCGATTCCCATGCCCCGCTCGATTGCGAGGGCGAAACCACTTGGCGCATTTTCCGGCACACCTGGGCCATGCAGCCCGCGATGGGCATAGTCATGGCCCGCCATCCAGCTGACCTTGTTGGCGGGCGGGGCGGGCGCAAGCCAGCGATCAAATAGGCCGAACGGCGACAATCGCATCCACCTCCACTGCAGCTCCCAAGGGCAATGCTGGCACACCAACCGCGCTGCGGGCGTGCTTGCCAGCATCACCAAACACCGCGACCATCAATTCCGACGCTCCATTCACGACCTTGGGCTGATCGGTAAAATCGGCGGCAGAGTTGACGTACCCGCCTAGCTTGACGACCCGCTCGACCCGGTCGAGTGAGCCCAGCGCAGCCTTGAGCTGGGCTATCAGCATCAGCCCGCAAGCGCGCGCAGCATCATAGCCTTCCTCAAGGCTGACATCCTCTCCCAGACGCCCACGAACCAGTTTGCCAGCGACAAACGGCAATTGCCCCGAAACATGAGCCAGTCCGCCTGCCACGACTACTGGCACATAGGCCGCGACCGGCGCCGCTGCTTCAGGCAACGTCAAACCCAGCTCGCTCAGTCGTGCGGCGATTTCGGCGTCAGTCATTTTTCTCTCCGTTCAATCGCTTAAGCATCCAGGGCAAGGCGGTATCCCAATCGTCAATCCGTGCGTGAGCGTGGCCGAGCTGATGCGCGCAGGCGATGTACGGGGCGAGCAGCGGCTCACCGCACAGATGCAGGCGGGTTACATGCGGCGCGACTTCCGCCACCGAGCCGTGGTGTTGGGGAAGGTCATCAATGAAGATCGCGTGGGCGGGTTGGTATTCATCCAGGATGGCCTGCAGCGCCGGACCCTTGGGTCCCTGATTGGTAAAAACCCGCGCCTCGATCCCGACGTCGCGCAACTGATTGGCTCGGGTGAGTTGACGGTGGTCCCCCAAATTGGTCAGTATCACCACATTTGCATGCTCGCCCAGCCGTTTGATCCCCTCCACCGCGCCGACAATCGGCTGCTGGCGGTGCATTTCGGTATCGAAAAAAAGATTGAGCAGGCGCCAGATATCGCCAGGCTCAACCAGCTCGCCGGTGGTGCGATGCTTGAGCGCCTTGCCGAAGTCATTGCCAGTCATCGAAAAATCGACGTCATGCGCCTCGTGCAGCCAATCGCGAAACGGGGCGACCATGTGCAGGAGCACTTCGTCGCAATCGCTAATGATCAAAGGTTTACTCAAGATGTCAGCCTTTCACGCGCGGCGACCAACGCCTGTGGTTCGACGCCCAATGCCTCAGCCGCGCCAACCAGATCAGGCTCGTGGGAGCAAAGAAATTCGAGCACCGCGCCTAATACTTGTCGATCCTCCAGACCGTCCCGCAATGCCTCGGGCGTCAGCCCGGTCAGCGCCAGCAACCGTTCGGCGCGGCTTTCACTGCCCAGCACCCAGCCCAGCGCGCCCAGCGCCAGCGCGGCAGGATCAGCGGGGGATGGCGGCTCGCGAAGAATTGTCAGACTCCTGTCCTGCGCATAGAGGCTTGGTGTGAAACCAGATGGTGCACAGGCGGGCGAATGGCAAAGCGAATCCTCGTTGTCGAGGACAACGATCTCAATCGAAAACTATTTTGTGATGTCTTGCGCAGCCAGGGCTACGCGGTTGAGCCGGTCGCCGATGGGCTGGAAGCGCTTGGCCGGGCGAGGCAATTCATCCCCAACCTGATCATCATGGATATCCAAATGCCCAATGTCTCGGGGCTTGAACTTATCGAAGCCGCCAAGGCCGATGCGATGCTCCGAGCGATTCCGGTGCTGGCCGTAACCGCCTATGCCGGCAAGGGGGACGAAGAACGGATCCGCGATGCCGGGGCAGAAGGATATTTGGCTAAGCCGGTCTCGATCGGGCCGTTTATGGCAGCAGTGCGCGCGCTGGTGGAAAAAGCTGTGCTTTGACATTCTGCGCTGCTCGCCGCTTTTGCGCCGCAATTCTTGGCCAAAGCGCCACAAACCCCTCGGGAGCACTCATTCATGGACCGCGCCGCCACCTCGACACAAATCGCCGCTCTGATCGAGCCCTTCAACAAGAAGGGCGTTGAGATCACCGATGCTTCGACCTTTGCCGGAGACCTGGAGTTCGACAGCCTGACGGTGATGGATTTCGTCGCCGAGATCGAGGACAGTTTCGACATCATCATCAGCATGAACCTGCAGGCCGAGATCGAGACTTATGGTCAGTTGGTCGATGCGGTGGTGAAGCTGCAGGGCTAAACCCGGTTGCCCAAGGCAGAGATACGAAAGGCGCAAATGACTGATCTTTTTTCCAAATTCGACCCGCTAATCGAGCAGCGCCGCGCCTTGCTTTCGACTGGGCTGACCGATCCGTTCAACCTGGTGATGGAGCGTGTCGTCTCGCCAACCGTCGCGGTTTGTAACGGCCACGAAACGATCCTGCTTGGCACTTACAATTACATGGGTATGACTTTTGATCCCGACGTGATCGAGGCCGGCAAGCAGGCGCTGGATGATTTTGGGTCAGGCACAACCGGCAGCCGAGTTTTGAACGGAACCTATGCCGGGCACCGGGCGTGCGAAGAGGCGCTCAAGGAATTTTATGCCTTCGATCATGCCATGGTGTTCTCGACCGGCTATCAGGCCAACCTCGGCATCATCAGCACCATTGCCGGCAAGGGCGATTATATCATTCTGGATATCGATAGCCATGCCTCGATCTGGGATGGCTGCAAGCTGGGCGACGCCGAAGTGGTGCCGTTCAAGCATAATGACATTGAGGCAATGGAAAAACGCCTCAAGCGGGTACCCGAGGGAGCCGGCAAGCTGGTGATCCTTGAAGGGGTCTATTCGATGCTGGGGGATGTTGCCCCGCTCAAGGAAATGATCCGGATCGCCAAGGAAAACGGCGCCATGGTGCTGGTCGACGAGGCGCATTCGATGGGCTTCATCGGCCCCAACGGGCGCGGTGTGGCGGAAGATCAGGGCGTGCTGGACGATGTCGACTTCGTGATCGGCACGTTTTCGAAGTCAGTTGGCACGGTCGGCGGCTTCTGCGTATCCAACCATCCCAAGTTCGAGATCATGCGGCTGGTCTGCCGCCCCTATGTATTCACCGCCAGCCTGCCTCCCAGCGTGGTCGCGACAGCAGCCACCTCGATCCGCAAGCTGATGCATGGTTCGAACAAGCGGGGGCATTTGTGGGAGAATTCCCGGACTCTCCATGCCGGGCTCAAGGCGAGGGGCTTCCAGCTTGGCACTGAAACCCCGCAAAGCGCGATCATCGCAGTAATCATGCCCGATCTGGAGCGCGGTGCGGCGATGTGGGAAGCGCTGCTCAATGAAGGGCTTTACGTGAACCTGGCCCGTCCGCCTGCAACTCCTGCCAATATGACGCTGCTACGCTGCTCGCTTTGTGCGGAACACAGCGCCGAGCAAGTGCAGATCATCCTCGGAATGTTCGAGCGGGCAGGGAAAGCGATCGGGATCATCTAGCGCCCTTGCTTGTTTGCCAAGCCATGCCGTCTATGCCACGCTGCGCTGCCAAGGGGAGAGGCTCATGGCTCGGCGGATAATTTGGCTTGGCGCACTGCTTACGCTGTCCAGCGCCAATCAAGCCGCCGCCGATCAAGCGGTGGCATCAAAGCCGCCCGGCGCAGAGGCTACCCATGTTTCTGAAACCAGCCCGCACGGCGATAAGCATTCGCATACCGACAATCTGGTGCCCAAACAGGCTATGCTGCTGCCCGGCTATGGCAATGGCGGCTTTGCAATAACCACTGCAGTGCCGCTGGCGCAGGCCTATTTCTCCAACGGGATGGAATTGGGGCCGGCTTTTGCCCACGATGCGGCGATCGCCGCGATGAAAGAAGCGGTTCGGCTCGATCCTTCCTGCGCGATGTGCCTTTGGGGCCAGACCCTGACCGAGGGGCCGACCATAAATTTCGGCAAGGATCCCGCCGAACGTGCGCCGCTCTATCGCCAAGCCCGGCTGGCGCAGAAGATGGCGCGCAAGAATGGTACCGTGCGCGAACAGGCCTTGACCAAGGCACTCGTGTTGCGCTTCCGCCCGGGCAAGAAGGTGGACAAGCACGACCGGGCTTATGCCCAGGCGATGCGGCAGCTGGTCGAAGCCTATCCGCAAGACAATGCGATCGCGATTCTGGCGGCGGATGCTACCATGGTCGCGGCGCGCTCTGAAGCAGAGGTGGGACTGGCGCTTCCCTTGATCGAAACCGTCCTCGCCCGCGCGCCCAGTGACACACCAGCGATCCATTTTTACATCCATGCCAGCGAAATTGTCGGCAAATCGGCGCAGGCCGAACCCTATGCCGATCGGCTTGCTGCGCTGGCTCCCAAGGCCAGCCATCTGGTCCATATGCCTTCGCACACCTACTATTGGGTCGGCCGATATCAGGACGCCGCCAGTACCAATTTACGCGCGGTGGAACTGGGGATCGCGAATGCGCAGGAGCTTGGCCTCAAGGGACCAGAGGGGGTCTGGGGCCTGCCATACCATGCGCATAATGTGATCTTCGGCCTTGGCGGCGCATTGATGGCGGGTGATGCTCGAACCGGCTTGGTGCTGGCCCGGCCGCTGGTTGAAAGTGCAACCGCCCGTGAAAAGGCCGATCCGGTAACCCAGCTGCTTGCCGCTGCGGGCTATTTTGCGCTGGCCCGGTTCGAAGATCCATCGGCTGTCATGGCCTTGGCAGAGCCGAAACTGCCTTACCTCAAGGCGGCCTGGCACTATGCCCGCGGCGAAGTGCAGGCAGGTCGCGGCGATATTGCCGGGATCGAGACAGAGCTGGTTGCCATCCCGGCCACTCTGGTCGCCCTAAAACCTGTCTCCAAGCCCGGCCGGAGCGCAGAGGAAATGCCGCGCGCACCCGAACAGATGCTGGGGATCATACGCGCCGTTCTGCAGGGCCGGGCAGCGATGCTGCAGGGCCGCCATGCCGATGCAGTAAAGGCCTTCACCACTGCGGCCGAAATTGAAGAGACGCCTGATTTCAGCCGCTTCTCCGATCCGCCGGCCTTTTGGTATCCGGTGCGCCGCGACGTAGCAGTAGCCCTGCTGGCGGCTGGCGATGCTGCCGGTGCCCAGCGCGAACTGCAAGCCTCGCTCAAACTGCGGCCCAAGGATCCAACCGCCTTATACTTGATGCGAGAGGTTGAAGCGGCGCTGCGTTTAAAAAACTAGGGCGCGGTAATCGGTTGGCTGACCGCCTCGCACTTGGCATTGGTTCCCTCACCCCCGCCGCCCAGCATGGATGCGGCGATGAAACCGCCGACTACCAGCACGACAAAACCGACTGTGACCAGACCGAGATACTTGTCGATGAAGGCCTTGATCGGTGCACCGAACAGGCGGAACAGCACGCCGACGATCAAGAAGCTGATGCTGCGGCTGATGATGCTGGCACCGATGAAGGTCAACAGCGGCATCGAGATGAACCCGGCGGTGATCGTCAGCAGCTTGAACGGGATCGGGGTGGCGCCTTTGATCATGATGATCTCGGCCCCGTATTCGCGCAGATAACAGGCCGCCTTGGGGAAGCTCTCGGTCAGGCCAAGTAAGCTAAGCAGCTGCGCGCCGACCGTATCGAACAGCAGATGACCGATCGCATAACCAAGCAGCCCCCCCAGCACCGAGGCGATCGTCGCAATCGCGGCAAAGCGGATCGCGCGTTTGGGTTCGGCCAGGCACATCAGCCCAAGCAAGGGATGCGGCGGGATCGGGAAGAAGCTCGCCTCGACGAAGGCGAATAGCGCCAGCCACCATTCGGCATGGGGATGGGCAGCCTTGGCCAAGGTCCAGTCGTACAGGCGGCGCAGCATTGATGTTTGGCTCCCCGAAGCGTTGGCGCTGCTTAGGGATATCATGTCGATGCGGCAAGAGATAACCTATTTGGTTCTTAATGCTTGACATCGTCACGCTATTATGGCACAAATACGGAACATCGCGACAGACCGATTCGAGATCGGCCTCGCTTTCAACCCCGACCGCTTCATTCACCAACAGCCCGGGATCGCCTGCACCATGAACCAGCCAAAGGACGGCGCGAAAGCGCCGGGCCGCCGCCATGGCGCGCCCAAAAACTGGCGCCAGACCTTTCTGGCGACCCTTGCCGAGAGTTCCAATGTTACCGCCGCCGCAACAAACGCCAGCATCAGTGCGAGCTGGGTCTACAAAACCCGGCGCGAAGACGACGCCTTTGCACGGGCTTGGTTTTCAGCGCTGTGCGAAGGATATGACAATCTCGAAATGGAATTGCTCTTTCGCCTTCGCAATGGCGAAAGCAAGGATCCCGCCGATAAGAAATACGACAATGCCACTGGCTTCCGCTCGCTCATCGCGCACCGCGAGAATGTTGCCCGCGAACGGGCGCTTCGCGACAATCGCAACGAACAGGAGGTGCTCGATTCGATCGATGCAATGATTGACGAAATGCGCGAACGGGCCGCCGCCAACAACGCCCTTCTTCTGGAAGACAACCATGAAGATAGCTGATCGGCGTGACTTTCTGCTCTCGCTGCGGCCAGCCGAGAAACGGGCCGCACTGGAACGGATGAGCGATCAGCAACGCCGTTCGCTGCGAACCCATTGGCAACTTTGGGCGCATCCCGGCCAACTCGATCCGGCGGGAGAATGGCATGGTTGGCTGATCATGGCCGGGCGCGGCTTTGGCAAGACCCGGGCTGGCGCGGAATGGGTTCGATCGGTCGCAGAGAGCCATCCCACCGCACGGATTGCCTTGGTCGCCGCCTCGCTCGGCGAGGCGCGCAGTGTGATGATCGAAGGCGAAAGCGGCCTGCTGGCGATATCGCCCTGGGGCAAGCGCCCCAAGTTCGAACCGTCACGGCGGCTGCTGACCTGGCCCTCGGGCGCTCAAGCCACGCTTTATTCGGCGGCTGAGCCCGAGGCCCTGCGTGGACCCCAGCACAGCCATGCCTGGTGCGACGAAATTGCCAAGTGGGAAACGGCCGCCGATCGGGCGATGCGGGCGTGGGACAATCTTCTGCTCGGGCTGCGATTGGGCCAGCGACCGCAACTTGTGGCCACCACCACGCCGCGGGCGGTGGCGCTGGTGCGCCGGTTGGCCGATGATCCGGCAATCTCCATCACGCGGGGATCGACGTTTGCCAATGCAGCCAATCTGCCGCCGCGCTTCGTCGCCAATATCCGGCGCGAATTCGGCAAATCACTGCTCGGCCGTCAGGAACTTGATGGCGAACTTATCGAAGAGGCCGAAGGCGCGCTGTGGACCCGCGCCCTGATCGAAGGATGCCGCGAACCGGCAGCCTCGGCTCCGGCGGCGCGCACCGTAATCGGTGTCGATCCGCCGGCCTCCGCCCAGGGCGACGCCTGCGGGATCGTCGTCGTTGCCCTGGGCGTTGATGGGATTGCCAGAGTGCTGGCTGATGCCTCGGTCCAAAAAGCCTCGCCCGAGCGGTGGGCCCGCGCCGTGGCTGCCGCTTCGCGTGCATGGAACGCCGATCGGGTGGTGGCAGAGGCCAATCAGGGCGGGGCAATGGTTGAAAGCGTGCTCCGCGCTGCTGATTTCGCCCTGCCACTGACCCTGGTCCATGCCAGCAAGGGCAAAGTCGCTCGGGCTGAGCCGGTCGCAGCGCTCTATGAAGCCGGCCGGGTGCGCCACGCCGGGATGTTTCCCGCGCTGGAAGACGAGCTGTGCGGATTGATGGCGGGCGGTGCCTATGAAGGCCCGGGCCGCTCACCCGACCGCGCCGATGCGCTGGTCTGGGCGATGACTGAATTGCTGCTCAAACGCCGCAGCCAGCCGCGGGTGTGGCTACAGGGCGATTGAACTTCTGAAATTCCAATCCAACCGAAAGGCCGTCCATGTCCTTCCTCGAAAGCCTTGCCGCTGCCTTCAAAGGCAGCAGCGTGCGGGTTCCGCTCGCCCGCAATTTCACCTCGCCATGGGTGTTCGCCGATGGTGCCGGAGCGCGGGCACCGTTTGAATATTCGCAAAGCGTCAAACGCGCTTACCTCGATAATCCGGTCGCCCAGCGCGCGGTCCGGCTGGTCGGCGAAGGGATCGGCGGCGCGAAACTGCTGCCGACCGATCCAGGCCTTGCGGAACTAGTCTGCGCGACCAGCGCCGGGCAATCCTTGCTCGAGACGCTCGCCTGCCAGCTGCTGCTCCACGGCAATGGCTATGTCCAGGTGATGAAGGATGCCGCCGGGCGCCCGGTTGAGCTGTTTGCGCTGCGGCCAGAGAGAGTAAGCGTGATCGCTGGAGACGACGGCTGGCCCTCCGCCTATGCCTACCGCGTCGGCGAACGGGTGCTGACGATCCCGGTGCTGGACGAGGACGCATCCCCAAATCTGATCCACATCAAGGGCTTCCACCCCAGCGATGATCACTATGGCGCAGGCTGCCTGGCTGCCGCCGATCAGGCAGTCGCGATCCACAATGCCGCCAGCAACTGGAACCGCAATTTGCTCGAAAATGCCGCGCGGCCGTCTGGCGCGCTGGTTTATGACACCGGCGATTCTGCCGGGCTGACGACCGATCAGTTCGACCGGCTCAAGGCCGAACTCGCCCGCGCCTTTTCGGGCGATGCCAATGCCGGGCGGCCAATGCTGCTGGAAGGCGGGCTCAAATGGCAATCGCTCAGCCTGTCGCCCGCCGACATGGATTTCGCCACGCTGAAAGCTGCGGCGGCGCGCGATGTCGCCTTGGCGTTCGGGGTGCCGCCGATGCTGCTCGGTCTGCCGGGCGATGCGACCTATGCCAACTACCGCGAGGCCAATCGCGCACTGTGGCGGCTGACGCTGCTGCCGCTGGCTAACAAGTTGCTGGCTGCGTTGACAGAGGGGCTGGTGACCTGGTTCCCAGACGCGAAGCTGGCGGTCGATCTTGATCAGATACCGGCCCTTGCCGAAGACCGCGAGCGGCTGTGGAGCCAGGTCAGCGCCGCGGCCTTTCTGTCCGATGCCGAAAAGCGCGCCATGCTGGGCCTAGCTCTGGAAGTTGAGGAGAACAAATCATGAATCGTGAAGATATGCTCGCCCGGCTGATCGCCCAGGCCGCCAATGAGGGAGGCGATCTCGTTACGCTCCGCGCGATTGTCGAGGAAGCCTCGGAAGTGGGTGCAGAGCGAGTGCTCACCCGCGTCGGTTTGAACGACAAACAGGCGCAGGAGGACTTTTCAGAACTGCGCGAGCTGCTGCAAGCCTGGCGCGATGCCAAGGCCAGCGCCTGGCAGGCGGCAATCGCCTGGGTCGTGCGCGGCGCACTGGCGCTGCTTTTGGTGGGCATCGCCTTCCGCCTTGGCGCGGCGGGCCTGCTGAAATGACGTTGCGGTTTGCTGGCTATGCCGCCCTGTTTGGCATCCGTGACGCCGGCCGCGACACCATCCGCCCCGGTGCCTTTGCCGCAACGCTTGGTGCGCGCGATACACCCCTGCCGCTGTTCTGGCAGCACCGCCCCGATCAGCGGATCGGCTGGATCGAGGAAGTGGCCGAGGATCAGCGCGGCCTTCGGGTGATCGGTGTGATCGACAACCCCGAGGGCGGCGCCGCCGCAGCGCTGAAACGCGGCACGGTGACTGGTCTCAGCTTTGGTTTCCGCGCCCGCAGCTTCATCCGAGATCAAAATGGCCGCGAACTTCACAGCGTCGATCTGTTCGAGGTCAGCCTGGTCACCCATCCGATGCAGCACGCCGCGCGGGTGCATCTTCTCGCCTGATTGCTCCTCAACCCAGCCCCAACTTCAACCCCGCTCATCCTGAGCTTGTCAAAGGACCGGCCATTTTTGGTCCGGCCTTCTTTAAAAAGGTAAATGCCCCATGGAAAATGACATCCAGACCGAGCCGCTTGACGCCTCGTTCGATCTTGTCGCGCGTCAGGACGCGGCCGAGCAGGCGCTCGGCGCGCTGCGTTCGGACGTCGATGAAGTAAAATCGCGCCTCGAAAAGGTCAGCCGCGCCGCTGCCCGCCCAGCACTTGGTGGCTCTGCCGCTCCAAGTGTCGAACTCAAGGGCTTCGTCAACGGCTATCTGCGAGGTGGCCGCGAAACCGAGCTAAAGTCGGTCACTGGCCTGGTTCTGGCCGACGGCGGCTATGCTGTCCCACGTGAAATCGATGCGATGATCGCGGCCCAGCTCAAGAAGATCAGCCCGATCCGCAGCATTGCCCAGGTCGTCCAGACTGGCACTGCGGGCTATCGCAAGCTGATCTCGACCGGCAGCGCTGCTTCCGGCTGGGTCAGCGAAGCTGCTGCACGGCCCGAAACCGCCACGCCGAAGTTTGCTGAAATCGTGCCGCCGATGGGCGAGCTTTACGCAAACCCCTCGGCCACTCAGGCGATGCTTGATGATACCGCCTTCAATCTGGAGGAGTGGCTGGCAAACGAGATCGCGATGGAGTTCGCCCGGGCAGAAGGCGCGGCCTTCATCAATGGCACCGGCACCAACCAGCCCAAGGGCTTCCTTGGCGCGGCTACCAGCCTCGTTAATGATAACACCCGCCCGTTCGGCACGCTGCAGCACATCGTCACCGGCAACGCTACCGCCTTTGATGCGACGCCCGAACTGAAGCTGATCGATCTGGTTCATTCACTCAAGGCCGGTCACCGCCAAGGTGCCAACTTCGTGATGAACTCCACCACTTTGGCCCAGGTCCGCAAGTTCAAGGCGGCCGATGGCTCGTTCATCTGGCAGCCCGGCATCCTCGATGGCCAGCCGGCCCGCCTGCTGGGTTATCCGGTGATCGAAGCCGAAGACATGCCCGATCTCGCTGCTGGCGTGTTCCCGATCGCCTTCGGCAATTTCAAGGCCGGCTATCTGATCGCCGAGCGCAAGGCCACACGGATCCTGCGCGATCCGTTCACCAACAAGCCTTACGTCAACTTCTACGCGACCAAGCGGATCGGCGGACAGGTACTCGATAGTGACGCGATCAAGCTGCTCAAGATCTCGCTCTAGGGCCTGATCTCAGTTTGAAGGTTTGGGGCTCCCCTCCCTAACCTTCGCGCCCGTGCCGTTCCCCTTGCGGCACGGGCGCATACTTTTTCCCTGAAATAACAATGGAGACCGCCATGAAGCGGGCAATCGTCACACCGGCGAGCCTGGCGCCAAGCGCGCTGGCCGAGCTCAAGGAATGGCTCGGCATTACCACCGCCGGAGACGATGCAGCGCTTGGCGCCCTGCTTCGCTCAGGGCTGGAGATGTGCGAGGATTTTACCGCCACCATGCCACTGGTGCAGGCTTGCGAGGAACTGCTTCCCGCCAGCACCGAATGGCAACAGCTGGCCACCAGGCCGGTCCAGGCAATCACCGCATTGCAGGGCGTTCCCGCCGAGGGCGCACGCTTTGCCCTGCCCACCGCTAACTACGCGATCGAGCTTGACGCGGACGGCGGCGGTCGGGTGCGGGTGATGAACCCCGGCGCGGCGGGACGAATCGCGGTGCGCTTCACGGCGGGCTTGGCGAGCGACTGGATCAGTCTGCCCGATGCGCTGCGCCACGGCGTCCTGCGTTTTGCAGCCTATCAATACCGGACGCGCGAGGACAATGGCGCGAGCGGATCACCGCCTGCAGCCGTCGCCGCGCTGTGGCGGCCCTGGCGCCGCTTGAGGCTGGCATGATTGCCACCGTTTCCGGCTTCGAACGACTGACCACGCGGTTGACCACTGCCGCAGATCGCATCGCCCGGGCCAGCGCAGAGCGCAGCGCAGTCGGGCCAACTCGCCGCTGGCGCCGCGCGGCCGTGCTCTGGCCGCTGTTCACGAAAGGCCAGTAGCTCTTCAGGAAAGGACAACCTGCATGGAAGTGCAAACACGTGCCGCGCTGCTGGCCTGGCTCACCGCCGATCCAGCCCTGGGCGCCCAGCTCAACGCGATTGTCGAGGAAGCGCCGTCGCGCACCAGCCTGCCCTGGCTGGCAGTGGCCGCCAGCGCCAGCGCCGACTGGAGCTGCAAGGACCGGATAGGCCGCGAGGTCCGGGTCGCGCTGGAACTCCATTGCCGCGGTGATCGCAGCGATGCCGCTGCTACCTTGGTAAGCGCGATCGAGGCGCGAATTGCGGCGCTGCCCGGCGCCCAAACCGGCTTTCAGATCGTATCGACCCAGTTCCTTCGCGCCCGCGCCGAACAGCGCGCCGCCAACACCCGCGCCATCCTCCTCGAATACCGCTTCCGCATTCTTTCTAATTGATTTTTCCAACCGGAGAACCGCTTATGACCGCCCAGAAAGGCAGTGCCTTCCTTCTCAAGATTTCCAACGGCGCAACCCCCGCCGTTTACAACACCGTGGCGGGCCTGCGCACCACGCAGATGTCGATCACCGGCGATTCGGTGGTGATCAGCAGCAAAGACAGCGGCGGCTGGCGCGAAATGCTGTCGGGCGCGGGCAACCGTCAGGTTTCGGTCTCGGCGGCCGGAATTTTCCTCGGCAGTGTCGCCGAAGCCGCAATCCGCACCAACGTCATGGCCGGAACACTCGACGATTATGAGCTGAGCTTCGAAGGCGGTGAAAAGCTGCGCGGGCGGTTTCTGGTCCAGAAGCTTGAATATGCAGGCGATTTCAACAGCGAGCGCAATTACACGATCCAGCTGGAGAGCTCTGGCATCGTGGTGCCGGCATGACGTCCGACCAATTGCCCAACCCATTCCGGGGCGAGGCTTCACTGGAAGTTGCGGGCCAGTCTCGCTTGCTCCGCCCCAGCTTTGCCTCGCTGGTCGCGGCCGAGGAGGAACTAGGGCCATTGTTTGCCTTGGTCGAGCGCGCCGGGACCGGGCAGCTGCGTCTCGCCGAGATGGCTGCGCTATTTTGGCATTGCCTCGATACCCGCGGCGATTTGACCCGCGAAATGATCGGAGACGCAGTGGCCCGGCTGGGCCTTGCTGCGGCAGCGAAGCCCTTGCGGGTGCTGCTCGGCCAGATCCTGCAAGGGGAGGCTGGACCCGCCGCAGGAGCGCGCCCAACCCAATGAGCGCGGATCGCTTCGGCCCCGGCGCGCTGCGGCTCGCCGGGTTGGCGGCGCGGGCTTTGGGGTGGCGTCCTGACGAATTCTGGCGCGCCACGCCGGCCGAACTCGCAGCGATTCTCATACCCGATGGGGAGGGAAGCACGCCACTTTCCCGCACTGATCTAAACCGCCTGATGGAGCGCGACCATGACTGACCCGGTAGACAGCCTGCTGATCGATGTGCGCGCCAATACGCAAGGCTTCGCCAGCGATGTGGCCGCGATGCGCAGCACTTTTGATGGAACGCTGGTGGATGGCTTTGCCCGCGCCGGCACCGTGCTGGAACGAGGCCTGCTGAGTGCGATCCGCAAGGGCAGCCTGGGATTCGAAGACCTCAAACAAATCGCCTTCAATGTCCTCGATCAGATCGCGGCGCAGGCGCTGCAGGGCCTGTTTGGCTCGGGCGGCAGTGGCAGCTCTGGCGGCCTCGGCGGGTTGCTCAATTTCAGCGGGTTGCTGGGCTCGATCCTTGGTCTTCCGGGCCGGGCGACCGGCGGACCGGTCTCTCCGGGCCGGGGCTATCTGGTCGGCGAGCGCGGGCCGGAGATGTTTGTCCCGACCAGTGCTGGCCGGATCGAGGCAAACCTTGGTCTTGGCAGTGCCCGCCGTGACGTGAAGGTTTCGATCACCATCGCCGCGCCGACCGGCACCAGCGCCCCTCAGGCACTGCAAAGATCCTCCCGCCAGGTCGCCAGCGCCGTACGCCGCGCGCTCAGCGAATTTTGAACCCGAAACAAGGGGACTTCTTATGGCTTTCTGGCTCGCTTCCCGGCGTGAAGGGCAGGACAGCGACTGGATCCAGCGCTTCGATCCGCGCTTCTGGACCGTCAATTTCCCGCGTCCGATGATGGCTTCGGTTATCACCACAGCTCCTGATGCGCTGCGGGTAGATGCAACATTCCTGCGTCAGGGCGATCTCGCCGGGCTGATCTGGGACAGCGTGGACCGGTTCGATCACCCGTTGCTGGCCTATGATACGAACCGCGACTATTCGCGCACGACGCTGCGGTTCCGCTGGCGCTCGGGCGGAATCCTCGCGCTCAATGCGGTCAATGGCCCGACGCTTACGATCGAGGGCCGCGATGCCGCTGGCACGCCGCGCAGCTGGTATGTGCGGCTGTGGAACTATGCCACAGGCACGCCCACCGATGCGCAGATCGCCCTGCCCTTTTCAACGCTGGCGGGCGGGTATCTCCTCCCCGCCCAGGCCGATCCAGTCCACCCTGCCGCGATCGACCGGATGTTTATTTCGCTGGTCGCACCCGGCTATGTCTCGGCCAGCACCACGCCGCTTTCGGTGCCCATCGACGGCTGGGCCGAACTAAGCGGCATCGCTTGCGATGGGCGAGGCGCGCTGCTGCCGATCGGCGATGTGATCGTGCCGCCCCATGGTCTCGCAATGGCAACCGCCTATGACGATGGCTGCAACCAGACCCCGGCGCGGCTGATCCGCAATGTCCGCCAGCTCGGTTACCGCGGCAGCATCTTGCATTATGTCGGGATGAGCCACTTCATGCGGCTCGCGCCAAGCGGAGCGGATTTCCTTGTCCCCGCCGCCGGCGATCCGCTGTGTGCCCCGGCGCGGGCCTGGCACGGCGACTTCTTCGCCCGCTGCAAGGCCGCCGGCTTCGCCCCGATTGCCTCGCTGTCTTACGAATTGCTGGCCCAGCATTGCCCGCCAGACTGGCAGCAACGTGCCGCAAATGGCGACCCGGCCCGAACCGGCTGGGATCCGCCTTCCGCCCTGCTTTCTCCGGCCAACAGCGCCGCGATGAGCTGGCTTCGCGGCGCCGCTGCGGCATTTGTCGCGCTGATGAAGCAGGCTGGCGTCGTGGTGCGGTTTCAGGTCGGGGAGCCATGGTGGTGGGTGATGGCCGACGGCCGGATCTGCCTGTATGACAACGCCGCCAAGGCCGCTCTGGGCGGGAATCCGCCAGTAATCGCCGATCTTCGCCAACCGCTAGCTGCGCCGCAAACCGCTCTGCTCGACCAGGCGGGAGTGCTGCTCGCCGCATCAACTGCAGCCCTGCGCGACGCGGTGCGAACTGCCGCGGCACCAGCCGCGTCCGAAGTGTTGCTGCTAGCCTTCCTGCCGGGCGTGCTCGATCCGGCCATGCCCGAGGTCCGGCGCGCTAACCTGCCGATCGGATGGGCCTCGCCCGCCTTCGATCGGCTCCAGCTGGAGGATTATGACTGGCTGACCAGCGGGGCCGATGCCCACCGCCGCGCCGCCTATGCCGCGGTGAATGCCCGGCTGGGCTATCCTGCGGCCGCGCAAGACTACTTGGCTGGTTTCGTATTGCTGCCCGAGCAAGCCAGCCAGTGGCGGCTGATCGATGCCGGGCTTGATCAAGCCGCAAGCCGCCTTGCGCATGAACGCTTCGTCTGGGCGCTGCCCCAGGTGTGCCGTGATGGATATCTGCGCCTGCCCCAACCCGAGGATGAGGACACCATGCTGCCTTTTGACGATGTACCCTATCCGCTCGCGCTGGGCCGCGATGCCACGATCACCCCGGAATTCTCGACCAGCGTCGCGGTCACTGCTTCGGGCTTTGAGCGCCGCAACAGCCTGTGGTCGGACGCACGATTGCGCTTCGATGTAGGCCCCGGCATTCGTTCCGAAGCAGAGCTTGGGACACTCCTCGGCTTCTTCCGTGCCCGGCGCGGCGCGGCCCGCGGGTTCCGGCTGCGCGATCCATCGGACTTCAGCTCCAACGCGATGATCGCTGTCCCCACCATGACCGATCAGACGATCGGCACCGGCAATGGAACCGCGGCCAGCTTTCCCCTGGCCAAGCTCTATGGCGAGGGCGCCGCGGTACAATTGCGCCGGATCACCCGGCCCCGTCCAGGCAGCGTGCTAGTCAGTGTCGACGGCGTCTCGGTGAGCGGCTGGACGCTTGATCCCGGGGGGATAATCAGTTTCACCACGCCCCCTGCTTCGGGCAAAGTTGTGCGCGCCGGCTTCTTGTTCGATGTCCCGGTGCGCTTTGCGGAAGACCGGCTCGAGATCTCCGGCGCAGCCTTTGCCGCAGGCGAGGCACCCAGCGTGCCGATCATCGAAATCCGGGAAGCGGCATGACCAGGGTGTGGTTCGCCGAAGCGCTGGAAACGGCCGCCACCTTCTGGCGGGTCCTGCGCCGTGACGGCGTGGCATTAGGCTTCACAACACATGACCGCGACCTGTGGATCGACAATATCCTTCACCGGGCAACCCCCGGCATGATTCCGTCCGCCATCCGCCGGTCCGCTGATTTCGAACCGGACAGCGCCGAAGTGCAAGGCGCACTGAGCCATGATTCCATTTCCGCCGCAGACCTCGCGATTGGCCGGTTCGATAGCGCCCGCGTGCTGATCGGCCTGGTCGATTGGGAAACGCTGGAAAGCCAGCTGCTTTATCGCGGTGCAATCGGGGGCGTCACCGAAGAAGCGGGCGGCTTCACCGCCACGCTGCAATCGCGCAAAGCTGAATTGCAACTCGATCCAGTGCCGCGCACCAGCCCCAGTTGCCGCGCGGCTTTTTGCGGGCCGGGCTGCACGCTCTCCGCAGCCCGCTTTAGCCATGATGCGGTATTGACCGGTTTTGATCCGACTGAAAACGCCGTTTCTCTCAACTGCGCGGCGCTTCCGGCCTCGCTGATTGGTGGTAGCCTGCGCTGGCTCGACGGTCCGCAAGCAGGAACAACGACACAGATCATCGCGCTCAGCAATGCATCATTAGTCGTCGATATCCCGCTTGATACGGCGCCGCCAATCGGCAGCCGTGCCATAGTCCGCGAGGGCTGCGACCGGACGTTGCAAACCTGCGCCACCCGTTTCGGCAACGCGCTCAATTTCCAGGGCGAGCCGTTTCTGCCGGGTAACGATCTGGTCACCCGCTATCCCTCGCCCGTCCAATGAGCGGTGCGGCACTCGCCCGGGCCGCAGAGGCGCTGGTTGGAACCAAGTTTCGTCTTCATGGCAGAGATCCCGTAACCGGGCTCGATTGTATCGGCTTGCTGGCGGCGGCGCTGGTCGCGATCGGCAGACCTGCCCAGCTGCCGACCGGTTACACGCTCAAGCTGCGTAGGCTTGATCACTGGCTCCCCGATCCGCTCGCTTGCGGCTTCGCCATCACTGACCAGCCAATGATCGCTGGTGACGTGCTGCTGCTCGAGCTTGGACCCTGCCAGCAGCATCTGGCCATAGCCACCGGCTCTGGCCGCTTCATCCACGCCCATGCCGGGCTGCGCCGCGTTGTTGAAGGCTCAGGTCCGCTTCCGGGACTGGTCCGACACCAATGGCGCATGTTGCCGACAAGCTAAGGATATTTCGCATGGCAACCCTGCTGTTCACCGCGCTTGGCACATTGATTGGCGGACCGATCGGCGGAGCAATCGGCGCTCTTGCCGGTCGCCAGGTCGATTCACTGATTTTTGGGACAGGAACGCGCGAAGGCCCGCGCCTAAAAGAGCTGGCAATTACTACGTCGAGCTATGGCACGCCGGTACCCCGCCAGTTCGGGCGAATGCGGGTGGCCGGCACAATCATCTGGGCGACCGATCTGGTCGAGCATCGCGACAAGCACGGAAACGGCAAGGGAAGGCCCAAGACGATAACCTACAGCTACACCGCCTCTCTTGCGGTGGCGCTGTCGAGCCGGCCCATCATCAGCGTCGGGCGGGTCTGGGCTGATGGCAAATTGCTGCGCGGCAGCGGCGGCGACATGAAGGTCGCTGGCACGTTTCGTTGCCACAATGGTGAAAATAGTCAGCCCGCCGACCCTTTGCTGGCAGCAGCCGAAGGGCCCTCGCAATGCCCGGCCTATCGGGGCTTGGCATATGCAGTGTTCGAAGATCTTGAGCTTGGCGAATTCGGCAATCGCATCCCGGCGCTGACTTTTGAAGTCATCGCCGATGAAGGTACGTTGTCTCTGGCAACGCTTCTGGATGGGGTGGTCGAGGATAGCGAGACAACGATGCTGCTATCCGGGCTGGAAGGCTTCTCCTGCGAAGGCGCGCTCTCTGATACGCTGGGCATGCTTGATCCGCTGTATCCGATGGATTGCAATGCCAGCGGCAATAGTCTGGCGATTTCAGCCGATCTGCTCCAACCAACGCTGCTGGTCCTGCCCGAAGCGGCAACGACCAGCGAAGAAGGCTCGTTCGGCGGCAACGCAGGGTACAGTCGCAAGCGCGCACCCGAAAGCGAGGCACCGCTCTCCGTGCTACGCTATTACGATACCGCACGAGACTATCAACCGGGTGCTCAACGTGCACCGGGGCGGCCAATAGCGGGCCAACCGCGCACGATTGAGTTGCCGGCGGCGATGGAGGCATCCGAAGCGCGCCGCGTGGTCGAGCATGCAGCGCGCCGCGCCGGGTGGGCCCGCCAGACGTTATCGTGGCGGGTTACCCAGCTGGATCCGGCGATTGCCCCGGGTTCGATCGTCGCGGTGCCCGATCATCCTGGACGCTGGCGGGTGCGCGACTGGGAGTGGCGATCTGAAGGAGTTGAACTGACCCTTTTCCGCCTCGCCCCGATTGGCGCCCAACTGGGCCTGCCAGTCGATCCTGGCCGGTCCAATCCGGCTCTCGATTTGCCGCTTGCCCCCACTGCCCTGACTGCATTCGAGATTCCGTGGGATGGCACCGGTAGCGGCACCTCACCTGCAATCTATGCAGCAGCTTCCTCTCCGCTGAGCAATTGGGCCGGCGCTGCCTTGTACGTCGATCAAGGCGACGGTTCACTCCAGCCGCTTGGCCCCAGTGGACGGGGTCGCAATGTTCTGGGAACCGCAGTGGATGCGCTTGGGATTAATGCCCCGTTCCTGTTCGACCGTACTAGAACGGTGACAATTGAATTGCTTGGCGAAGACATGGTGCTGGCCGAAGCCAACCAGCGGCAATTAGCCCAGGGTGCCAATCGCGCGTTGTTGGGTAGCGAAATCATCCAGTTTTCCCGAACAATCCCGCTCGGCGCAAGGCGCTGGCGACTTGAGGGGCTGTGGCGCGGCCGCGGCGGAACGGAAAGTGCAATCGCTGGCCACAATGCTGGCGAAACTTTTGTTCTGCTTGATGGTAACGCCGTCGCGCTAGACTCCGAAACTGTCGGCTCTGTGCCTGGCAGCCTGATCGCCGCAATCGGCCTGGCCGATCCGACCGCGATCACCTCGCCCATACTTCTCAGGGGAATTACGCTCCGCCCGCTTGCACCGGTCCACGGCTGTCTTGTTATCGCAGCGGGCGGCGACGTTCGCCTCGGCTGGACGCGACGGGCTCGAGGAGCTTGGAATTGGCCAGACAGCGTCGAGACTCCGCTTGGCGAACAGATCGAGAATTACGAAGTGATTTTCGGCCCTGCGGCATCCCCGATCGCTCGTTGGGAGCCCAACGCAAACCAACTAGTAATTGGTGCTAACGAATACGCCAGCCTCCGTGCCACCGCTCCCGGAGCGAGCTTTGCAATTCGTCAACGCGGCGACCGCGGCATTTCAGAGCCCCTGATCATTCCCGTTCTCTGATGCACCTAACCGCCCCAAGAACCAGCCAAGGACCAAACCATGAGTGATCCGATCAGCTTTGACAGTAGCAGCGCAAGATTCGAACTGCCGTTCCTGTTTGCCGGACAATCCCAAAAGGAAGGATTCGTCAACGAATTCGCCGCCCGCACGGACGCCCTTCTGCATTGCGCCATCGAAGGCGAAGCGGCAGCGCCGCCTGCAACACCGGTCGATGGCATCAGCTGGCTGGTCGGGCCTGCCGCAACCGGTATCTGGGCTGGCCAGTCTGGCAAGATTGCCGCGCGGCAAAGCGGCAATTGGCTGTTTTTTGCACCCCAGGACGGTATGCGCCTCCTGAACCGCGCGAGCGGACAGGAAATCCGCTATCATGGCAGCTGGAGAATCGCGACCCGGCCCGCTTTGCCAACCGGCGGCACCATAATCGACGCGGAAGCTCGCTCAGCGATAACCGCCCTGATCACAAGCCTCACAACTGCTGGAGTGATTCCAGCAAGTTGATCGTCAGCAAAGAAATTCCTCGGTATTCGCGGTCATATAAGATCTGATCAACGCAATTTCAGGCCAGTTCATGGCTTTGGAGGCTTATTTTGCGTCATTCTTGCAACAGTGTGGAACTTTGTCCGCTTGCACCAGTTATCCGAAGAAGTTACACCATGAGCTACTCGGTGGCTCAATCTCTACCAATAAAAGGGGAATACGAAAATGCGGAATTTGGTCATAGGGATGGCATTGGCCTCCACGGCCCTGGCCTCACCGGCCTTCGCACGCGACGATGCGTGGTACATCGAAGGTGACGTCGGCGCCATGATCGTCGAAGATATGGACTTTGAAATTGACGGTGTCGCAGATGCGGCCTCCGTTGATTTGAAGACCGGTTATGATGTCGGCGGGGTGGTCGGCTATGATTTCGGCGGGTTCCGGCTCGAAGCGGAAACCAGCTATCGCCGCGCTGGCATCGACAGCGTGACTAGCGCTGGTGTAACTGACTCCGATGTCAGCGGCAATGCCGACGCGCTGAGCTTCATGCTCAACGGTTTGCTCGATTTTGGTGCTGATGACGGCCTTCAGGGCTTTGTCGGCGGCGGCGCTGGCGTCGCCCGCGTCAAGGTCGCTGGTGAAGGTCTGAGCGATTCGGACACCGGCTTTGCCTGGCAGGCGCTGGCTGGCATCCGTACCGCAATCAGTGAAAATGTGGACGTCGGCCTGAAGTATCGCTTCTTCAATGCTGACAAGGTCAATCTGCTGGATTCGGCTGGTGATACTGCGAACACCCGCTTCCGTTCCCACTCGCTGATGCTGACGCTGGGCTACAACTTCGGTGGTGCTCCTGCGGAAGTGGCTCCGCCACCCCCGCCGCCGCCTCCGCCGCCTCCTCCGCCCCCCCCACCGCCACCGCCTCCAATGGCAGTGTGCAACAAGGGTCCCTACATCGTGTTCTTCGATTGGGATAAGTCAGACGTCACGCCTGAAGCGGCTACCATCCTTGACAGCGCTGTCACTGCCTATGGCAGCTGTGAGCGCGATCCTGTGATGATGGCTGGTTATGCTGACCGTTCGGGCAGCCCGACCTACA
>JBKJTN010000030.1:0-12775 GCA_046590275.1 Novosphingobium sp.
GGTTGAGGCCCGCGCCTTCTGGGGCGTGACCATGGGCTGCCCAGAAGGGCGCAGTTCGGACAGCTGGATCGATTTCAATTTCTACGGTCACCAGATCGTTGCGCATTGTGTTGGAGAGGCGGGCGGGGCCGACGCCGGCACCAACCCGGTCGATGGCCACGGCGTGCCGGTGCCGCACTTCGGGATCGTGCTCGAACTGGCCGATTGGCAGGCGCTGGCCGACCGGCTCACCGCGGCGGGAACCCACTTTGCGATAGCACCGACGATCCGCTTCAAGGGCCAGCCCGGCGAGCAGGCGACCATGTTCTTTCGCGATCCCAGCGGCAATGCGATCGAGATGAAGGCCTTTGCCAATCTCGACCAGCTGTTCGCGCGGTAAAGCGGGCCACATAGGCGCAGGCCAAATAGGCGCGAGTTTCCGCGGCCGCGTGCGAAAACCATTTTCCTACTCCGGCCCATGCCTTCACACTGGCGCGCTCACCAGGGTTTGCGTGGAAGGGTTTGAATGCCTGTGCAAGGGTCGGACGGACAGATAAACACTCCAGCTGTCACCCCATGCGTGGAAGCTGTTGTTATATATATGAAAAATGGCCCGGACAGGTGGGTTACGCGTGTCACCCTGCTCTTGCAAGCCATTGATACAAAGCGGGAAATAGACCGGACACTTGGGTTACACCGTGTAACCCTTGTCACCCCGCTGGTGGGCAAAGCGTACTCAATCGGGAATGGCGAAGCTGCCGTAGCCGCCCTTGAAGAACAGCATCGGCGCGGCATCGCGGATCACTTCGAGGCCAAGGACCCGGCCCATCACGAAGTAATGGTCGCCCGCCTCGGTTACCGAATGGAGCGCACATTCGATCCGGGTGACCGATCCCGCAAGCACCGGGAGGTTGTGGTTGGACAGGGTATATTCGACGCCGGCGAACTTGTCTGGCCCTGGGGTGGCGATCTGGCGGCACAGCGCTTCCTGATCGCTGGCCAGCACGTTGACGCAGAAATGTCCGACGGCTTCAATCAGCGGCCAGGTGCTCGATTTCTTGTCAGGCAGGAACCCGACCAGCGGCGGATCAAGCGAGACCGAGGTGAACGAGCCGACGACGAGTCCGATCGGTGCGCCCGCCGCATCCAGCGCAGTGACCACGCACACGCCGGTCGGGTAGGAGCCGAGGACTTGCCGGAAGGTCGCCGGTTCGATGCCCATTTCGCTCAAATGCTGATCTCCGCCGGATGGAATGTCACCTGCGGCATGGCGAAAGTTGGCGCGCGAGGCAATGGGGGCAGTCGAGTTAGCGCAGCGAGCTGGCGCGGGGGACAAGTTTGACGGGGACACGGCGATGTTCATTCGCCTCACCTGCAATTACCGCCAGCAGCTTGTCGACCAGCATCGCCCCGGCCGCGGCAAAGTCAGGCTCGACCGAGGACAGCGGCGGCATTGATTGCGCGCCGGCGCGGATCCCGTCGAAGCCGATCAGCGCAATGTCTTGCGGAATGCGGGCACCGCCCTCAACCAGTTCGCGCAACGCCCCCAGCGCGATCTCGTCGCACACCGCGAAGATCGCATCGCAGGGCTTGCCGCTGGCGCGAATTGTGGCGACCGCGCGGCGGCCTTGTTCCTCACGCGCCAGGCCCGGCTCGATCTCGACCAGCCAGGGGGCAAGGCCGGCCTCCTGCATTGCTTCGGCATAGCCGTCGTAGCGCTCCTTGAACTGGCGCTGCGGCGAATGTTCGGAGGCGATGCAGGCGATGTGCCGGGCGCCGCTTGCCAGCAGATGGGCAGTGGCGAGCCTCGCCCCGCCGTGATTATCGCTGCGGATCCACTCGAGCTCGTCGAACGGCGAGCCCCAGCAGACCCAGTGCATTCCAGTATCGCCCTCACCGGAACGCCCCAGTTCGCGGTAGTAGTGCCAGGCCGGCGCGTTTTCGGTGGTGCCGATCACGATCATCCCATCGGCCTTGCGGCGCTCCTCATACCGACCGTTGAGGCTGGCAGGCTCGTCCTGGAACGAGACCAGCGTCTCGAAACCGCGGGTCGAGGCGGCGGCGCAGATCGTGCCGAGCAGGGCGAAGGTGAAGGGGTTGAGGTCTTTGCGGTCCTCGCCCGGGCGGCAGATCACGACAACGGCCAGCGTGCCGGTCCGCCCGGTGCGCAGCCGCGCGGCATTCTCGTCGATGTGGTAGTTGAGCCGCTGCGCTGCCGCCGCCACGCGAAGCCGGGTCGTCTCGCTTACAACCGGGTCGCCCGCCAAAGCGCGGCTGACGGTCGACTGGCTGACCCCGGCCTCGGCGGCAACATCGAACGACGTGACCCGGAAGCTGCGCGGCGGCCTTGCTTTGGTGATATCGGTATCCATCCCGGGGCGTTGTCACATTGCCGATATGCCGCCGTCAAGCTTGAGCTCGGCGCCGGTCATAAAGCGGCTCTCGTCGCTGGCAAGGTAGAGGACGCCGTTGGCGATCTCGATCGGCTCGCCCACCCGTTTGAGCGGGATCTGTCTCGCAAGCTTTTCCATGATCACGCTCTTCTCGCGCCCGGAGCTTTTGACCATGCCATCCAGAATCGGCGTATCGACAAAGGTCGGGTGGACCGAGTTGCAACGGATGTCCCAGCCCATCTTGGCGCAGTGCAGCGCGACCGATTTGGACAGCATCCACACAGCTGCCTTGGAGGCGTTGTAGCCGGGCATGGTGTCCGACGCGATCAGGCCGGCGATCGAGGAGATATTGATGATCGAGCCGGGCTGGTGGTCTTTCATCAGCGGCAGCGCGTGTTTGCAACCGAGGAACACCGAATCGACATTGACCGCAAAGCCGCGGTGCCATTCCTCCAGCGTGCAGTTCTCGATATTCCCGCGCACCCCGATGCCGGCGTTGTTGACCAGCACCGAAAGCCCGCCAAGCTGGTCCTGCGCGAAAGCGATTACCGACTGCCATTCCGCCTCCTGGGTGACATCGTGGCGGATCGAAAAGGCGGTGCCGGCGCCGTGCGCGGCATTGATCGCGGCGGCCTGTTCGGCAGCGCCGGCCTCGTTGAGGTCGGTCAGCAGCACACGGGCGCCTTCTTCGGCGAGCCGCTTTGCATGCGCCGCACCAAGCCCTTGCGCCGCGCCGGTGATCAACGCTTTCTTGCCTGCAACCCGTCCTGCCATACTCACAATCCTCCCAAGATGCCGGGTCCAAGCAGCATCAGCAGCTTGACATCGATGCCATCGCCCAGCGCCCGCCGCTCCGCGATGAAACCGGCAATTCCGGCCAAAGGCACACGATGGACGGTGATATCCTCGCCGTCCAGCCCGCCGCCGGGGCCAACCTGTTCTAGATCGTGGGCGCGCATCATGGTGAAGCTTTCGCTGACCATGCCGGGGGACGACCAGAACTCGCCCAATGGCTCCATTCGCCCTGCGCGATAGCCGGTTTCCTCCTCGAGTTCGCGCGCGGCGGCGACCAAATCGTCCTCGCCTTCATCGTGATCGCCGATCAGGCCGGCCGGAAGCTCGATACAGGGGCGGCCGAGCGGCACGCGGAACTGTTCGACCAGCAGCACATGATTGTCCTCGTCGATCGCCAAGATCACCGCAGCGCGAATGCCCCGGGCGCGGGCGACATATTCCCACTTGCCCCGGATCTTGGTAGTGAGAAAGCGGCCCTGCCAGACGATCTGTTCGGAGTGTTCGGCGCTCTCGGTCACACTTCGATCAGCCGGTCGGGAAGTTCATTGACGTCGTTTTCATGCCGCGGGAAATGCTCGGCCAGCACTGCCCCGACGCGTTCGACAGCGGCGACCATTCCGTCACCGATCCGCCCGGCACGGATCTCCGCAAGCATCGCCGCCATGGCGTCTCCCCAGACTTCGGGCGAGACTTTCGAGGCGATGGAGGCGTCCGCAACGATCTCGGCGCGGTGCTCCCGCATCGACAGGTAGATCAGAATCCCGGTTCGGCCATGGGTGCGCCGTTCCGCGCCTACCTTGAAACAAGTCACGGCACGGGCGCGGACCCGGGTTGATTTTACGATACCAGGAATAAGCAGGAATTTGAGCGGCTGCCACAGCTGGAACAGCACTACGGTAAGGAACTTCAGGATTGCGACGCTAGCTGCGAGAGTGAAGATGCCCTGCGGCGTCCATTCGCTGCCCCAGTCTCCCAATAGCCGGTCGTAATGGCCGAGGGCGAAGTCAGGGAAGAGCGACAACACCGTCAGCGCGGTAAACGATGCCAGTGCTGCCCAAGCCAGGGCAATGTCGGCGTAGCCATCGGAGCGCTCGGTAAGGATTGTCACGATCTCGCCCGCTGTAAGTGCTTCGGCTGCGGCGACAGCGGCGGACACGCGGAGGTGGTCGGCCTCGCTCAACCGAATTGGTTGGTTTCCTGCCATCACCAGCTCCCCGAAGCGCCGCCGCCACCGGACATGCCGCCGCCAAAGCCGCCGAAGCCTCCTCCTCCGCCCCCGCCGCCAAACCCGCCGCCGCCGCCACCCCGGCCATCGGACATGTGGTGAAGTATCTCACTCACTCCCCACAGCACGATGCCCGGATCAATGCCGCTGCGCCGCCCACCACGCCGACGACGAGCGAACATACTCACGAAGAACAGGATCAGGATGATCCAGAAAATCACCGCTCCGGCGCCGGCAGCCTCGCCGGCACCGCTCTGGGCTTTGGCGGCTGCTGCAGCTTCTGCGACAGCTTTTGCTTCTGCTGGCGTGCGGTCAAGTTGGACGATCAGTGCTTCAACACCGGCACTGATCCCGCCCGCCATGTCGCCCTGCTTGAAGCGCGGGGTGATCTCGTTGCGGATGATCCGTCCGGACAACGCGTCGGTGACATATTGGTGAAGGCCATAGCCAACCTCGATTCGCACTTTGCGCTCGGTTGGCGCGACCAGCAGCAGCAGACCCTGGTCGCTCTCCTTGCCGCCGATTCCCCATTGCTCGAACAGGCGGACAGCATACATTTCAATGGTTTCGCCATCTAGCGACGAAACCGTCGCGACAATCACCGCGCGCCCCGTGCGAGCATTGTATTCGCGCAACTTGGCATCCAGCGCCGCTTCATCGGCATCGGGTATTATCCCGGCCTGATCCAGCACCGGACCGTCCGGCGGCGGCGGAAAAGCTGCATGGGCTGGCGCTCCGACAAATGTCAGAAGCGCCAGAAACCATACAAGGAGGAGCCGCATGGGCCGTGTCCGGCCCTAGTTGGCCGCAGCCGCTGGCGAAGCTGGTGCGGCGGCGTTGTCATTGGCCACTGGAGCGGCCGGAGCAGGCGCATTCATATCAAAATTGACCTTGGGCGCATTGGCTGCACCGGCGTCTGCCTTGAACGAAACCATCGGCTTGGCGCCATAGATTACCTTGGCACCGATCGCATCGGGGAAGGTGCGGATCGTGGTGTTGTAGCTCTGCACCGCCTCATTGTAGCGGACGCGGGCCACATTGATCTGGTTTTCGGTGCCTTCAAGCTGCGTCATCAGATCGGCAAAGCGGGCTTGGCTTTGCAACTGCGGGTAGTTTTCAACTACCGTGCGCAGCTGGCCCAATGCCTGGGTCAGCTGGTTCTGCGCACCCTGGAACTTTTCGAAGGTGGCGGGGTCTGACAGATCCTCGGTCCGGACATTGATCGAGGTTGCAGCAGCGCGGGCGTTGGTCACATTGGTCAGGATTGTCGTTTCCGATGCTGCCGCACCCTTGGCAGTTTCCACCAGATTGGGGACCAGATCGGCGCGGCGCTGATAGGCGCTTTCAACATCGCCCCACTTGGCCTTGGCGTTTTCTTCCTGCGTCGGAACGCTGTTTATACCACATGCCGAAAGGCTGGCGGCAGCGACGGCGATCAGGGCGAAGCGCCCGAAACTGTTAAGCGAAGCGGACATTCGTCGTTTCCCTCTTTGATGACCCGGCGAAGTGGTGCGGGCGAGGCATGGAATGTAGCGAGGGTTTGCAAGGTATCAAGGACTCGCCGTCCACAATAGACCGACCTGACAATCGATTATTGTGAAGCCTTGATTTTCGCGGCAGTTCTCTTCTTGGGTTCGCCCACAATAATAATGAAAGGGAAGCGGGATGTTACAAGAATTCAAGGCGTTCATTGCGCGCGGCAATGTGCTCGATCTGGCAGTCGGTGTGATCATCGGCGCAGGTTTCGGCAAGATCGTTTCGTCACTCACCGATGATGTGTTGATGCCAGTGATCGGAGCGGTCACGGGCGGGACAGATTTTACCAACAAATACATGGTGCTAAGCGGCAGCGTCGCAGAAGGCGCGACTCTGGCTGCGGCCCGGGCGGCTGGCGCAAACGTGCTCGGATGGGGCTCGTTTACGACTGCGGTGATCAATTTCGTGATCCTGGCATTCGTTATCTTCCTGATCGTGCGGCAAGCGACCAAGATCATGCCGCCGCCGGCAGCAGATCCCGGCCCAAGCGAGGTCGATCTGCTCACTCAAATTCGGGATTCGCTCAAGAAGAGCTGAATTTCAGTAACTTAAGCGAAGGGGCAGAGATCGGATACGGTCTCTGCCCTTTTCTTTTACCAAATAGGGCCTATATTGCCTCTCGCCGGCTCAGGCCGGATATGGCGATAAATTGTTGCGCATAATAGATGCAGCGGACCCGGGGGCAGTACCCGGCGGCTCCACCATCACCAACCGGGAGGCGGCTTTGGCCAAGGACCCGGGCCCTGTTATCGCAGGGGTGTTGACGGGGCCGAACCAGGATCGACGTGTATTGAAAAGCGTAATTTTTGCCCGGGCTGAGTAACCCGTTAAAGGCTCAAAACCCACAAGTGCCAACGATAACGAAGCACTCGCAATCGCTGCGTAATTCTAGGGGCTAACGCCCTGAAGTTACAAAGCTAAGCGCGGTTGGACCGACCGGGCAACAGAACGGATTCCAGCGGTACGGGGGGCACCGGGCAACAGAAGCCTCCCACTTTCTTCCAAGACAACGGGGTGGACCTTCAAACCGAAGGCGTAAGCAGAAGTCTGCGCTTTGCGTGCAAGTCAGGTCGTGGCGGCTCGCTCCGCCTCGAGGCGTTTCTCGTGCTTGAGGCAATCGAGTACCTTTGCACCTGCCATGAATACTGCGCCGGTGCATGCCAGGAACAGCAGCTTGCCGCCAAAGCCGGGATATTGTTCCAGATAGACCCTGCCGCGCTCGGCCGACCCCACCGCAAGCGCGTAGATGATCAGATAGGCCTCAAACGGGGTCTTGATCTTGAACAGGCGACCGATCTTGGCGAGCATTGGCAACCTTTCCTTAAGCATATCTCTTAGCAATCATCATGCCAGTCCCGGGAACAGGTGCAAGTCGGCGGTGCGGGGTGTGCCAAGTGTAAACACCCCCGACATAAATCACCCAAGTTCAACCAGGTTCAACTCTTGCAGCAACGCTTCGCGGGCCTGCACCACCTGCCGGGCAAGCATTGCCGAGCCGAGCTCAGTGGGGTCAATCGTTTCGGGCCAGGTGGCGGCAATAACGCGCTCAATCCGGGCAGCTTTGGCCTCATCAAGCAGGAAGCGCGGGTCCACCGTGGCAGGATCGGCTACAACGCGCAGGCGCAGGCAAGCCGGGCCGCCGCCATTCGCCATCGACTGACGGACATCGACCGGGAAGACCCGGCGAATTGGGCCATTGCTGGCCAGCATCGTCTCCAGCCAAGCGCGGACAGCCGGCGTCTCCCATGCCTCCAGCGGGATCACCAGTCCCATTTCGCCGGTCGGAAGCGTAAGCAGCTGGGCGTTGAACAGATAGGACCTGATGGCATCGGCCAGGCTGACCGCGCTGGCGGGAACAATCACGATTTCTGCTTGGGGCAGCGCGGCGCGGATCGCCGCATAGGTACCTGCAGGATCGGCAAAGGCCAGTTCATGGGCGAACAAGACCCGCTCATTGGCCACCGCGACGACATCATTGTGGAACGCTCCCGCCGCGATTGCGTCTGGGTTCTGCTCGACGAACAATACGCGATCATCGCGGAGGCCATGAAGCCGCGCCACCGCCCGGCTGGCCTGCTCATGCTGGCGCGCCGGGAAGGCGCCGCCCGAGCGGCCGTAAACGAAGATTTCCAGCCCGGCCGCGCCATGCTCTGCGCACATCCGCATATGATTGGCCGCACCTTCATCGCCAAAGGTCGGCGGCACAGCGGCATGCAGCGCAAAATGGGCTTGATCGGAAAAGCACAGCGCCAGCTGGCGTGCAGTGTCGGGCCATTCCTGCGAGCGGTGCGGCATCGTCACCAGATTGGCCGGCGTGAAATGGCAGCGCCCGTCGAGCGTGTCGGGCGCAGGCGAGACAGTGGCGGCATTGGCGGTCCACATCGACGAGGCGGACCAGGCTGCGGCGGTTATTCGGTGGTCGGTGTCCGGATTTGCGCCCAGTGCCGCAAGGAAGCCCGGATTGGGCCGGGGGAGGGGCACGAAAAATCCCTGCACCAGCCCGAGCGACAGATTGTGCCGCATCTTGGCCAGCCCCTGCAAGGCAGCAGCACGCGGGTAGGAAGTCTCACCTGCATTGCTTGACGATGCAAGATTACCCAGACTGAGCCCGGCGTAGTTGTGGCTCGGCCCGACGATGCCGTCGAAGTTGATTTCGCAGATACTCATCGGCCGATGGTCCACACTGCATCGCCTGCGCTCACCCCAAGCACCTTGGCGCTGGCAGGGTCAATCGAGATGCCCGCCTCCGTATTCTCCGCAATTCCGAAAGCACAGCGGAAATCGGCCAGCTCGCCGGCGGCAATCAGCATTCTCTCGCCCTCGGTTGCGCCGGTATCGGCGATAGTGCCAGACCGCGAATTGGCGATGCTTTCCACCTTGTCGGTGCGCGCGGTCATGGTCGGGCCGCCGTCGAAGATGTCGAGATAGCCCTCATAGGCAAAACCCTCGGCCTCAAGCATGCGCATCGCCGGTCGTCCGCTGGGATGGGGCAGGCCGATCACGCTGCGTGCCAATTCGGGCAGCATCGCGATGTAGACCGGGTGTTTTGGCATCAGATCGGCGATGAACTGGTTGCCATTGATTGCATTGAAATGGTCGGCTTCCTGGAAACTCATCCCGAAGAATCGTCCGGCCACCCCGTCCCAAAATGGCGAGCCACCGCGCTCGTCGATCACTCCGCGCAGTTCGGCAAAGATCCGATCGGAAAACCGTTTGCGATGCATGGCGATGAACAGGTACCGGCTGCGCGCTAGCAACATACCAAGTCCGCCGGCGCGCTCGGCCGGGTGAAGGAACAACCCGCCAACCTCGCTCGCGCCGTCCAGATCATTGACCAGATTGAGCATCTCTGCGCGGAAGGTCCGATCGAGCTCCTTGGAATATTGGGTGAGCGTGGTGAGGCGGTAGGAATAGAACGGCCAGACTTTGCCCACACCCGTGAAGATCTGGCAGGTGCCGCGCACCTCGCCGGTCTCGGTATTCTCGAGAATCATCAGGAACAGCTCGCCGGCTTCATATTCGCCCTTGCGGGCAAAGCCATCCGCCGAATGCTGCAGCTTGCCGGCAAGCGACTTGCGGTCGGGCGGCAAGTTGGTGAAGCCGCCCCCGGTCAGCTTGGCCATTTCGTAAAGATGCTGAAGATCGCCCGGGTTGGCGGCGCGAATGCGGAAGGTCAAAGTTGTTCTCCAAGCGCGAGTCGATGGAGCACAAGCGCGGATAAATGTGCGCGCTCGGCCAACGAGGGGACAATCAGGAATTCATCGGCGGAATGGATCGAGCCGCCGCGAACCCCCATTGTGTCGACGACCGGTACACCGCAGGCAGCGATGTTGTTGCCATCACAGACACCGCCCGAACTCTGCCAGCGGATCGACTGGCCCAGCGCCGCGCCGCATTGCTTGACCAGGCCAAACAGCCGCTCGGCGGGGGGCGTCAGCGGCTTGGGCGGGCGACTGACGCCGCCGTGGAGTTCGATTGCGACATCGTGGCCGGCGGCAATCTCGGCGATCAGGGCAGCGAAATAATGCTCAAACTCACCCTGCGTTTTGGCTTCGCGGATGCGCAGGTTGAAGCGCAATATGGCCAGATCCGGCACGACATTATTGGCGCCGCCGCCATCGATCCGCGCGGGGTTGATAGTCAATCCATCCCGTTCGATGGCTTTCAGCCGCACGGTCATCGCCGCAGCCGCGACGATCGCATTGCGCCCTTCCTGCGGATTGCGCCCGGCGTGGGCAGCGCGGCCGCGAAATGTCAGACTGTAGTTTCCGCTGCCGCCTCGCGCGCCGGCCAGCGTCCCATCGGGCAGGGCAGAGGGCTCGTAGGTGAGCGCCGCCAGCTTGCCATTGGCCAGCGCTGCAATCAGCGGCGCCGAGGAAAGACTGCCGGTTTCCTCGTCCGAATTGATCATCACGTCATAGCCGATCAAAGGCGCCGCCGCGGTCTTTTCGAACGCGGTCAGGGCCGCTAGGATCACGGCAATTCCGCCCTTCATGTCGGCAGTGCCTGGCCCGATCAGCGTTTCATCATCGAGCCAGCGCTGGGTCTGGAAGGGGTGGTCGGCGGCAAAGACCGTATCCATGTGCCCGGTCAGCAACAACCGCCGCGGTGCGGCGGGGCGAACCCGAAGCACCAGATGTTTGCCAAAATCGGTCGCAACTCTGCGTCCGTCGACTGCAACGGTGGTGACGGGTGCGGGTTGCTCCAGAGTTACGTCTCCCGGCAGGGCGGCAAACGCATCTGCGAGCAACGCGGCTTGCAATGCCAGCCCGGAAAGGTTGCCGGTACCGGTGTTGATCGCGCTCCATGCCTGAACCTGGGTCAGCATCGGAGCGGCATCGACGGCGGCGATGAGCGCCTGTTCGCGAGTTGAAAGCTGTTGCATATGAAACCGGGTCTAGCCGACTGGCCGGTCCAGTCCAACCCCCGCACTTGTGCCTGCCAACCGCTTTCTGGCGATTGCCAATTCTTCGCAGTTGCGGCATAGCCGAGGCCACTCCTCCCCCGGGATTGTCATTCTAGTGCCGTGACGCGAAGCAACTGCGCGGCGCCATTTACTGTGAGGCATAATGAGCGATCGGGTTGAACTGGCTGGCCTCAAAGTGGATGCGCGGCTGGCTGCATTTGTCGGCAATGAAGTGCTGGCTCCGCTGGGCATGGATTCGGCGGATTTCTGGGCGGGCTTTGCGGCGTTGGCGAGCCGGTTTGTCCCGCAAAATCGGGCTTTGCTAGCCAAGCGCGACGACTTGCAGTCGCAGATCGACGCCTGGCACATCGCCCGCGCCGGCAAGAAACTCGACATCGGCGAATATCGCAGCTTTCTGACCCAGATCGGTTATCTGGTGCCGGAACCCGCGCCATTCAGCATCACAACCCAAAACGTTGATCGCGAGATTGCCGGTATGGCCGGGCCGCAGCTCGTGGTGCCCATGCTTAATGCCCGCTTCCTTCTGAATGCCGCCAATGCCCGCTGGGGCAGCCTTTATGACGCCTGGTATGGCACTGACGCGCTTGACGCACCCGCAGCCAGGCCAGGCGGCTATGATCCGGATCGCGGTGCGGCGGTGATCAGGGCAGGGCGTGCATTCCTCGATCTGTCGGTGCCACTCGATGAGATGAGCTGGGCCGATTGGGATGGGAATGGCACGCCCCCGCTTGCCGATCCCGGCCATTATCTCGGTTACAAGGATGGCGGGCTGCTGCTGTGTCAGCATGGTCTGCATATCGAGCTGGTGATGGATCGTGCCCATCCGGTTGGCGCGACCGACCAGGCGGGAATCGCGGATATCGTCCTTGAATCCGCGCTGACGACGATCTGCGATCTCGAGGATTCGATTGCGGCGGTCGATGCCGAGGACAAGCTGGCTGCCTATCGTAACTGGCTGGGGGTTATCCGCGGTGATCTTTCGGAAAGCTTCGAGAAGGGCGGCAAGACCCTGACCCGCGCGCTCGAACCCGACCGGGAATGGACTGCCAAGGATGGCAGCGCACTGACCCTACCCGGACGCAGCCTGTTGTTTGTTCGCAATGTCGGCCATTTGATGACCAATCCGGCGATACTTTTGGCGGACGGCAGCGAGATTCCCGAGGGCATCATGGACGCGGTGATCACCAGCGCGGCGGGCGCGCAGGATGTCGCGGGCCTCGGCAAATATCGCAATTCCCGTGAAGGCAGCATCTACATCGTCAAGCCGAAGATGCACGGGCCCGAGGAAGCTGCCTTCACCAATGCGCTGTTCGATGCCGTGGAGGCTCTGCTCGGCCTGCCGCGCCATACCATCAAGGTCGGTGTGATGGACGAGGAACGGCGCACCAGCGCGAACCTTGCCGCATGCATCCATGCCGTGAAAGACCGGATCGTGTTCATCAACACCGGGTTCCTCGACCGGACCGGCGACGAGATCCACACCTCGATGCGCGCCGGACCGATGATCCGCAAGGCAGAGATGAAGGCAAGCGATTGGATCGCCGCTTACGAGAAGCGCAATGTCGCCATCGGCCTCGCCTGCGGACTTTCGGGCAAGGCGCAGATCGGCAAAGGCATGTGGGCTGCGCCAGACCGGATGCATGCGATGATGATCGAAAAAATCGGCCACCCGCGGTCGGGCGCGAACACCGCCTGGGTGCCATCCCCGACCGCCGCGACTCTCCATGCGATGCATTATCATCATGTCGGAGTGTTCGACATTCAGCGTGATCTCGGCAAGGAGGCAATTCCCTCGCTCGACAGGTTGCTGACCTTGCCGCTGGCCCTAGGCGTCAACTGGTCAGAAGCCGAAGTGCGCGAAGAGCTGGACAACAACGCCCAAGGGTTGCTGGGCTATGTGGTGCGCTGGATCGATAAGGG
>JBKJTN010000082.1:0-4138 GCA_046590275.1 Novosphingobium sp.
GCGCAAGGTTCGCACTTCCAGATGGTTCCAGCCCGGCTTGGTCAGGATGGTCCGCAAGGTTCGCCTGGTTGATCCGGCGCGGGCCGGCGGCAGGAAATAGTCGCGCGGTTCAAGCAAGGCGATGAACTGGGCGATCATGCCTTCCAGCTCCCCCTGCGGGGCGGGGGGGAGAATTTCCTCGACCGTCGGCTGCGCCAGCGCCTGCCCGCGTGACCACTCATAGGCGCACAGCATCACCGCTTGGGCGAGGTTGAGCGAGCCAAACTCCGGATTGATCGGCACGGTGATGATCGCCCGGGCCAGCGCAACATCCTCGGTATCCAGCCCCGATCGTTCGGGTCCGAACACAAAGGCGGAGCGGCCAAAGTCCTGCTGGCTGGCATCCCGGTAAACCGCCTGCGCTGCCTGTTCGGGGGTCAGCACCGGCTTGGTCACCCCGCGCTTGCGCACTGTGGTGGCATAGACATGGGCGCAATCGGCGACCGCTTCGGCCAGCGTCTCGAACACTTCTGCGCGTTCCAGCACGACATCCGCGCCCGCTGCAGATGGCCCGGCGGAAGGATTGGGCCAGCCATCGCGCGGGGCAACCAGCCTGAGTTCGGTCAGCCCGAAGTTGAGCATCGCGCGGGCTGCCTTGCCGATATTTTCCCCCAGCTGGGGCCGGACGAGGACGATAACGGGTTTGCGTTGGTCGCCCGGCGGTTCAGGGCTTGCCGACATCGCTCACCGAACTGGCAAATTCCTCAAAATCGCGCGCCTCGCTGAAATCTCGATAGACCGACGCGAAGCGGATATAGGCGACGCTATCGAGGGCGCGCAGACCATCCATCACCATTTCGCCGATTCGCTTGGCGGGCACTTCGCTGTCGCCCAGCGTCTCGATCTGGCGCTGGATGCCAGAAACCAGCTGGTCGAGCCGCTCCTGAGCGATCCCGCGCTTGCGGCAGGCGAGCGCCACCGATTGCTCGATCTTGGCCCGGTCAAAGGGTTCGCGCTTTTCTCCGCTTTTGATCACGACGATGTCACGCAGCTGGACGCGCTCAAAGGTGGTGAACCGCGCGCCGCAGCTTTCACACTGGCGGCGGCGGCGGATCGATGTGTTGTCCTCGGTCGGACGGCTGTCCTTCACCTGGCTGTCATCATGCGCGCAGAACGGACAGCGCATGATTTACGGGCGCAACCGCTTGTACAGCATGAAGCCGGCACCCGCGAGCAGGCCGATCGGCCACGATACCACTGGCAAAACGGCTCCGGCAATCGCGCCGACTGCCGCGCCGGTCAGCACCGGCTTGGTTGAGGGGTGGTGCATGCCTTCCTTGGCCATACCGACGATCTCTTCGCGGGCATCGCCGATCAGGTCATTGCCTTGGTTCGGATCCTGGGGAGCATTCATGGCTTACATCTCCGGGTAGATGGGGAAGCGATTGCACAACTCTTCCACCCGGGCCCGCACCCGCGTTTCGGCCTGCGCATCGCCGTCGTCCCCATTGTGGGCCAACCCGTCTACCACTTCGGCGATCAGCTTGCCAATGGTGGTGAACTCTTCGACGCCGAAACCGCGCGTGGTCCCGGCCGGGCTGCCAAGGCGGATCCCGGATGTGACAAACGGTGAGCGGGTGTCAAACGGCACACCATTTTTGTTGCAGGTGAGGAACGCGCGGCCGAGGCCCTTTTCCGCCGATTTCCCGGTCACATTCCTGGCGGTCAGATCGACCAGCATCAGGTGGTTATCAGTCCCACCCGAAACGATCCTGAGGCCATTGTCAGCCAGCGATGCCGCCAGCGCCCGGGCATTGGTGACGACTTGCGCTGCATATGCCTTGAATTCGGGCTGCAACGCCTGACCAAAGGCGACTGCCTTGGCGGCAATCACATGCATCATCGGGCCGCCCTGCATGCCGGGGAACACCGCGCTGTTGAACTTCTTGGCGAGGTCCTCGTCATTGGTCAGGATTATGCCCGAACGGGGCCCCCGCAGGCTTTTGTGCGTCGTGCTGGTCACAACATGGGCATGGGGGAACGGATTGGGGTGGGCGCCGCCCGCCACCAGCCCCGAAAAATGCGACATATCGACCATCAGCCACGCGCCGATCTCGTCGGCAATCTGCCGGAAAGCCGCAAAGTCCCACACCCGCGAATAGGCGGTGCCGCCAGCGATGATCAGCTTGGGCTTGTGCTCGCGGGCAAGGCGCACAACCTCGTCCATATCGAGCAGTTCATCGTCCTTGCGCACGCCGTAAGGGATCGGATGGAACCACTTGCCGCTCATATTGACGGGCGAGCCATGGGTGAGATGTCCGCCCGAATTGAGATCGAGCCCCATGAAACTGTCACCGGGATTGAGCAAAGCCAGGAACACCGCCTGGTTCATCTGGCTGCCCGAATTGGGCTGCACATTGGCAAAATCGCAGCCAAACAATGCTTTGGCGCGGTCAATTGCCAAGGTTTCGACCACATCGGCATATTCGCACCCGCCATAATAGCGTTTTCCCGGATAGCCCTCGGCATATTTGTTGGTGAGGACGCTGCCGGTGGCTTCCAGCACGGCAAGGCTGGTAATGTTCTCAGAGGCGATCAATTCGATCTTGTGCTGTTGGCGGCCCAATTCGCCGCGAATGGCTGCGTAGATTTCGGGATCGGCCGAGGACAAAGTCTCGGTAAAGAAGCCGCTGGAGCGGATCTTTGCAGGGGCAACGGCGGTCAGGGTCATGCGGACACTCCGGCAGAGGGATTGGTAAGTTTATCGACGCGGCGGACGTGGCGATCGCCGCCAAAGGGGGTGGCAACAAAGGCTTCGACACAGGCCTTGGCCATTTCAATTCCTACCAGCCGCGACCCCATCGCGATTACGTTGGCATCATTGTGCTCGCGCGCCAGTTTGGCCGAAAGCGGCTCGGAAACAAGCGCGCAGCGGGCGTTGGGGTTGCGGTTGACGGCGATCGAAATGCCAATCCCCGAACCGCACAGCGCGATGCCGCGTTCAGCATCGCCAGTCGCTATATGCGCGGCCAGCTTGTAGCCGAAGTCCGGGTAATCGACCGAGACTTCGCTGTCTGGGCCAAGGTCAACGACGTCGTGGCCCAGCTCGGTCAGCCAAGCCGCAAGTTCACCCTTTAGGGCGAAGGCGGCGTGATCGGAAGCTATTGCAATGCGCATTGGCGTAGCGGCCTGTAGCTGGGGGAGAATCGCTGCGCATCCCTTAGTCGCGAGTGCCCCCCAATGCCAGCGCCGCCCGTGCAACTTTCACCATTCTACCACACAATAGTAGCGATACTTATGTCTTGATCAAGCAAACCGGCCAAATTACTGATCGAGGAAGCTGCGCATCTTGCGTGACCGGCTTGGGTGCTTGAGTTTCCTCAGCGCCTTGGCTTCGATCTGGCGGATACGTTCGCGCGTTACCGAGAACTGCTGGCCAACTTCTTCCAGCGTGTGATCGGTGTTCATGCCGATCCCGAACCGCATCCGCAGCACGCGTTCTTCGCGCGGGGTCAGGCTGGCCAAGACCCGGGTGACGGTTTCCTTGAGGTTGGCCTGGATCGCCGCATCGACCGGGATCACCGCGTTCTTGTCTTCGATGAAATCGCCGAGATGCGAATCTTCCTCGGCGCCGCTCGGGGCTTCGAGGCTGATCGCCTCCTTGGCGATTTTCATCACCTTGCGGACCTTTTCGAGCGGCATCGACAGGCGCTCAGCCATTTCCTCGGGCGTCGGCTCGCGGCCCTGCTCGTGGAGGAACTGGCGGCTGGTGCGCACCAGCTTGTTGATTGTCTCGATCATGTGCACCGGAATGCGGATCGTGCGCGCCTGATCGGCGATGCTGCGGGTGATCGCCTGACGGATCCACCAGGTGGCATACGTGCTGAACTTGTAGCCGCGGCGGTATTCGAACTTGTCGACCGCCTTCATCAGCCCGATGTTGCCTTCCTGGATCAGGTCGAGGAACTGCAGCCCGCGGTTGGTGTATTTCTTGGCGATCGAGATCACGAGGCGCAGGTTCGCCTCGACCATTTCCTTCTTGGCGATGCGCGCCTCGCGCTCGGCCTTCTGGACCTGATTGACGATCCGGCGGAACTCGCCGAGGCCCATTCCGGTGGCCTGCGCGATCTCGCCGATTTCGGTCCGCACGCGCTCGACG
>JBKJTN010000083.1:0-5341 GCA_046590275.1 Novosphingobium sp.
AAGTCAGCCGTTTTCCGCAATGGGCCTCGCTGCCCTCCACCAGCCGAGTGCCCCGGTGCCGGCAGACATTGAGGAAGACGTGGGCGCGGCCATCGCCGTCGCGGGTGATCAGCAGGGGACGCCCGGTGCCATCATGCGGAACAGCCATATTGCGCTCTGGCAGCAATGCCGATGGGACAAGAACCTGCGGGAGCCGGTCAAACAGCAACTCCTTTTCCTGCGCGGCATGGGCGGGGTCGGTATAGACGGCGGCGGGCACGCGGGTAATCCCGGCATTCGTTCGGCTGCAGCCGTCGACGATCTGTTGGGCGAGGGCCAGCTGGCCGCAAGTGGGACTCGTGCCGGGAAGGGTGTGGATGCTTGCCATTGCGGGACTAGGCATAGCCTAATTCCGCGCTAGTCTCGCGCAAAATTTCGCTGGAGTAGTCAGATGTGGACGACAATCACTATCATTGCAGTCGCAGTCATCGCTATTCGCTTGCTCGCGCCTCGAATTCCCGCACTTCAGCCCTATCTGGAACGGGAATCGCTGGCGGCCTTCTTCCTCGGCGTATCCTCGGGCTTTCCCTATGCGATGATCGGCGCGACGCTGACCACGCGGTTGGCGCAGGAGGGGATCGACAAGAAGACGGTCACCGCCTTCACGCTGGCGTTTCTGGTTTATAACCTCAAGGTTTTCTGGGCCTGGGTGGTCGATGGCATTCACTTGCCGCTGCTCGGCCGGCTGGGCCAGCGGGTCTCCTGGATGGTGCTGTCAGGCGCGCTGGTGTTCGCTGCAGTGGTCAATTTGGCGTTGGTCGATCCAAGTGCCAGCCTTCAAGCAACAGTCATTGCCGCAATCCTCGTCGGTGTGGCGGGGGCGACCTTCGATATCGTGATTGACGCCTACCGGATCGAAACGCTCAAGCCCCACCAGCTCGGCACCGGTTCGGGCATGTCGCAGTATGGCTGGCGGATCGGTTCGGCCGGCGCTGGTGCGCTTGCGCTGGTGGTTTCGGCGCGGATGGGCTGGAGCAGCGCCTATATGGCCTGCGCCGCCTTTGCGCTGCCGGCGATGATCACCGCGCTGCTGATGGGTGAGCCGGCCCGGCACCGCGAACCGACCACCAAAAAGGGTCTTGCCGAAGTCTGGACATCGATTGCCGGACCGTTTGCGGAATTTTTCCAGCGGCAGGGAGCGTTTCTCGTGCTGCTGTTCATTCTGGTCCACAAGATCGGCGATACGCTGGCAAATCTCACCTTTCGGTTGTTGTTCGATGACCTTGGCTTCAGCAATGACGAGATTGCGATCTATGATGTCGGGGTGGGTTTCTGGGCCTATCTGATCGGCGTGTTCATCGGCGGTGTCGCCTATGCGAAGCTCGGCCTCAAGCGGTCGGTGCTGGTCTCGCTGGTGCTGATGGGAGTTTCCAACCTCAGCTTCGCGGCGCTGGCGGCAGCGGGTCATTCCAACCTTGGCATGGCGGGCGCGATCGGGTTTGAGAACATCGCGAGCGGTTATGGCGGGGTGGTGGTGGTCGCCTATTTCTCGGCGCTGTGCGATCTGCGCTTCACGGCGGCACAATATGCGCTGATTTCAGCCGGTGCCAGCGTAGTCGGCAGGTTCCTGACCGGGACAACCGCAGGTGCCTTCATCGAGAGCCTCGGCTACGTGAACTTCTACCTTCTCACCACGTTGGCTGCGATTCCGGGCATCGTGCTGTTCTGGTGGATGAGCCGGGCGGGGCTGATCGATGCCTCGATGGGTACCGCGGGCGAGGACGCTAGTCCGGAAACTCGCAGTTGAGCCTCAGCACTTCGCCGGCAAGGTAAAGCGAACCAGCGATCAGAACATCGCCGTCCGGTGGCAGGGCGCTAAGGGCATCGGACACCGAGGAAAAGCTGCGCACCGGCAGATCGCTGTGTGGGGCAAAATCCTGCGGCGCATGGGCATCATGCCCCGGTGCGGGCACGACTGACAGGCTGATCAGCTTGCCCCGTAGCGGCGCCACGATCGCGGCGGGGTTTTTGGCGGAAAGCATACCGATGATCAGGTGGAACGGTTCGGCATTGGCGAAGTGGCGCGCAATTGCCAGACCGGCATCAGGATTATGGCCGCCATCCAGCCAGACTCTGCGGTCCGAAGCCAGTGTGGTCAGCGGGCCATCGCCCAGCAACTGCAGCCGCGCCGGCCACTTCGCCGCGCGGATGCCCGCTGACATCGCCTCAGCCGAAACCTCGACCAGCGACTGGTGTCGCAGCATCGCCACTGCCAGCGCGGCATTATCGGCCTGATGGGTTCCGGCCAGCGCGGGGAGGGGCAGGCTGAGTTCGCCCAGATGATCACGATAGGTGATGCCATCACCGGAAACATCTGCCCACCAGTCCAGCCCGCGCATCGCTGGGCGCGCGCCGATCTGCATCGCCGTTTCGATCACCGTTTTGGCAACCGCCAGCGGATAGGCCTGTGTCACCAATGGAACGCCGGGCCGCGCGATACTGGCCTTCTCGAAGGCGATCCGGCACAGCGGTTCCTGCGGCACGCCTTCTTCTGGCACCAGCAGGAATGCCTCATGGTCGATCCCCAAAGTGGCGATTCCGCAGGCCGCAGGTTGGTCCAGCACATTGGTCGCATCGAAGCGCCCGCCCAAGCCTACTTCGATGACGCAGGCATCTGCTGGAAAGCGCGCGAAGGCGACGAAAGTGGCGGCGGCTGTGACCTCGAAGAAGCTGGGGCAGAGATCCTCGGATAAATCGAGCACCTGTTTCAACAGAGCGGCCAGCAAATCATCCTCGATCAGCTTTCCGGCGATCCGGATGCGTTCGTTGTAGCGGACCAGATGCGGCTTGGTGGCGGTGTGAACGCGCAGGCCCTGCGCTTCCAGCATCGCGCGCAGATAGGCGCAGGTCGAGCCTTTGCCATTGGTTCCGGCGACGTGAAAAACGGGCGGCAGATGCCGCTGCGGATCGCCCAGCCGGGTCAAAATTTCGCGGATTGTCTCCAACCCGAACCGCCCCGATGGCAACGAAAGCGCGCCCAGCCGGTCAAGCTGGGCCTGTACGACGGGACTGTCCGAGACGGCAAAATCTTTCACGAGCGAGTGTGGGGCTAGGCCGCTTTGGCCGGGCTCAGATAACCCAGTACCATGGCCAGTCGCGCGCGCAGATCCTTCCGCGCCACCACCATATCTACCATCCCGTGGGCATGGAGATATTCGGCGCGCTGGAAGCCCTCGGGCAGTTTTTCGCGGATCGTGTCCTGGATCACCCGCTGCCCGGCAAAGCCGATCAGCGCGCCCGGCTCGGCGATGTGGATGTCGCCCAGCATGGCGTAGCTGGCGGTGACGCCGCCAGTAGTCGGATCGGTCAGCACGACGATATAGGGCAGGCCTGCGGCCTTGAGCCGGCGGATCGCCACCGTGGTTTTGGGCATCTGCATCAGGCTGAGAATGCCCTCCTGCATCCGCGCGCCGCCAGCGGCAGTGCAGATCACATAGGCGCATTTTTCCCGGATCGCGCGATCGACTCCAGTGACAAAGGCAGAGCCCACCGCCATGCCCATCGATCCGCCCATGAAGGCGAATTCCTGCACGCCGGCGACCGCTCTATGGCCGTCGATCGCGCCGAGGGCATTGGTCAGGGCATCAGCATGCGGATTGGCTGCACGGGCGATCTTAAGCCGGTCAGTGTATTTCTTGCTGTCTCGGAACTTGAGCGGGTCTTCCCTCACACTGGGGGCGGCCAGCAGCTCAAAACCCTCATCCATCAGCTGGGCCAGCCGCACATTCGCGCCGATCCGCCCGTGATGCTCGCAGCGCGGGCAGACGAACAGGTTTTCCTCATACTCCTTGGTAAACAGCATCTCGCTGCACGAAGGGCATTTGACCCACAGGTTGTCAGGGGTGTCCCGCTTCTGCGTGAAGGGGAGCGAATTGCGAACGCGGTCTATCCAGCTCATGCGGGCTTATCGCGCAGAATGTACTGCATCGGCAAGTGCAGCAGTCAATTCTCGCACAGGTCCGGCGGCATTTGCACCGTGTTGGCTGATCAGTTCGACCAATGCCGAGCCAACCACCACGCCGTCGGCGACCTTGGCGATGGCGCTAGCCTGCTCGGGTGTGCGCACCCCGAAGCCGACCGCCACCGGCAGGTCGGTCGCGGATTTGAGCCGGGCCACCGCTTCCTCGATCGAGGTTTGCGCCGCCTGTTGCTTGCCGGTGATCCCGGCCACCGAGACGTAATAGAGAAAGCCGGACGAGCCATCGAGAATCGCGGGAAGCCGCGCGGCATCGCTGGTGGGGGTGGCGAGGCGGATCAGGGCAATCCCGGCGCTGCGCAACTGAACCCCAAGCGAATCGTCCTCCTCGGGCGGAACATCGACACAGATCACCCCGTCGACCCCGGCCTTGGCGGCTTCAGTAGCAAACCAGTCCGCGCCGCGCCGCACCATCGGGTTGGCATAGCCCATCAGCACCAGCGGCACTTCTGGATGCCGCGCGCGGAAGGCGGCGGCGATGGCGAAGATATCCGCCGTGGTCGTGCCTGCGCTGAGCGAGCGAATATTGGCCTGCTGGATCGCCGGACCATCGGCCATCGGATCAGTGAACGGCATCCCCAGCTCGATCACATCCGCCCCGCCTGCGACCAGCGCATCGAGGATCGCGGCGGTGGCGTCAGGAGTGGGATCACCAGCAGTAACGAAGGTAACGAGGGTTGGGCCGCGCGCGAAGGCGGCGGAGAGGCGCGTCACAAGCCCACGCCCAGCGCCTCGGCCACGGTGAAGATATCCTTGTCCCCGCGCCCGCACAGATTGAGGAGGATGATCGCATCCTTTGGCATCGTCGGCGCGAGCTTGGTCACCGCTGCAATCGCGTGGGCGGGTTCCAGAGCGGGGATGATCCCCTCGGTCTGGCACAGCAGCTGGAAAGCGGCCAGCGCCTCCTTGTCGGTTACCGAGGTGTATTCGACCCGGCCGACATCGCGGAGCCAGGCGTGTTCGGGGCCAATGCCGGGATAATCGAGGCCGGCGCTGATCGAGTGGCCCTCGATAATCTGGCCGTCGGCGTCCTGCAGCAGATAGGTCTTGTTGCCGTGGAGGATGCCGGGCGCGCCGCCCGCGAGCGACGCGGCGTGCTCCTTGTCCAGCCCATGCCCGGCGGCTTCCACGCCCAGCATCTTGACCTCGGGATCATCAAGGAACGGGTGGAACAGGCCGATGGCGTTCGATCCGCCGCCGATCGCCGCGACCAGCACATCGGGCAAGCGCCCGGTGCGGGACAGCATCTGTGCGCGGGCTTCCTTGCCGATGACCGACTGGAAATCGCGGACGAGTTCCGGGTAGGGGTGCGGCCCGGCGGCGGTG
>JBKJTN010000131.1:0-21602 GCA_046590275.1 Novosphingobium sp.
CGGGATTCGCCAGTGGCTCCGGCGGCCTTATAGCCGGGCCTTCGACACGCGCTACGCGCTACTCAGTCCCTCGTCAGGATGAACGGAATGAGGATGATACCCGCTCATCCTAAGGAGCGGCTGAGCGAAGCCGAAGACGCGTCTCGAAGAATCAGGCCGCGCGGCGCAGTTCCAATTCGAGCCGATCCCAGATTTCGACCAGCGCGCCTGTGAGCTTGTCCATCATCGCTTCGCTATGGTTCGGCCCCGGGGTGAAGCGCAGGCGCTCGGTGCCACGCGGGACGGTCGGGTAATTGATCGGCTGGACGTAGAGCCCGTATTCGCCGAGCAGGATATCGCTGATGCGTTTGGCCTTGATCGGGCAGCCGACGCTAAGCGGGACGATGTGGGTGGCGCTGTCCATCACCGGAAGCCCGGCCTCTTTCAACTTGGCCTTGAGCGCGGCGGCGCCGGCCTGCTGGGCCTCGCGCTCGCTGTCGCTGACCTTGAGATGGCGAACTGCGGCAAGCGCGCCCGCGACCAGCACCGGCGACAGCGAGGTGGTGAAGATGAACCCCGGCGCATAGCTGCGGATGCAATCAATGATCGTGCCGTCGGCCGCGATATAGCCGCCCATCACGCCGAACGCCTTGCCCAGCGTGCCTTCGATAATGGTGATGCGGTGGGCGGCTTCGTCGCGTTCGGAAATGCCGCCGCCGCGCGCGCCGTACATGCCGACCGCGTGAACCTCGTCGATATAGGTCAGCGCGTTGTATTTATCCGCAAGGTCACAGATGGCGTGGATCGGGGCGACATCGCCCTCCATCGAATAGACGCTTTCAAACGCGATCAGCTTGGGAACGTCCGGATCGGTCTCGGCCAGCAGTTCTTCAAGGTGGGCCAGATCATTGTGGCGGAACACCCTCTTTTCCGCGCCCGAATTGCGGATGCCCGCGATCATGCTGGCGTGGTTCATCTCGTCCGAAAAGATCACGCAGCCCGGAAGGATTTTCGCCAGGGTGGACAGCGTCGCATCGTTGGAGACATAGCCGCTGGTGAACAGCAGCGCGCCGTCCTTGCCGTGCAAATCGGCCAGCTCGCCCTCAAGATCGACGTGGTAGTGGGTGTTGCCGCCGATGTTGCGGGTGCCGCCACTGCCGGCGCCGACATCATTGAGCGCCTCTTCCATTGCGGCGATCACCTTGGGATGCTGGCCCATCGCGAGGTAATCGTTGGAACACCACACCGTGATGTCCTTGGGGCCATTGTGCCCGGCAAAGCAGCGCGCGTTGGGGTAAGCGCCCTTGTTGCGCAGGATGTCGATGAAAACGCGGTAGCGGCCCTCCGAATGGAGCCGATCGATCGCCTGGTCAAAAATCTGGTCGTAGTTCACGCGGGACTTGCCCCTATCAATGATGCCAGCCCTCTAGCCCAGCATCGACGCAATTTCCAGCGCCTTGTTGCGGGTTAAATACCTTCTGGATCTGGGCCAAACCGCACGTGGATCCCGTGGACTTTCTTGTCGATGAACAGCCATTCGAAGTCATGCCCGGCCAGGACGGTCATCTTCGGGGCGGATTTCTTGAGCGCCTGGATCGTTTTGAGCCAAGCGAAAACTTCGGCGCGGTTTTCCGGTGCGACATAATCGCCCACCAACCGCGAGCGGGCGCGCAGTTCTTCCCAGTTTTGGGCGAAGGTGGCGATGTCGCCGGCGAACAGATATTCGCGCCCGTTTGCCATCCGAACATAGATCATCTGCGATCCGGGCGTATGGCTTGGCGCGGGAATGACAACGACTCCGGGGGCAACCGCCTGAAGGCCGGTCGAGGCCAGCCCAGCTTTGAGGACAACGCCATCTAGCCAGGGAACCATCTTGTTGGCCAGCGCCGCCGCCGGCAATTGGTGCGGATTGAGCCGTGCGGCGTTGGTCAGCGGAAGGCCGCCGACGGCCACCAGTCCGCCGAGGTGATCGGGATGTTCATGGGTGATCAGGATCATCCCGGCATCGCGCATCGCCGCATCGACCCGGGCTTGTGCAGGGGCGCGGAAGGCCTCCATGCCCATTTCCTGCGCGACAGCGGCAGTCATCCCGCTGTCGATCACGATTGGTTTGGCGCCCGGAACCAGCAGCCGCCATGCCATCACGGCCACGTGTTTGCGTTTTATTCCCGAACCGGCGACGAACAGATCGCCCGGCAACCGCCGCCAGCCGACCACTTCCACCTCAAGTGCCGATGGGGCTGGGCCGGGGATGCTGGCGGCCAAGCTGCGGAGCTGTTCGATCCCGACTGGCTTGGCGGGCACGTCGCCCGGGCGGTTGTCCAGCAACAGCCAGTAATAAGGTGCGACGAACAGCACCAGCACGGTGAACAGAAACCAGTTGAGCCGCTTTGTCATTCTAGAGAATTTCCTGCCTGTCGAGCCCATAGTCTGCCAGTGCCGGGGCCAGCGCGGCAAGGCCTTCTTCGCCCCTTGTGAACAACGCCAGATCCGGCAAATTGCGCTTGAACTCTTGCCCCATGGTCAGATGGGCAATCCGCCGCGCGATCCCGATACCGCCATCGACTAAGCGCACGCCCGGACCCAAGGCAGCGGACAGCTCGTCGGCCACCAGCGGGAAATGGGTGCAGGCCAGCACCACCGTATCGATCTCCAGCCCGCCCGGCTGATCGCGAAGCCCGGCAGCGGCTCGGGTGAAAATGCCCGGATCGACGCTCTGCCCGCGCAGCTTGGCCTCGGCCGCTTCGACCAGTTCGGGCGCGGCGTGGCGCAGCAAGCGCTTGTCGTGGGCAAACTCGGCCTCAAGCCGGTCAACATAGCCCTGCCGGATCGTCGCGGCAGTGCCGAGCAGCCCGATCGTGCCGGTCCGCGTCAACTCTGCGGCGGGCTTGATCGCGGGGACCGTGCCGACCACCGGGATCGCCAGCACATCGCGCACCATACCCAGCGCGATCGTCGAGGCGGTGTTGCAGGCGATACAGGCAAGCCGCGGGCGGAACCGTTCGGTGATCCGGCCGAGCAACCCCGCAACCCGGGCAGCAATCTCCGCCTCGCTCTTGGTGCCATAAGGCAGGCCAGCGTTGTCGGCGGCGTAGATCACCGGGGCATCGGGCAGGAGTTTGCGCAACTCGCCCAGAACAGAGAGCCCGCCGACGCCCGAATCGAACAGCAGGATTGGCGCGTCAGCATCCATTGTCGTGCAGCTTTCCCATCCTGCCCTTGTCGAAGTGCGGTCCTTGTAGCTACCACTGCGGCAGATTGGGAAGTGCAGCAGGATATTTGATGGCGATGAATTGGCTTTATGCACTGGCGCTTGGATACGCTCTCGGCTCGGTCCCGTTCGGATTGCTGCTGACCCGGGCGTTTGGCGCCGGCGATCTGCGCAGCATCGGCTCGGGCAATATCGGCGCAACCAATGTGCTGCGGACCGGGCGCAAGGGGCTGGCGGCGGCAACGCTGTTGCTCGATGCGCTGAAGGGTCTAGCGGCCGTGCTGCTGGCCTATCGGCTGTTTCCTGAAGTCGCGGGCTTAGCCGCACTTGGCGCAATTCTGGGTCATTGTTTTCCGGTCTGGCTGGGCTTCAAGGGCGGCAAGGGCGTGGCGACGATGATGGGCATCTCGCTCGGCCTTGCCTGGCCAATCGGGGCGACTTATGCTGCCGTCTGGCTGGCCGTGCTGGGGCTCACCCGGATTTCGTCGCTGGCGGGGATGAGCGCCGCGATTGCCGCCCCGATCGCCGCATGGGCCACCGGTCATGCCGGGCTGGTCCCGATCCTCGCCGTAATTGCGGTGCTGGTCCTGTGGCTCCACCGCGGTAACATCGCCCGGCTGCAAGCAGGGACCGAAGCCAAACTGGGGGACGGCAAGTAACAGCCGCCGAACTTTCGCAGGATGAGGCTTTTGCCAGGATCCGCCTGCTGCGCTCGCCCAATATCGGCCCGATCAGCTATGCCCAACTGCTGCGCCGGTTTGGCAACGCGCAAGTCGCGCTGGCAGCTCTGCCCGATCTCGCGGCGCGCGGCGGCAAACCCTATCGCGCTGCGGCGGAGGGGCGAATTGCCGACGAGGTGACCGCGCTACGCAAGGCGGGTGGGCGCTATCTGTTTCACGATTCGTCCGAATATCCGGCCTTGCTGGGCGAGCTGGAAAGCGCCCCGCCAATCCTCACCATGCGCGGTGATCCCGCGTTGGCGCTGCGTCCTTGCGTGGCAATCGTCGGCGCGCGCAACGCCTCTGCCGCTGCGGTCAAGCTGGCACGGCAATTCGCCGGCGCCCTGGCCGAGGCCGGGTTCGTTGTCGTCTCGGGGTTGGCACGCGGGATCGATGGCGCGGCCCATGCGGCCAGCCTGAAGCTCGGCACCATCGGTGTGATCGCCAGCGGGATCGAGATTGCCTATCCGCCCGAACACCGCGATCTGCAGGAAGCGATCGCCAACCAAGGTCTGCTGCTGGCCGAATATCCTCCGGGGACCGAGCCGCTGGCCCGCCACTTCCCCTCGCGCAACCGGATCATCGCCGGTCTGGCCTTGGGCACTCTGGTGGTCGAAGCCGCGCCCAAGTCCGGCTCGCTGATCACCGCGCGGCTGGCGGGAGAGTCCGGGCGTGAGGTTATGGCGATCCCCGGCTCCCCGCTCGATGCCCGCGCCCAAGGCTGCAACCAGCTGATCCGCGAGGGCGCGGTGCTGGTGCAATCGGCAGACGATGTAATCGAGCTGCTGTCAGGCTTCGATGGCAACCCGCGCTCCTCATTCCGCGAAAATGACTCCGCCGCCTATTCTATCAGCGACGAGCTGGGGGATGAACCAGCTGATATCGCCGGGCTTCTGACAACCGCGCCAATCGCGGTGGATGAACTAATCCGCCAAAGCAGCGAACCGGCGGCGGCGGTGCAGCTTGCGCTGCTCGAACTGGAACTGGCCGGACAGCTGGTGCGTCACGCAGGCGGGCGGGTGAGTTTGGCGGGTTAGGCCTAACAAACCCCCCTTGACCTTTGCTTGCCAACCCCGCCACCCTCGCGCGTACGTATACACGTGAGGATTGCAACACCGATCATGCAGCTAGTCATCGTAGAATCCCCGGCAAAGGCCAAGACCATCGAGAAGTATCTGGGCAAGGACTACAAGGTCCTCGCCTCGTACGGTCACATCCGCGATCTTCCGCCCAAGGATGGCTCGGTGCGGCCCGATGATGAGTTCGCGATGGACTGGGAAGTCTATGGCGACAAGGCGGCCCGCGTAAAGGCGATCACTGACGCGGCCAAGACGGCTGACCGTCTGATCCTCGCGACTGACCCTGACCGGGAGGGTGAGGCGATCAGCTGGCATGTCCGCGAATACCTCGCCAAGAAGAAGGCGCTGCCCGCTGACGTTCAGCGGGTGACTTTCAATGCGATCACCAAACAGGCGGTGACCGATGCGATGAAGGCCCCGCGCGCGCTCGATCAGGATCTGATCGATGCCTATATGGCCCGCCGCGCGCTCGATTATCTGTTCGGCTTTACGCTTTCGCCGGTGCTGTGGCGCAAGCTGCCCGGCGCGAAAAGCGCAGGGCGCGTGCAATCGGTGGCGCTGCGGCTGATCGTTCAGCGTGACCGTGAGATTGAGGCGTTCAAGGCGCAAGAATATTGGTCGGTCGTCGCCAGGCTAGAGCAGGGCGGGACCGAATTTGCCGCGCGGCTGGTGCGGTTCGATGGCGAAAAGCTCGACAAGCTGAGTCTTGGGGAGGCTGGCATCGCCGGGCGGGCCAAGGCGCTGGTCGAAGCTGCGACCTTCCGGGTCGAGGAGGTGGAAACCAAGCCGACCCGCCGCAATCCCTATCCGCCGTTCACCACTTCCACCTTGCAACAGGAAGCCGCGCGCAAGCTGGGGTTTTCGGCCAGCCATACGATGCGGGTCGCGCAGGGGCTGTATGAGGCAGGCGCGATCACTTATATGCGGACCGATGGTGTGCAGATGGATCACAGCGCCATTTCAGCGGCGCGGGTTGAGATAACCAATCGGTACAATGGCCATTATCTACCTGAAAAGCCGCGCCATTATGAAACCAAGGCCAAGAATGCGCAGGAAGCCCATGAGGCGATCCGCCCGACCGAGTTCACCCGGAACAGCTTTGGCAGCGGCGACGAGGCGCGGCTTTACGAGCTGATCTGGAAGCGCGCGCTAGCCAGCCAGATGGCCTCAGCCAATATCGAACGGACCACCGTTACCTTGCGCGAAGGCACCGGCAAGCACGAGCTGCGCGCCACTGGGCAAGTGATCAAGTTCCCCGGCTTTCTTGCGGTTTACGAGGAAGACCGGGATGACAAGGTTGCCAATGGCGAGGACCGCGAGGACGACGAAAGCGCCATGCTTCCGGCCATGTCGAGCGGCGATACCCCGGCCAAAAAGGGCGTCGATGCCACGCAGCACTTCACCCAGCCGCCGCCGCGCTTTTCTGAGGCCAGCCTGGTCAAGCGGCTGGAAGAACTCGGCATCGGACGGCCTTCGACCTATGCCTCGACCTTGCAGGTGCTGAAAGACCGCGATTACGTTCGAACAGAAAAAAACCGTTTCTTCGCAGAAGAAAGCGGACGACTTCTCACAGCATTTCTCGAACGATTCTTCGGCAATTACGTCGCCTATGAATTCACCGCCGGGATGGAGGACGAGCTTGATGAAGTATCCGGCGGGCGCGCGGCATGGAAGGCTGTGCTCGAGGCGTTCTGGAAGGACTTCAAGCCCAAATCCGATGAGGTGATGGAGAAGAAGCCGAGCGAAGTGACGGAAGCGCTTGACGAATTCCTGTCAGACTATCTGTTTCCGCCGACCGATGACGGCACCGATCCGCGCCTCTGCCCGAAGTGTCAGGAAGGTCGCCTGTCGCTGCGCGGTGGGCGTTACGGTGCCTTCATCGCCTGCTCCAACTACCCCGAGTGCAAATTCACCCGCAAATTCGCGCAGCCCGGCGGCACCGAGGGCGGCGAGGATGGCGAGGTTGGCAAGCACCCCGAAACCGGCGAGGCAATTACCCGCCGCGCCGGGCGGTTCGGCCCTTATATCCAACTGGGCGAGGGCAAGGAGGCCAAGCGCTCGTCTATTCCCAAGGACATTGGAGAACTGGACCTGGATTGGGCGGTAAAGCTGCTCAGCCTGCCGCGCACCGTCGGCGATCACCCTGAAAGCGGCAATCCGATCACCGCCAGCCTGGGCCGGTACGGGCCGTATCTGGCGCATGACGGCAAATACGCCAAGCTGCGCTCGACTGCCGAAATCTTTGACACCGGCATGAACAGCGCAGTCACCATGCTGGCCGAGGCGGCTGCCGGCGGTGGCCGGGGTGCCCGCGCCGCAGCCGAACCGCTTAACACATTTGGCCCGCATCCGACCTCTGGCGGTGAAATGAAGCTGATGGCGGGTCGTTATGGGCCTTATGTCACCGATGGGACCACCAACGCCACCCTCCCGCGCGACAAGAAGCCTGAGGATCTGACGCTCGAAGAAGCGATCGTCCTGATCGACGAGCGCGCGGCGAAAGGCCCGGCCAAGGGCAAGAAGAAGGCCCCGGCTAAGAAGAAGGCTGCACCGAAGAAGAAGGCGGCGGTGAAAAAGGTCGCGGCGGTGAAGAAATAGCCCCTCCTCTTCAGGGGAGGGGTAGCGAGACTTGGCAGCTTGCTGCCTAGTCGCAGTGGGGTGGGGCCTCTCCTCTGGGCGAAACGTCAGACCCAGCGGAGAGGCCCCACCCCCAACCCCCCCCCCTGAAGAGGGGGGGGCTACAAGGAACCACCATGGCCGAAATATTCACCCGACATCGCCAACCCTGGAAATCCGAAGAAGTCGCCAAGCTGCGCACGCTGGCAGGCAAGGGCAAAGGCCTCAAGGAAATCGCCAAAGCGCTCAACCGCAGCGAGGAATCGACCAAGGAACGGGCGAAAGAGGACGGGATCGGGATTGCGAAGTTGCGGTAACGGTTATCGTGGCGCAAACTTAACAGATTAGGCGTTTGCGGGGGCGAGTCGATGAACGGTGAGTTGATCTATGAGTATGAGGTCGATCTGACTGAAATGGTCGATTTCGGTGTCAGCTTGCCGGATATCCTTTCAGGGGAAGCAAGTGTTCCGCCCCAAGGTGCGCGGATCGACGCCAGATTCGACGGTCGCTCAAGCGGCCGTTTGAGGGGACGGGTTCATGGCATCGATCATCTCTTTGTCCGGGCCGATAGCCGGTTCGAACTCGACATCCGGGCGATTATCGAAACCGATGATGGCCACCGTATCGCCCTGTCAGCCGATGGAGTTGCGGTCCCCAGAGCAAACGAGCCAATGGCAGACCTGAGTGAAAACGTGAAGCTTACGACTGCCGCCGCCGACTACGCCTGGGTCTGCACACGGCAGATCTGGGGAGTGGGAACCGTCAACTTCGCAACCGGAAAGGTCAACATAGCAGGCTATATGCAATAATGCAGCGATGTTGCCCGGAAGGCTTTTACTTCACCCACTCCAGCCCGATCTCCTCGTAAATTTCCTTGTCGTCCGCCCAGTCCTCGGTGACCTTCACATGGAGGAACAGATGGACGGTCACCCCTAGCAACTGCGCCAGTTCCTTCCTCGCCGCCTCGCCGATCGACTTCAGCTTGCTCCCGCCCTTGCCCAGCACGATGCCCTTCTGGCTGTTGCGGGCGATGACGATTTGCTGATGGATTTCGACCGAGCCATCCTTGCGGGTGGCATAGCTTTCGGGCCGTACTGCGCTGTCGTAGGGCAGTTCGTCGTGAAGCTGGCGGTAGAGCTGTTCGCGGGTGATTTCGCACGCCAGCAGCCGCTCGCTGGCGTCCGAGACCTGATCCTCCGGGTAATGCCATGCGCCTTCGGGCATCAGCGCCGCCAGCCGGGTTTTAAGCTCGTCCACCCCGTCGCCGGTCAGCGCCGAGATGAAGAACACCTCGTCGAATCCGGCGGCTTCGGTTAATTCCTGCGCGGCGATCAGCAGCGGTTCCTTGGCCGTTTCATCGACCTTGTTGAGCACGAGGATCTTGCGTTCGGGGCGGGGTTTGAGCGATTCCAGGATTTCGGCCAGGTAGTCGCGCTTCTTCTTGCGGCCATCAACCACCAGCAGGATCACATCGGCTTCCTGCGCGCCGTCCCACGCGGCGCTGACCATCGCCCGGTCCAGCCGGCGCTTGGGCGCGAACAGACCGGGGGTGTCGGCCAGGATCATCTGGGTCTCGAACTCAGCGGTCTTGTGGAGCGCAATCCCCATCAGCCGCGCCCGCGTGGTTTGCGCCTTGGCCGAAACGATCGCCACTTTCTGGCCGACCAGCGCATTGACCAGCGTCGATTTACCCGCGTTAGGCGCGCCGAGCACTGCCACGAGGCCGCATTTGCTGGTCATCCGAACTTCCTCATGAATTCTACGGCTGCGGCGGTTTCGGCCTCCTGCTTGCTGGTGCCGCTGGCGCTGGCTTCGCCAACGCCCGAAACCGAGACCAACACAGTAAAGCTTGCCGAGTGATCGGGGCCTGAACGCTGGGTCAATTTGTATTCGGGCGACTTGCGGCGATTGCCCGCGGCCCATTCCTGCAACGCTGATTTGGGATGCTTGGCCTCGCCGGTCTTGCCGCCAACCGCATCGGCCCACAGGCGGCGCACCATGTCGCGCGTCTCCTCGAACCCGTGGGTGACGAAGCTGGCGCCGATCAGCGCCTCCATCACATCGCCGAGGATATTGTCGCTGTCCTCGCCGCCATCGTCGCGCGCCTGCTTGCCCAGCCGCATATGCGAGCCGAGCCCGATGTCGCGAGCGACAGCGGCGCAGGTAGCGCGGCTGACCAGTGCGTTGAGCCGCTGCGACAGGCGGCCCTCATCGGCGTTTTCCAGCGCGTGGAGCCATTCGGCGATGACCATGCCCAGCACCCGGTCGCCCAGAAACTCCAGCCGCTGGTAATCGCGGGCTTCCCCGGTGCTGCCGTGGGTCAGCGCTTCACGCCACAAGGCCTCGTCGACCGGCGGACGGCCCGCCAGCCTGGTAAGGAACTTATGGGTTTCGCGCTCCAGCATGGACTAGAACGTTCCGCCGATCCGGTCCCACCGCGCGGCGGTGAACCAGGTCCACGGCTTGATCCATTCGGACGAACCATCGGTGGAGAACATCATCACCGTGGCCCGGCCAACCAAATTGTCTTGCGGGACGAGGCCGATCCCGCCACCCGGCACCGCTTCAAAGCGGCTGTCCTCGGAATTGTCGCGGTTGTCCCCCATCAGGAACAGCTTGCCCTCGGGGACCACCACCGGCGGGGTATCGTCCTGAGGCCTCAGCCCGAGATCGACCACATAATAGCTCCGCCCACCGGGCAGCACTTCCTTGTAGCGCGGATAGCGGCAAACATCGGTGCCATCGGCGAGCTTGGCGGCGAATTGCGATGAGTAGCACTTGGTATTGGCGCTGACCGCGATCTCGAAATCCGCGACGCGCTGCTTGGGTATGGCCTGTCCATTCAGGTGAAGCACACCGTCCACCATCTGCACCGTATCGCCGGGCAGGCCGATCACCCGCTTGATATAATCGACATCGTTCAGCGGCGGCTGCTTGAAGATCACCACATCGCCGCGGGTCGGCTCGGACGCCAGGATCCGGCTGGGCAGCAAAGGAACGCTGAACGGCAGCGAGTAGCTCGAATAGCCATAGGGCCATTTGGCGGCGAGCAGATAATCGCCGTTCTGCAGCCGGGGCAGCATCGATTCGCTGGGAATATTGAAGGGCGAGAATATGAAGCTGCGGAAGATCGCCACAATCAGCACCAGCTTGATCAGGAAGACGAAGAAATTGTCTTCCTTTTTTGCGGGCTTCAAGGCGGCAGGACTGGCGTTGTCGGCAGTTGGCGGGGTGGGGGCGGTTTCATTCATCACGCTGTCCATGTTGGGCCGGGCTCCGCTCGTCAAGGGGGATGGTGTGTTATATGTATAGATCACCAACCGTTTGTTCAACCCGATTGCGGCTGGAAGAATGTTCTTTCGGTCCTTGGCCTGACGCCCAAGCACGGGCATAGGGCAGGGGTGTTTGCCGAAAGGACTGGGCGATGAATGATGCGGTGCAGGTGGCGTGGGACGCCTTGAAGGGCTTGCCAAAACCTTCACTGGCAGACTTGTTTTCCGCGCCCGGCCGGACCGAGGCAATGGCCACTGTGCTTGATCTGCCGGGCGGGCCGGTCCGGTTCGATTGGGCCAAGACGCATCTCGATTCTGCGCATGTTGCCGGCTTTTCAGCCCTTGCCGAGGCTACCGGCTTTGCCGCACGCCGCGCGGCGCTATTCGATGGCGAAGTGGTCAATGTTACCGAAGGGCGATCGGCCGAACACACTGCGCAGCGCGGGGTGGGGCGGGATACCTCGGTCGAGGAAGCCAGCGCGCTCCACGCCCGGACGCGCAGTCTGGTCGAGGCGATCCACGCCGGGGTGCTGGGCGAGGTCAAGCACCTGATCCACATCGGGATCGGCGGATCGGCGCTGGGCCCGGCGCTGGCGATCGATGCGCTGACCCGCGATGGCTCGATTGTCGAGGTCCATGTCGTCTCGAACATCGATGGCTGCGCGCTGGAGGCGGCATTCCGCGCCTGCGATCCCGCCACCACGATGATCGCGATGGCCTCCAAGACGTTCACCACCATAGAGACCCTGACCAACGCGACCAGCGCGCTGACCTGGTTGGATCAGAACGGCGTGGCCGATCCTTATGGGCGGGTCGTGGCGTTAACCGCCGCGCCCGACAAGGCGGTGGAATGGGGTGTCGATGAAACCCGGGTGCTGCCGTTCCCCGAAAGCGTTGGCGGGCGCTACTCGCTATGGTCGTCGATCGGCTTTCCGATTGCCCTGGCGCTGGGCTGGGCTGAGTTTGCTGAGTTCCTCGATGGCGCAGCGGCGATCGACCGGCACTTCCTCGATACCGACGGCGCAGACAATCTGCCCTTGCGCGCAGCTTTTGGGGATCAATATTATGCCGTGCTGCGGGGCTGCCAGACCCGCGCCTGCTTTGCCTATGACGAGCGGCTGCGGCTGCTGCCGTCCTATCTTCAGCAGCTTGAGATGGAATCGAACGGCAAGTCGGTGACGCTGGACGGCGTGCCGGTCAGCACGCCCACCGCGCCGATTACCTGGGGCGGGGTGGGGACCGATGCGCAGCACGCCGTGTTCCAACTGCTCCACCAAGGCACCAACATCGTGCCGGTGGACTTCATCGCCGCGATCGCGCCGGGCGACGATCTTGATCCGGCGCATCACCGGATCCTGCTGTCCAACTGTTTTGCCCAAGGCGCAGCGCTGATGGCGGGCAAGGCGAGCAAGGATGGCGCGCGGGCCTATCCAGGGGATCGCCCTTCCGCGACGATATTGTGTGACGAGTTAAACCCCGCAACATTGGGTGCGCTGATTGCGTTTCATGAGCACCGGACGTTCGCCAATGCGGTGCTGTTGGGGATCAATCCGTTTGATCAGTTCGGAGTCGAGCTTGGCAAGGCAATCGCCAACCAGATCGAGGCGGGGGGCACGAAATTCGATCCCAGCACCGAGGCCCTGCTGGTGGCCGCCGGGATCAAGTAACTGGCTACGGCCGACAGGAGCAATTGATGGCTGACTATGACTACGATCTGTTCGTCATCGGTGCCGGTTCTGGCGGGGTCCGGGCCAGCCGGATTGCGGCATCGCACGGCGCGCGGGTGGCGGTGGCCGAGGAGCACCGGATCGGCGGAACTTGCGTGATCCGCGGCTGCGTGCCCAAGAAGCTGCTGGTTTACGGTTCCCACTTTGCCGAGGAATTGCAGGACGCCGCGCACTATGGCTGGACTGTGGGCGAGATGAAATTCGATTGGAACGTGCTGCGCGATACCGTGCTGCGCGATGTCACCCGGCTGGAGGCGGCCTACACCGCCACGCTCGACAGCCACAAGGTCGCGCATTTTCATGAGCGGGCGACGGTCGTCGGCCCCAACAAGGTGAAGCTTGCTTCGGGGCGTCAGATCAGTGCGAAGTACATCCTCATCGCGGTCGGCGCATGGCCGGTGAAGCCTGAGTTCGAAGGCGTCGAGCACTCCATCACCTCGAACGAAGTGTTCCACTTGGCCGCGCTGCCAAAGCGGGTGGTGATACAGGGTGCAGGCTATATCGCGCTCGAATTTGCCGGTATTTTCAATGCGCTGGGCTGTCATGTCACTGTCACCAACCGGAGCGACCAGATATTGCGCGGTTATGACGAAAGCCTGCGCGACCGGCTGCTCCAGATCACAATGGCGCGCGGGATCGAGTATAAGTTCAACTCGCCGATCTCGCGGGTCGAGAAACTGGCGGATGGGTCGCTTATGGTCCATGCTGGCAGCCACGATCCGATTGCGGCCGATGCCGTGCTGGTCGCCACCGGCCGCCGCCCGAAGACCGATGAACTGGGGCTGGAAAGCGCCGGGATCGTGCTGGGCAAGGGCGGCGAAGTTCCGGTCGATGAGTTCAGCAAGACCGCGTGTGACAGTATCTATGCGGTCGGCGATGTGACCGACCGGGTTCAATTGACCCCGATAGCGATCCGCGAGGGCCATGCCTTTGCCGATACAGTGTTTGGCGGAACCCCGCGCAGCACGGCCTATGACCAGATCCCCAGCGCGGTATTCTCGCAGCCGCCACTCGCCTCGGTCGGGCTGACCGAAGGGCAGGCGCGCGACAAATACGGCGATATCAAGATATACTCGTCAGACTTCCGGCCGATGAAGAACATCTTTGCCGGGCGGCACGAACGCGGGCTTTACAAGATGGTGGTCGCAGCCGACACCGGCAAGATCCTTGGTCTGCACATGATCGGGCCGGACGCGCCCGAAATCCTTCAGGCCGCAGCCATCGCTGTGCGCGCGGGGCTGACCAAGGCCGATTTCGACGCGACCGTGGCACTGCATCCCTCGATGGCAGAGGAACTGGTGCTGATGCGCTAGACCCTGTTCGATTTTGATTGAATCAAAATCTGGTCCTAAAGTGTTGTCTGGTCGTGATTTCCGAGCCACGAAATGTTCCATTTCGCTTGAAATCACTCCAGGGCAAGTTGCGGTTCGAAACGTAAATCGCTAACCCCTGGGGCAAATTTACGCAGGAGACGGAATAATGCGATTGGTGGGCAAGACTGTACTGGTAACCGGCGGGACTGATGGGATCGGCGCGCAGCTGATCCGCCAGCTTCGCACCAAAGGGGCCACCGTCATAACCTCGGGCCGCGATGCGGCGCGGGTCGCGGCAACCAAAGCCGATGGGTTTGAAGTGATCAAGGCGGACCTGTCGTTGCCCGCCGGCGTGAAGGCGCTGCTTGCCGGGCTGGGGGACCGCCAGATCGATATTCTGGTCAATAATGCAGGCGCCGGGGTCGATCATGATTTCCGCGAGGACGCGCCAGATCCCGAAGCGGCGGCGCGGGCGATTTTCCTGAACCTTACCGCGCCGATCCAGCTGATCACCGCGCTGATGCCGATGTTGCGCTCGCGCTCCAAGGCTATGATCGTCAACGTCACCTCGGGCCTCGCGATCGCGCCGCGCGCCGGCGGGCCGGTCTATTGCGCGACCAAAGCGGGTCTGCGCAGCTATAGCCAGGCGATCCGGGCGCAATTGAAAGGCACGAATGTGCACGTTCTCGAGGCCTTGCCGCCGGTGGTCGAAACCAAAATGACTGCCAGGCTCGATAGTCGCAAAATGTCCGCTGAAGAATGCGCCCGGCAATTCGTTGTCGCGATGGAAAGCGATGCGGATGAGGCCAATGTCGGCATGGTCAAGGTGCTGCAACTGGTTCACTCGGTGTCGCCGTCGCTGGCGCGGCGGATTATGCTGAAGTTCTGAGCGGGGGATACCAGATGGCAGGAACGGTCTTCGTATCGGGTGGAAGCGGTTACATCGCGGGCTTTCTGATCAAGCAGCTGATCGACGAAGGCTGGATGGTCCACACCAGTATTCGCGATCTTGGCAAGGAAGCGGCGGTACGAACCAGTCTTGGCACCGATGATAACAAGCTCAAATTCTTTGCTGCAGACCTGACCAGCGACAAGGGCTGGGCCGAGGCCATGGCAGGATGCAGCCATGTCGCGCATGTTGCTTCGCCTTTTCCGCCAGCTGCGCCAAAACATGAGAATGAGCTCATCGTTCCGGCCCGCGACGGCGCACTCAGGGCCTTGCGCGCGGCGAAAGAGGCAGGCGTGACCCGCTTCGTGCTGACCTCGTCGATGGCGGCCATTGCTTACGGCCACGGTGCCGCCGATCATATTGTGACTGAGGCCGATTGGACCGACATCAACAGCCCCGATGCCTATCCCTATGTGAAGTCCAAGACGATTGCCGAGCGCGCGGCGCGGGACTGGATTGCGGCAGAAGGCGGCACCATGGAATTCGTCTCCGTCAATCCCTCACTGGTTTTGGGGCCACTGCAATCGGGCGATTTCTCCACCTCGCTCGAAGCGATCAAGAAGCTGCTCGAAGGGTCTGTGCCGGGGCTGCCCGATTTCGGCTTCGGGATCGTCGATGTCCGCGACGTAGCGGATATGCATGTCCGCTGTCTCACTGCGCCCGATATGGCGGGCGAGCGCTTCATCTGCTCGGGCCCGTTCATGACCATGGCTGAGATCGCGAAGGTTTTGCGCGACGGGCTGGGCAAGTCGGCCCGCAAGGTACCGACGCGGCGTCTGCCCAACTGGGCCGTGCGGATTGCCGCGCTGTTTGATCCGATGGTCCGCCAGGTGCTGGGCGAACTCGGCAATCGCCGCGAATCTCCGCCCGTCCACGCACGCGAAAAACTGGGATGGATTCCGCGCCCGGCGGATGAAAGCATCCTTGATACCGCGCGCAGCATGATCGCACTGGGGATCGTCAAAGTCTGATCGATCAAGCGATCGAATAGGGCACCACGCCGCGGCTGTCGGGGTTGACCGTGATCCCGCGGTCGCTGGGCGGAAAGGCGCGCTGATCGCAATCGTTGCGCGGGCAGATCCGGCAGGAAATGCCAATCCGGGCGGCCGCGCGCGGTGCGGCCAAATCCAGCCCGTCGGCATAGACGAACTCCGCCGCATGCGCCGCCTCGCAGCCCAGCGCTACGGCATAGCGGCGAGGCGCGCGATCGTAGCTTCCCGATGGCTTGACCAGCCCTTTGGCCATCGAGACATAACGAACCCCGTCGGGCGTTTCGGCCAGTTGGACCAGGATCCGGTCGGGGATCGCCACCGCCTCATGCACGATCCATAAGGGGCAGGCCCCGCCGAACCGCGCAAATTGCAGCCGCGTGGCTGAATGGCGCTTGGTGATGTTGCCCGCCATGTCGACCCGGCAGAAGAAGAACGGCACGCCTTTGGCGTCGTCGCGTTGCAAAGTGGATAGCCGGTGGCAAGCCTGTTCGAAGCTGGTCCCAAACGCTTGCGCTAGTCGGTCAATATCATGTCGAAAGCTGCGCGCTTCGTCGCGAAAGCGGCGATAGGGCATCAGCAGCGCGCCCGCCGCGTAATTGCACAGGCCAACGAACAGCAATTGGCGCGAGGCGGCGTTCTTGAGACTGGCCGCCTCGATCACCGCGGCGATCTCGTCCTTGAGGGCCAGCGCAGCGAGTTGATGCGCCAGCTGGAAGCGGCGGCTTTCGGCCGGCTGGCCGGGATCGATGGTCAGATGGCCCATCTCGGCATCATAGCTGCGAAGGCCCGCATTGCCCGAATAGAGCAGCGAGACCGACAGTGCATCGCGCAGATAGGCCTCGATCGAGAGAGTGTCGGGGGCATGGCCGCCAAGTCTTGCGGCAAGTGCCTCTGCCGCCCGGTCCAGGCTATCGACGTAATTGTTGGCGACGTGAAACCAGTCGCGAACTTCCTCCCACGGCAAGCGGGCGACCCCGCCGGTCTGGTTCGAGAGTGCTTCATCGACCATATGCAGGCGTTGCCCGGTGCGGCGATAGGCTTCGTGCAACGCGATAAACCGTTCGGCCAGAACCGGCTGCTGCTCGGCAAAGCGGGCGAGTTGCGCGGCATCGAGGCTTTCGGCAAATAGCGGATCAGCATTGGCATCGCGCAATGCGGCCAGCCGGGTTTCGGCAACCCCGGCGCCAATCTCGCGCCAATCGAGCGGGAAGGCGCGGCGCAATCGTTCGACCAGCGTTGGGGTCAGCGGGCGGTCATCATGCTCAAGTTGTGAAAGATAGGATGTGCTGATCCCCAGTCGCACGGCCAGATCGGCCTGTTTCAGCCCGCGTTCGGCACGTATGGTACGGAGCCGAGCTCCAGCGAAGATGCGTCTCTGAACGGCCATCGACCTGTCATACTTTGCAAAGTTTAACTTTGCAACTTTGCAAATTCGCATTGGACATTGCGGCCTTGCGCTATCATCAGGCAAGCTCCCGGCATCAGGCAAGCTTCCGGGATTGCAGGGGTTGTGACTCATGTCCGCAAATATCGCTGAAATGGAAAAGCGCCGCGCTGCGGCCCGTCTCGGCGGCGGCCAAAAGCGGATCGACGCGCAGCACGCCAAGGGCAAGCTGACCGCACGCGAGCGGCTCAGCATCCTGCTCGACGAAGGCAGCTTTGAAGAACTCGACATGTATGTCGAACACAACTGCACCGACTTTGGCATGCAGGAGCAGTCCGTGCCCGGCGATGGGGTCGTCACCGGCAACGGCACGATCAACGGGCGGCTGGTTTACGTTTACAGCCAGGATTTCACCGTATTCGGCGGTTCGCTCTCGGAACGACACGCGCAGAAGATCTGCAAGGTGCTCGACAATGCGATGAAAGTCGGCGCGCCAGTGATCGGGCTGAATGATAGCGGCGGCGCTCGGATTCAGGAAGGTGTGGCGTCGCTCGGTGGTTATGCCGAAGTGTTCCAGCGCAATGTCCTCGCCTCGGGCGTGATCCCGCAACTTTCGATGATCATGGGACCATGCGCGGGCGGGGCGGTCTATTCCCCGGCGATGACCGACTTCATCTTCATGGTGAAAGACAGCAGCTATATGTTCGTCACTGGCCCGGATGTGGTCAAGACGGTGACCAACGAGATTGTCACGCAAGAGGAACTGGGCGGGGCGATCACCCATTCCACCAAGACCTCGGTCGCCGATCTGGCGCTGGAGAACGATATCGAGGCGCTGCTGGTGGCGCGCGATTTCTTCGATTTCCTGCCGCTCTCCAACCGCGAGGAAGTGCCCGAGCGGCCCACCTCCGATCCGTGGGACCGCGCGGAACCGAGTCTGGACATGGTAATCCCGGCCAATGCCAACCAGCCCTATGATATGCACGAAGTGGTCCGCAAGGTGCTGGATGAGGGCGATTTCTTTGAAATCCAGCCCGGGCATGCTGGCAATATCCTATGCGGGTTCGGCCGGATCGAGGGGCGCACAGTGGGCGTCGTCGCCAATCAGCCTATCGTGCTGGCGGGCTGCCTCGATATCAACGCCTCCAAGAAGGCCGCGCGGTTCGTGCGGTTCTGCGATGCGTTCAACATTCCGATCCTGACCTTCGTCGATGTCCCCGGCTTCCTGCCCGGCACCGCGCAGGAACTGGGCGGGATCATCAAACACGGCGCGAAACTGCTGTTCGCCTATGCCGAGGCGACCGTGCCCAAGATCACCGTGATCACCCGCAAGGCCTATGGCGGGGCCTATGACGTGATGGCCTCAAAGCATTTGCGCGGCGATCTCAACTACGCCTGGCCCACCGCCGAAATCGCCGTGATGGGCGCAAAAGGCGCGGTCGAGATCATCTTCCGCTCGGACATCGGCGACCCCGACAAGATCGCCGAGCGAACCCGCGAATACGAAGACCGCTTCGCCAACCCGTTCGTGGCGGCGAGCAAGGGCTTCATCGACGAGGTGATCCACCCGCATTCCACGCGGCGGCGGATTGCTTTGGGGCTGCGGAAGCTGCGAGGGAAGCAGTTGGGGAACCCGTGGAAGAAGCATGATAATATACCGTTGTGAGATCAGACAATGAAGAATTCAGCCATCGTAGTTCTCATCCTCATATTGATCTGGTTCGGATCAGCGATCGTGCGCCTAGAAAACCAGCGATATGCACTGGAGATTGGGATGTGTGGCAACTTCGACCCCGTGCACACAGAGACTCTCGCAAAACGATTCAATTGCTTAGATGCTGTCCAAACCAGAACAAGTCCAATCTATAACTTATTGTTTGGATTGAAAATTCTATGAAACTAGGCCGCCGCAACCACATCGGGATCGCTTCTCAACAGCCCCTACCCTTCAGGGGAGGGGTTGGGGTGGGGTCTGTCGATCGGTCGCCGCGCTGGGGGCGAAACCCCACCCCGCTGCGACTAGGCAACAGGTTGCCAAGTCTCGCTGCCCCTCCCCTGAAGAGGAGGGGTGTAAGTTCATGAAACTAGTTCTCCTCAACCATTTCGGCGTCGCCGCGCCTGCTATTGCGCTTCTTGCGGCAAAACATTATAATGACCTTATAATGTGAAGGAGTCCTCCGCCATGCAGACCGAACGCGTAACTTTCCTCACCAGCCGCGAGCACAAGGCGGCGCTCGATGCCTTCGCCTCCAAGCGCGGCGAATCGGTCGGCAATGTCGTGCGTGAGGCGACAGCAAAATACATTGGGCAGCCGACTGAGGAGGAGGAGGCCGAACTCGCGGTGCTGGTCGCGCAAGTGAACGAGGCAATCCCCAAGATGCACGCCTCAATTGATCGGATGATCGAGACTCTCGACAAATCGCATCGCGAGACGGATGCGTTTCTTCGCAAGATGGGCGTACGCTGATGGGGTTCCTCAGCGATGCTGCCTCGGCGCTCAAGAACGTCGTTCTCATGCAAACCAACCTCGAACGGTTGGAGCGTGGCGTGGAGCGGCAGGATCGCGATATAGCTGGCTTGCGCGACGCCATGGCGCTGATGAATGAGCGTATCGTGCGGATAGAGACAAAGTTCGAAATCTACGAGCGGCAAGCCATGCAACGAAGGATCGAAGAATGAAACGCGCTCGTCTCTTCCACCACTCCATCCCCACCCCCACCTAAACCCGCCACAGAAAGCCAACCCATGAGCAACTATGAAGCAACCGTCGAATGGCACCTGGGCGAGGGGGAATCCTTTGAGACCCGCAAATACAGCCGCGCGCACCGCTGGAAGTTTGATGGCGGAGCCGATGTTCCAGCCTCTGCCTCACCCGCCGTGGTTGGCACGGTCTGGTCCGATCCTGCGGGCGTCGATCCCGAAGAAGGGCTGGTGGCCGCGCTCGCGAGTTGTCACATGCTGTTCTTTCTCGATCTCGCCTCGCGTTCGGGGGTTTCTGTCACCTCTTACGTCGATCATGCCGTCGGCGTGATCGGCAAGCGTGAGGACGGCGTGGTCGCCATGCTCAGCGCGGTGATGCGGCCCAGGATCAGCTACGCCGCGCCGGTCGATGCGGCGACGATCGATGGCCTGCACCACAAGGCGCATGCGCTGTGCTACATCGCCAATTCGGTCAACTTCCCCGTCACGGTGGAGCCCGCGGAATGAAGCTCGGGCGGCTCAACCACATCGGCATCGCCACGCCTTCGATCGCCGACAGCGCAGTGTTCTACCGCGATGTGATGGGCGCGAGCCTGATCCATGAACCGTTCGATCTGCCATCCCAGGGGGTGAAGGTCTGCTTCGTCGATACGCCCGGTGAGGGCGGCACAAACGGCACCCAGATCGAACTGATCGAGCCGCTGCCCGGCAATACCTCGATCGCCAGCTTCCTCGAGAAAAACCCGGCGGGCGGCCAGCACCATATGTGCTACGAAGTACCTGATATCCACGCCGCCAAGGCCTGGTTCGAGGCCATGGGCAAACGCGTGCTGGGCGAACCCCGGATCGGCGCGCATGGCACGCTTATCTTTTTTGTGCATCCCAAAGACATGCAGGGCGTGCTGACCGAAATCATGGAAACGCCGAAGGAGGCGCATTGACGCCCGCCCCAAATCCAACCCGTCACCCTGAACTCGTTTCAGGGTCCATCGTGCCTTCCGGCACAGGTGGTGCGGGTTGAGAAATAGACCCCGAAACGAGTTCGGGGTGACGATATTTGAGAGGGATAGTTCTGTGACTTACGACAAAATCCTGTTCGACGTGGCTGACGATGTGGCGACGATCACGCTGAACCAGCCGGACCGGCTCAACGCCGCCGCGCCGATCATGTTCGACGAGATTTCGGACGCGCTCGACAATCTGGGCGGGGCGCGGGCATTGTTGATTACCGGCGCGGGGCGGGCGTTCTGTTCGGGCGCGGACTTGCAGGCGCGCGGTGGCGCGACGCCGGTGGGGGCGAGCGGCAGCTATGGCGCGCTGACCCGGCATTACAACCCGACCATGCTCAAGCTGGCCAAGCTCTCGGTTCCGGTAATCACAGCGGTCAATGGTCCGGCGGCGGGCGTGGGTTGCAGCTTGGCCTTGGCGAGCGATTTCGCGATTGCCGGCAAGTCTGCCTATTTCCTGCAAGCGTTCGTCAACATCGGGCTGGTCCCCGATGGCGGTGCATCGTGGATGCTCGCGCGGCTCGTCGGCAAGGCTCGCGCCACCCAGATGATGCTGCTGGGCGAGAAGATCGCGGCGGAGCAGGCTGCCGATTGGGGGCTCATCTACAAATGTGTCGAGGATGCCGTGCTGCTGGACGAGGCCCGCGCGCTGGC
>JBKJTN010000119.1:0-14660 GCA_046590275.1 Novosphingobium sp.
AAAAGCGAGAAGCTGCGCGAGGCGCTCTCGTTCCACACGCTGCTGGTGGGCGGCAATCCGATGACCACCAGCGCGATCTATGCCTTGATCCACAAGCTGGAAATGGACGGCGGGGTATGGTGGGCCAAGGGCGGTACCAACCAGCTGATCGCCGGGATGGTCAAGCATTTTGAGCGGCTGGGCGGCAAGTTGCGGCTGCATGATCCGGTACTCCACATCCACACGCTGGGCAACCGCGTGACCGAGGTGGAGACCGCCAGCGGCTGGACCGAGCGGTTCGATGCCGTCGCCAGCAATGCCGATATCATCCACAGCTACCGCGATCTGCTAAGCGATAGCCCGCGCGGCAAGCAGATGACGAAGAGCCTGACGAAAAAGCGTTATTCGCCCAGCCTGTTCGTGGTCCACTTCGGCGTTGAGGGAACCTGGCCGGGCATCCCGCACCACATGATCCTGTTCGGCCCGCGCTATAAGGGTCTGGTCGAAGATATTTATGAACACGGCGTGCTGCCGCAGGATTTCTCGATCTATCTCCACCACCCGACCGTGACCGATCCGGGCATGGCGCCCGAGGGCAAGAGCACCTTTTATGCGCTGATCCCGGTCGCAAATCAGGGCAAGCTGCCGATCGATTGGGAGCAAATCGGGCCGCTGCTGGAAAAGCGCATCCTCGACGAGGTCGGGCGGCGCTTGATCCCAGACATTCACGACCGGATCGTGACCAAGTTCCACTATGCCCCGCGCGATTTCGCGCTCGATCTCAATGCGCATCTCGGCAGCGCCTTCAGCCTTGAGCCGATCCTGACCCAAAGCGCATGGTTCCGCGGCCACAACCGCGATGACAAGATTGGCAATTTCTACCTTGTCGGAGCAGGTACGCATCCGGGGGCGGGCATTCCCGGCGTTGTGGGCAGCGCCAAGGCGACCGCCAAGCTGATGCTGGAAGATATGAGGTGAAGCGCCTGGCGGTCTATTGCGGCTCGGCCACTCCGGCAGATCCGCGCTATATCGCGCTGGCCCGCGAAGTGGGCGACGCTCTGGCCCGGCGCGGGCTTGGTCTGGTCTATGGCGGCGGCAAGCTCGGCCTGATGGGTGCGCTGGCGGATGGCGCGCTGGAAGCTGGCGGCGAGGTGATCGGGGTGATCCCCGAAGCGCTGGTCAATTCTGAAGTCGCTCATCGCGGCTGCACTGAGCTGCATGTCGTTCCCGGGATGCACGAGCGCAAGCTCGCCTTCACCAATCTGTCCGATGGCTTTTTGACCATCCCGGGCGGCGTGGGGACGATGGACGAGCTGTGGGAAGCGGTCAGCTGGGCGCAGCTGGGCTATCATACCAAGCCGGTCGGGCTGCTCAACGCCTTTGGCTTTTTCGACCATCTGCTCGCCTTCAACCGCCATATGGCCGAGGTCGGCTTTATCCGCGAATCCCATCAGGGGATCATTATCGCCGAGCATGAGCTGGATCTGTTGCTGACCCGGATGGCAGCGCATGAACCTCACACGCCCATTTTCGCGATGAAGGCGAGCGATTTGTGACAGTCGCGGCGGACCGCACCGCCCTCCTCGCCCATGCCCGCGCCTCGATCATGCGCGGCTCAAAAAGCTTCGCCGCTGCCAGCCGCCTGTTTGACCGCACCACCCGCGAGCGGGTCTGGCTGCTTTACGCCTGGTGCCGCCGCTGCGATGATCTGGCGGACGATCAGGATCACGGCGGCGCAATGGGCAATCAGACCGGCGCGCAGGACCGCCTGGCCGTGATCCGGGATTTGACTGCCAAGGCGCTGGCGGGCGAGCCGACCGGCGATCCGGCGTTCGATGCATTCGGGCTTGTCGCCAATGAAACCGGAATAACCGTCCAGATGGCTGATGACGTCATCGCCGGCTTTGCCCTGGATGCGGCTGACTGGCGGCCGCGCAGCGAGGCGGACCTGATGCAATACTGCTATCATGTTGCTGGCGCTGTGGGAGTGATGATGGCGGTAGTGATGGGGGTCGATCCGGCCGAGGAGGACACGCTTGACCGGGCCTGCGATCTGGGCCTCGCCTTCCAGCTGGCCAACATTGCCCGCGATCTGGACGAGGATGACGCGGCGGAGCGCTGCTACATCCCGCTGGAATGGCTGGTCGAGGCCGATATTCCCCCCGGCGAGCAGATGAAGCCGCATTACCGCCGCGCGCTGGTGCCGCTGGTTCACCGGATGTGCGAGCTGGAAAAGGCTTATGAGGCCTCGGCCCGGATTGGTGCGGGGCGGCTTAATTTTCGCCAGCGCTGGGCGGTGATGGCTGCTGCCGGCATCTATGGCGAGATCGCCCGCGCGGTCGACAAGGCCGGGGCGCATGCCTGGGATCACCGGCTGTCGACTTCGGGCCTCGCCAAGCTGTGGCACGTCGGACACGGGCTGTGGGAGGCGATTACCCCGCCGCCCAAAAGCAAGCTCCATCCTGAATGGCAGCGCCGCCAGCTTGCATCGCGGGCGCGCCGCGCCTAGGCGCGCAATCGCCATGCATTCCTATCCCGCCCCCGCCCTCGCCCTGGTCGAACAGATGGCCTGCGCTGCCGCAGCCGATCCGGCGCGCGCCGTAGCCTTTCAGGGCGCGCCCGGGGCCAATTCGCACCGCGCCGCGCTGGAAGCCGATCCGGACTGCCTGCCGCTGCCCTGCTTCAGCTTCGAGGATGCGCTGGAAGCGGTCAAGGATGGCCGTGCCGCGCGCGCTATCATCCCGATCGAGAATTCACAGCACGGCCGCGTTGCCGACATCCACTTCCTGCTGCCCGAAAGCGGGCTGTCGATCGTCGCGGAACATTTCATGGGCATCACCCACGCGCTGATGGCGATTTCTGACGGGCCGTTCACTGCGGCCTATTCGCACCCACAGGCGCTCGGCCAATCGCGCTTTTACCTGCGGACCCGCGGGATCGTGCCGATGGCCTATGCCGATACCGCTGGCGCGGCGGCGTTCGTCAAGGAACAGGGCGATCCCGCCGCCTGCGCTGTTGCGCCGCTGATGGCGGCGCAGCTCTATGGCCTGAAGGTGATCGACGAAAAGGTTGAGGATGCGGCAGACAACACCACCCGCTTCGTGATGCTGGCAAAACAGCCGCTCGATCCTGCCTCGCTGCAGGGCCGCCCGGCGATGACGACTTTCGTGTTCGAGGTGAAGAATATCCCCGCCGCGCTCTACAAGGCGATGGGCGGCTTTGCCACCAACGGGGTCAACATGACCAAGCTGGAGAGCTACCAGAAGGGCGCGAGCTTTTCCGCGACCACCTTTTATGCCGATATCGTCGGTGCGCCCGGCGATCCGGCAGTCGACCGCGCGATCGAGGAATTGGCGTTCCACTGCAAGGATTTGCGAATCCTCGGTAGCTATCCGCAAGGCCGCCCCAGAGGGTAGCTTGCGAACGCCGATCACCCGTGCCACCACGCGCAGGTGACAAGGGCAACCCCGGCCATCGATGGAGCAGAAGCGGCACAGGGCGTCGCCCGCGATTGGGAAGCGGTGCGCAGCTCTGCCGAAATTCAATATGCCCCGGTAGCCCCACCCAAGCCCCCGCAAACCCCGGCTTGGCTTGAGGCAATCGGCAGATTCCTGCGCGAGTTGTTCGAGCCGCTGGGCCAGGCGCTGGGTCTGTCGTGGCCGGTGCTGCAATGGCTCCTGATTGGTCTGGCGGCCATCGGCGCGGCGTTGATCGCATGGCGGCTGATTGCCCCGGCGCTGAACAGACGCCGCCCCGCTGCCGAGCCCGAGGCCGAATGGTCGCCCGATCGCGCGCAGTCACTGGCGCTGCTTGAGGATGCCGACCGGCTGGCCGCCGAAGGTCAGTTCGATGCCGCGACGCATCTGCTGCTGCGCCGCAGCGTGGCACAGATTGCCGAGGCCCGGCCCGATCTGGTCAACCCTGCCAGCACCGCGCGCGAGATTGCCGGGCTTGGCGCCTTGCCCGAGCGGGCGCGGGCCGCATTCGCGCATATTTCGGTGCGGGTCGAGCGCAGCCGCTTTGCCCTGCGCGCCCTGGACGCGGCCGACTGGCAGGCGGCGCGGACCGCCTATGCCGAGTTTGCGCTTGAGCGGCTTCCGGCGTGAGCGCGCGCAACGCCAGCGGGTTTTCGTCCCGAACCGTCCTGGCGCTGGTGCTGTTCGGCGGACTGGTGTTTGTCGCATTGCTGTGGATGATCGGCGCGGGAATGGGATCGCGCGAGCCCAACGACGGCGGCGCGCACGTCGGCGGCAAAGGGCTGAACGGCTATGCCGCGATTGCCGATCTGTTGGGCCGGCACGGCTATACAATCACCCGCAGCCGCAGCGAGGCCGCACTCAACGATTCTGGCCTGCTGGTCATCACCCCCTTGGCCGAGGCCGATCCCAAGCGGATCGACAAGGTGATCGAGGCGCGGCGCTATATCGGCCCGACGCTGGTGATCCTGCCCAAATGGCAGGCCATCCAGCTCGCGCCCGGACCAGACAATCCGCAGGTGAAGGAAGGCTGGGTCCGGCTGGGGGACCTCAATTCACCCAAATGGGCCGAGAAATCGACTACGCTTGGTCCGCTGACGGTGGATCCGCTGGTGATGAAGGACAGCACCGCGCGCTGGTCCGGGCTTGGCAGCAATGCTTTGCGTGCACCGGGCAAGATCACCCAGTTTATCGACGGCAAACATATCCAGCCGCTGGTCACCGATGGTGAAGCGCGGACCCTGGCGGGCTATGTCCTTGATGGGCATTACCCCGATCTTGCCAATGCGGCGGGGGTCGATCCGGGCAATGTCGAGGACGATGACGAGCAACCCTACCCGCTGGTGGTGGTGGCGGAGCCTGACCTGCTCAACAACTACGGTTTTGCCGACCAGAGCCGTGCGATGCTGGCGCTCGAGCTGATCGAGCTGGCGGCGGACGGCGAGGATGCGATCAATTTCGATCTGACCATCCCCGGCTATGGCCGTTCGGCGAATCTGCTGACCCTGGCCTTCACCCCGCCGTTTCTGGCGGCGACGCTGTGCCTGTTGCTCGCTGCGCTGGTGGTGGGCTGGCGGGCATTCAACCGGTTTGGGCCGCCGCGGGTCGGCGCGCGGGCGATCGCCTTTGGCAAGCGCGCGCTGGTCAGCAATGCCGCCGGGCTGATCCGCCGCACCGGCCGCCTGCATCTGGTCGCGGCGCCCTATGCCGATGCCGCGCGGGAGCGGCTGGCCCGCGCGCTGGCGCTGCCGCACCACGCCGATGCCGCTGAGACCGAGGCCGCGATCGATCGCGCGCTGGCGGCCCGGGCACCCGCCATGCGGCCTTTCTCGCTTATTTCTGCCGAGCTGCGCGCCGCGCGCCGGCCCCACGATATGCTGCGCGCTGCGCAGGACCTCCATGCGCTGGAAAGGATGCTCAAACGATGAGTACAATGTCATTAACCGAGGTCGGCACGCTGGCCGCCGCGATCCGCGGCGAAGTAGCCAAAGCGATTGTCGGCCAGACCGAGACGGTCGATCATCTGCTGATTGCGCTCTTGGCGCAGGGCCATGTTCTGCTCGAAGGTCCGCCGGGGACCGCCAAGACATTCCTGGCACAATGCTTCGCGACCAGCCTGGGGCTCGATTTCGGGCGAATCCAGTTCACCCCCGATCTGATGCCGGGCGATATTCTGGGCTCCAACCTGTTCAACTTCCAGACCAGCCAGTTCACCCTGACGCGCGGTGCGATCTTCTGCGAGCTGCTGCTGGCCGACGAGATCAATCGCACACCGCCCAAGACCCAGGCCGCGCTGCTCGAAGCGATGCAGGAGCGGCGAGTTACGCTGGACGGCACCGCGCATGCGCTGGCTGAACATTTCATGGTGGTCGCCACCCAGAACCCGATCGAGAGCCAGGGGGTCTATCCGCTGCCCGAAGCCCAGCTCGATCGCTTCCTGTTCAAGCTGCTGGTTCCTTATCCAAGCCATGAGGAAGAGGCGCGGATCGTCACCCGATTTGGCACCCGCACCGGCCCGCCGCGCCCGGCCGAAATGGGCGTTGTCAAAGTCGCGGATGCCGGGATGATTGCCGCTGCTGTCGCCGCAGTGAAAGCGATCACGCTGGCCGAAAGCGTAATCGATTATGTCGTCCGCCTGATCCGCGCGACCCGCGACAGCGCCGATCTTTCCGCCGGAGCCAGCCCCCGCGCCGCGGTGCTGCTGGCCAATGCGGCCCGTGCCCGCGCTGCGCTCGACGGGCGCGATTATGTGCTGCCCGACGATGTGAAGGCGCTTGCCACTTCGGTGCTGCGCCACCGCCTGCTGCTGAGCCCGGCGGCCGAGATTGAGGGCAAGCTGGTCGAGACGCTGGTGGCCGATCTGCTCGAACAGACCGAAGCGCCGCGCTAGGCCGATGACCCGCCCCGCCTTCGCCCGCGCCAGCATTGTCCCCACCGCCCGCGCCGCGCTGCTGCTGGCCGCAGCAGCGCCGGTCGCGCTGCTGATCGGCGCGCTGGCCCCGGGGGCGTGGATCGTCGCTCCGGCACTGGGCGGCGCGCTGCTGGCGCTGGTGCTGGTCGATGCGCTGCTGGCCGGCACAGTGACCGATCTGGCACTGACCATGCCGCCCGAGACCGAGATCGGCGGCGAGAGCTGGTTTCTCGCCCGGGCCGCATTCAGCCGGGGCACGCAGCGCGATGTCAGCGCCTCGCTCGCCACCCACCCCCGCCTGCTGGACGGCGGACGCGGCAGCTTTGTGCTCAGTTCGAATGACGCCGATGACCGCTGGGAAGGCGCGCTGACCTATCGCCCAAGCCGGCGCGGGACGGGCGCGGTCGAACGGCTGTGGCTGTGCTGGACCGGTCCGCTCGGGCTGGGAGCGCGGCAGATATCACGCGCGGTGGAGGCCAGCGTGCGGGTCTCGCCCAATATCTCCACGCTGCGCTCACCGACATTTCAGGCCTTCTTGCGCGACTCCCAGTTCGGCCTGATCGCCCGGCGGCTGCGCGGCGAAGGCACCCAGTTCGAGGCGCTGGCCGAGTACCAGCCGGGGATGGACCGCCGCCGGATCGACTGGAAAGCCAGCGCCCGCCATTCGCACCTCTACGCCAAGGAATATGAAAGCGAGCGCAACAACCAGATCGTCTTTGCGTTCGATTGCGGACAGGCGATGTGCGAGCCGGTGGGCGGCGAACCACGGATCGACCGTGCGGTTTCCGCTGCGCTTGCCGCTGCCTATGTGGCGCTCAAGGGCGGCGACCGGGTGGCGCTGTTCGGCTTTGCGGCACGGCCGGTGCTGGCAACCCCGTTTGTAACAGATGCGCGGGCGTTTCACCGGCTGCAATCGGCCGCAGCCGGGCTCGATTATCACGCGCAGGAACCCAATTTCACGCTCGCACTGGCGACCTTGGCAGGGCGGCTCCAGCGCCGCTCGCTGATCGTGATCTTTTCCGATTTCACCGATCCCACCAGCGCCGAACTGATGATCGAGAGCATCGGGCGGCTGGTGAAGCGGCATCTGGTGCTGTTCGTGACCCTGGCGGATGAGGAACTGGACTCGATCTCGGCCGCGCCACCTGCCGATATGCAGGCGCTGGCGATGGCGGTTACGGCTGACAGCCTGCTGCGCCAGCGTGCGCTGGTGCTGGCCAAGTTGCGCGGGCTTGGCGTCGATGTGATCGAGGCCCCGCATGATCGGATTGGGCCTCGGGTGATCGACGCTTACCTGCGGATCAAGCGTAAGGGAACAATCGGATGAGGGGGGCTGGCTGATGGCGATCTTCGGGCTCTTCGGCGACCAGGCCACCGCGCAGGCAGCCGCGATCGAAGCGGCCGCGCTGCGTTCCGACCGGTTCCGCCAGCAGCGCGAGGGCGACTGGCAGCGACTGGAGGCGATCGTCCTGCGGATGGAAGCGGGCCGCTTGCGCAAGCTTTCCGACGCGGATGTGCTGGCACTGCCGGTGCTCTACCGCACCGTTGCCTCCAGCCTTTCGGTGGCGCGGGAAACCTCGCTCGATGCCGCGACGCTGGCCTATCTCGAAGGGCTGGTCCAGCGCGCCTGGTTCCTGGTCTATGGCCCGCGGGTTGGACTGTTCGGCTGGTTTCGCCGGTTTCTGGGCGGGGAATGGAGCCGGGCCGTGCGCGAGATATGGGTCGATATCCTGATTGCGCTGGCGGTAATGGTAACAGGTGTCCTGGTCGGTTGGCTGCTCGTCGCCGGTGATCCCGAATGGTATTTCGCGCTGGTGCCCGAACAATTCGTCGATGCAAGGGTGCCCGGTGCAAGCCGCGAGGTGCTGCACGGAACGCTGTTCGGCAATAGCGGCCAAGAGAGCCTGGCGGCCTTTTCCGCTTATCTGTTCAGCCATAATGCGCAGATCGCGATCCTCGCCTTCGCGCTGGGCTTTGCCTTTGGCATTCCGTCGTTGTTGTTGCTGGTCCAGAATACCGCGACAATGGGTGCGATGCTGTGGCTGTACCACGGGCGGGGGCTGACGCTGGATTTTGCCGCGTGGCTATCGGTCCACGGCACGACCGAGCTGTTCGCGATCCTGCTGGCCGGCGCGGCGGGTCTGCATATCGGACGCGCCATCGCCTTTCCGGGACAGCAATCAGTGCTCGCCTCGGCCGCTGCCGCCGGGCAGCGAGCCTCGCAAGTCATGGCCGGAGTCGTGCTGATGCTGGTGGTAGCGGCAGTGCTGGAAGGCTTCGCCCGCCAGCTGATCGATGACACATTCGGCCGGCTGGCCGTGGGCATATCCATGCTGGTACTCTGGCTGGCCTATTTCTTCGTGTTCCGGCGCACCTCTATCCGGAGCGAGCACGGGTGAGCGCAGCGACACGCCAGCTCCGCAACGACCGGCAGCGCGTGATGGTGACGCCCGAAGGGATCGCCCTGCCGGTTGTTCTGGCCAGCCGCGGGGCGCGGTTCGGCGCGCTGATAATCGATCTGATCCTGATCGGGCTGGCGATGATCCTTGCCACCGTGGCCATCGGTCTGCTGGCCGGCGGGACGGCCAAGCTGGGATTTGAAGCCGATCAGGCCAAGGGCGCCGCCCGCCATGCGCTGGATTTCCTGTTCATCCTGTGGGTCGCTGCGATCTTCCTGTTCCGCAACGCCTATTTCCTGTTCTTCGAGCTGGGACCGCGCGGCGCGACCCCGGGCAAGCGCATGGTCGGGATCCGGATCGCTGCGCGCGATGGCGGGCGGCTGTCCGCCGAAATGGTCATCGCCCGCAATCTGCTGCGCGATATCGAGCTGTTCCTGCCTGCCGTCCTGCTGGTCGGGGCGAGCGCAGAAGGCACCGAGATAGGCCCGGTCATGCTGAGCGCGACTGCCTGGTTTCTGGTCTTCGCGCTGTTCCCCTTCTTCAACCGCGACCGGCTGCGGGCGGGCGATCTGATTGCCGGAAGCTGGGTACTGGAAGCCCCCAAACGCAAGCTGGAAGCGGCGATGAGCCTGGGGCACGCAGCGCGCGGTACCAGCGCCGCGACCGGCACCTCCTATCGCTTTGGCGAGGCGGAACTGGCAATCTATGGCGAGTTTGAGCTGCAAACGCTGGAGCGGGTGCTGCGCGAGAACCGCCCCGAGGCACAGGCTGCCGTGTCCGAGGCAATCTGCCGCAAGATCGGTAGGAACCCCGGCGCAGGCGATGAACGCGCCTTCCTTGAGGCCTATTACACCCAGCTTCGCGGGCGGCTGGAAGGTGGTATGCAGATGGGCAAGCGCAAGGCTGATAAATACGCGGGAGGCAGCTGAACCGCCTCCCGCGTATCGCGGTTCAGGTTTACTTGCGGAAAGCCATCACCTGCAGCAATTGCGAGGCGTCGATATGGCGGAACTTCGCCCGATCGCCCGATGCAGCCTGCATCTGCGCATCGGTCTGCTTGACGTGATCGCGAATATTCGCGGACCGACGATCGCCCTCCACGCCGTCTGGCAGGCTCTTGTAACGGCGGATCAGGTAAAGGTCGGGCTCACCCTTGCGCTTGTGGACATTGGAGAGGAGCTCCCAGCTGGTTTGCCACCCCTGCGACACCGCATACTGTTCCTGCGAGCGGTAATAACCGGCCAGGAAGGTGGCATAATCAAGGTAGTGACCATCATCGATCGAAACCCCGGTTACTTCGACGTAGTCCCCGCCAATGAACGGATCGTCCTGGGCGGCTGCAGGCACGGCGAAGGCAAGCGTAAAGGAAGCGGCCAGCAAGGCTGCGCGACGGATTGTAAACATGGAACATTCCTCCTGTTGAACCAGCGCTTGCAGACAATCCGCGAAGTCAGCTGGTCACTCGGAGTCGGGCGACCCTGGAACAGGCCGGCACCAAGTAGCAACTGGCTATTCCTCAGCGCCGGGGAAGTCAATTCCTCGCCCAAGATGATCGCACTTGCCAGACCAACACCGCGCATAGCAGATAGCGCCAATGGCAACGCCGCTGCGCATCATCGAGGACGACCTTTCGGGACCGCAGATCGCGGCGCTGCTGCGGCTGCATCTGGCTGAAATGCATGGCTGGTCGCCGCTGACCAGCGTCCATGCCATGCCGATCGGACGGCTGCGCGCGAGCGACGTGACCTTCTATTCGGCGTGGGCCAGAACCGGAGACGGCGAGGCGCTGGCGGGTTGCGGCGCGCTTAAACAGATTGATGCCCGCCACGGCGAGCTGAAATCGATGCGTGCGCACCCTAATTATCGCCGCAAAGGCGTGGGCCGGGCGATCCTCGACCATCTGCTCGCAGAGGCGCGGGCACGCGGCTATATCAGGGTCAGCCTTGAAACCGGTCGGCCCGAACCCTTCCTCCCGGCGCGCCGGCTTTACGAAGCCAATGGCTTCGTCCAATGCCCGCCCTTCGGCACTTATGTAGCGGATGATTTCAGCATCTGCATGACGAGGACGCTATGAGCGAACTGATCCTGCGCGGCGCGACCGCCGCCGATATACCTGCGCTCTCGCGCCTTGCCACTGACAGCTTCGTGGCGAAATTCGGTGAGATGTACAGTGCAGAGGATCTGGCCGCGTTTCTGGCTGAAAGCTATTCGCAAGACGCAATCGCCGCAGAGCTGGCCAATCCGGACCGGCTCTACCGCCTAGCAGAGCGCGAGGGGGAACTGCTGGCCTATTGCAAACTTGGCCTCAGCTGCAGTTTTACCGACTATGCCAGGGGCAGCAATGTGCTCGAACTCAAGCAGCTCTACGCGCTTTCACAGGCCACCGGGATGGGGATCGGCGGGGCGCTGATGGATTGGGCGATGGGCGAATTTGCCGCGCGCGGGGCCGATGAAGTCCAGATTTCGGTGTTCAGCGGCAACGCGGGCGCGCAGCGGTTCTATGCCCGATATGGCTTCGAGAAGATCGCCGACGTCACTTTCCGGGTCGGGGCGCAGCTCGACGCCGAATTCCTCTTCGCGAAGTTGCTCTAACTCCCTATATCCCCCCCATGTCCTCGATCAGACCCTGGCGCGATATTGCGCGCCGCCAATCCCGCCAGATCATGGTCGGCAATGTGCCGGTAGGCGGCGATGCGCCGATTACCGTCCAGACCATGACCAACACGCTGACCAGCGATCCGGTGGCGACACTCAACCAGATTCGCCGCTGCGAGGATGCCGGGGCGGATCTGATCCGGGTTTCCTGCCCCGACGTGGAAAGCACCGCCGCACTGAGGCAGATCGTGCGCGCCTCGCGCATTCCGATCATTGCGGACATCCATTTCCACTATAAGCGCGCGCTGGAAGCCGCAGACGCGGGCGCGGCTTGCCTGCGGATCAATCCGGGCAATATCGGCAGCAGCGAGCGCGTCGCCGAAGTGGTCCGCGCCGCCAAGGCCAATGGCTGCGCGATCCGGATCGGGGTCAACGGCGGAAGCCTCGAGAGGGACCTGCTTGAAAAATACGGCGAACCCTGCCCCGAGGCTCTGGTCGAAAGCGCGCTCGATCATATCAAGCTGCTGCAGGACCATGATTTCCATGAATTCAAAGTGGCGGTGAAGGCCAGCGACGTGTTCCTGGCCGTCGCGGCCTATATGCAGCTGGCCGATGCCGTCGATTGCCCGCTCCACCTCGGCATTACCGAGGCTGGCGGGCTGATCGGCGGCACCGTCAAAAGCGCGATCGGGATGGGCAACATGCTGTGGGCCGGGATCGGCGATACGATCCGGGTCAGCCTGTCGGCCGAGCCCGAAGAGGAAGTGCGGGTCGGGTTTGAAATCCTCAAATCGCTGGGCCTGCGCACCCGCGGCGTCCGGGTGGTCTCCTGCCCCAGCTGCGCCCGACAGGGGTTCGATGTGATCCGCACCGTCCAGGCGCTCGAGGCCCGGCTGAGCCACATCAAGACCCCGCTGAGCCTCTCGGTGCTGGGCTGCGTGGTCAATGGCCCCGGCGAAGCGCGCGAAACCGACATCGGCCTGACCGGCGGCGGCAATGGTAAGCATATGGTCTATCTTTCGGGCGTCACTGACCATCATGTCCAGAGCGAAGACATGCTCGAACATATCGTTGCACTGGTCGAGGCCAAGGCGGCGGAGATCGAGGCGGCAACCAGCGATGCGGGAGCCGCTGAAGCGGCGGAATAAACCTGCTAGTTGGTAAATCGGTAACATCCTCGGCCTAGACTGCGGCGATGGGGCGACTTCTGGCCCTGGCTTTTTTCGGAATGTTCCTCATGGCCGCGATGGCGATGGGGACGGGAGCAGTGCTGGATTCCAGCGATAGCGGGGCGAAGCATGCGGTCTCGCGGGACCAGTCGCAGCACGTCTCAGTCAATGCAGCAGAGGGCGGCGCCCTGGTCCTCAATCGCGACAGCGATGGCCAATTCACCCTGAACGCCCAGGTCAACGGCCAGACCACCAATTTCCTGATCGATACCGGGGCCGATGCCGTGGCCATCACGGTTGACGAGGCCGAGCGCCTCGGCCTTCAGGTCGACCAGGAGAGTTTCGGACCGATGGGTCAGTCAGCCTCGGGCACCGCCTATGGCACGAGCGTCGAAGTCGATGAATTGAGCATTGCCGGTCAGGAATTCCGCAACATCGAGGTAGTGGTGATCGACGGGCTGCAGACCAACCTGCTTGGCCAGCCCGTGCTGCGCCGCCTCGGCAAGGTTTCACTCAACGGCGATCGGATGACGATAGGCGGCAGCTGAGCGAAACGGCGGCTAGACCCATGCTTCGGCAATGGCTAGGGCCGAGCGATGACCACTTCCCGCGTCGCCGGCATGCCTGCGCTCCACTTGCTGCTTGCCTTGGCCGTGATGGCAGTGTGGGGGACCAATTTTGTCGTCATCAAGCAGGCATTGGGCCATCTGCCGCCGCTGACGCTGGCGGTCTTGCGGTTTACCTTCGCGTTCCTGCCGTTCGCGCTGTTTTTCAAACGGCCCGCGGTTTCATGGGCCAATCTGGCCGCCTATGGCGTGTTGATCGGAGCCGGGCAGTTCGGGCTGCTGTTCACCGCGATGCGTAGCGATATCACCCCCGGCCTCGCCTCGCTGGTGGTCCAGGTCCAGGTATTCTTCACCATCGGCCTGTCGATGCGGCTGAGCGGCGAGCGGGTTGCACCCTATCAGCTGGCCGCGATGGCGCTGGCAGCAGGCGGACTTGGCACAATCGCGCTCCATACCAACGGCAGTGCCACTCCGCTGGGGCTTGCGCTGGTGGTGGGGGCCGCGCTGTGCTGGGCGCTGGGCAACATGACCGCGCGCGCGGCTGGCCCGGTCAACATGCTGGCTTATGTTGTCTGGTCGAGCCTGTTTGCGATCCCGCCGCTGCTGGGCCTGGCGCTGCTGACAGAAGGCTGGCCGCGGATCTCGGCTGGGATCGAGGCCGCAGACAGCCTGACTTGGGCGGCTGTGGTCTGGCAATCGGTGGGCAATACCATGTTCGGCTATGCCGCCTGGGGCTGGCTGCTGGCGCAGCATCCCGCTGCGACGGTGGCGCCGCTGTCGTTGCTTGTCCCGGTTTTTGGCCTCGGTTCATCAGTCCTGCTGATGGGCGAGCCGTTGCAGCCATGGAAACTGGCCGCTTTTGCGCTGGTTATGGCCGGACTTTCGCTCGGCCTGTTGTGGCCGCGCTTCGCACGGAGAATCCCCGCATGACGATCACGCTGCGCCCCGCCGCACCGGCTGACCTCCCGCTGATTGCGGGCTTGATCCGGGCGCTGGCGGAATACGAGAAACTCGCCCACGAAGTGAGGTTTGACGAGGCTGTGCTGGGCGAAAAGCTGTTCGGCAACCGCCCTTACGCCGAAGTTATCATCGGCGAAGTGGACGGAACGGCGCAGGGCTTTGCGCTGTTTTTTCACAATTTCTCGACCTTCGAGGGGCTTCCCGGGATTTATCTTGAAGATCTGTTCGTTCAGCCCGCAGCGCGCGGCAGCGGCCTTGGCAAGGCCCTGCTGGCAAAGCTTGCAGCGCTGGCGGTGGAACGCGGCTGCGCGCGGCTTGAATGGTCGGTGCTGGACTGGAACGACCCGGCGATCGGCTTCTACGAGTCGCTGGGGGCAAGGCTGATGACCGGCTGGACCGGAATGCGGGTCGATGGTGCCGAATTGGAACGGCTTGGCGCGACAGCGCGCTTTTCCGCCGATTTACGCTAGCGCGCCGTTCAGCAATTGGTTATCCACAGTCTGTTATGAACCGGGCTATGAACAGGCGCGACCTTATCAAGGGTAGTTTGGCTGCGGGCGCTGCGCTCGCATTGCCAGCGCGCGCGCTGGCGCAATCGTTGACCA
>JBKJTN010000163.1:0-36331 GCA_046590275.1 Novosphingobium sp.
GTAATGCCGTAGCGACAAGCGCGGCAGGCAGTCCGGGATTTATGGACCACTCGGCGCGAAGGGCAAGGCGCACTCCGTAAAAAAACTGAAATATATCGCCTTGACTCGTGAAGAGCCGCAGAATTCCACCAGCGAATAACTGAATTGTTGTTTACTAACAATATTTCAGGGCGGGCAGGCGCGAATCGCGCGAATACACGGCTTTAGTGCGGCGCACCATTTCCCGGCATGGAACAAATCAAAAAAGGGCCGACGGTTTACCCATCGACCCCAATCCGGTTTGTTCTGTGTTCGTCCCGCCGCGCCTCGTCGGAAGCGCGAATCGGTCGACCGACTCAGAGCGTGGCGACGCGCTTGGTCAGCCGCGACAATTTGCGCGAAGCAGTGTTCTTGTGGAGCACACCGCGCGCCACGCCGCGTGCCAATTCAGGCTGCGCAGCATGCAGCGCTTCGGCCGCAGCCGTCTTGTCACCACCTTCGAGCGCTGCTTCGACCTTCTTGACGAAGGTACGGATGCGGCCGATGCGGTTGCCGTTGATTTCGGCGCGCTTGTCGTTGCGGCGGATGCGCTTTTTGGCTTGCGGCGTATTGGCCATGTCTGTCCTTCGTTCGGCTGACTGGGTCAGCCTTTATCAGTTGAAACTCATGCAGAATCGCGAGGGCTGACCAGAGTCACCCCCGCGGAAAGCGCGGCCCTTAACCAGCGGAGGCCGAATCGTCAAGCTATCGTCGAAGCGCCGGCTATCTTTGGAGCCAGCTACTTCTGACACTTGCCGCAATACCAGGTGCTGCGCCCGCCTTGAACGATCCGCATGACCGCGCCGCCGCAGCCGCAAGTCTGCCCAGTCCGGTCATAGACGTCGAACTGCTTGGAGAAATAGCCGAGCTCCCCATCGGGCCTCGCGAAATCACGCAAGCTGGAACCGCCCGCCGCGATCGCCTCTTCAAGCACGCTGCGGATGGCAGGAACGAGCCGTTTCAGCGCGGCACCGCTGACTTTGCCGGCAGGCTTGCGCGGATCGATAGCGGCACGGAACAGCGCTTCGCAGACGTAGATATTGCCAAGGCCAGCAACGATCCGCTGGTCGAGCAGCAGCAGCTTGATCGTCGCACTGCGCCCCGCCAGGGCCTGTCGCAGATGCTGCACCGTCAGACCCGGCCCCAGCGGCTCAGGGCCCAAGGCGGCAAATGTCGGCCAGTCATCCAGCACGTCGCTATCGATCAGATCAACCGAGCCGAACCGGCGCGGATCGCACAGCGCAAGGACATGGCCTGCCTCTGTTTCCAGCACCAGGTGATCATGCTTGCCCAGCCCGGCCGGATCGATCCGCCAGCGCCCCGACATGCCTAGGTGGAATACCATGGTCTGCCCGCGATTGGTGTGGATCAGCCCATATTTGGCGCGCCGACCCAGCGACGTGACCACAGCGCCGGTGAGCGACTGGACCAGCCCGGGCGGGAATGGTCGGCGCAAATCGGCACGGTGGAGCGTGACCCGGGTCAGGCGCTCTCCTTCGAGGTAGCGAGCCATGCCGCGGACAGTTGTCTCTACTTCTGGTAATTCTGGCATGACCGGCACCTAACAGCCTTCCCGCGCTGCCGAAACTCCCCTAAAGCGCCGCCCATGAGCAATCAGGTATCTTTCGGCTACGAAGACGTCAGCCCCGAAGAAAAGACCGCCCGAGTGGGAGAAGTCTTTTCCAGCGTCGCGCGCAAATATGATGTGATGAACGATGCCATGTCCGGCGGGATGCACCGGTTGTGGAAGGACCGCTTCATCCGCCGCATCAAGCCGCGCCGCGGCGAGACGTTCCTCGATATGGCCGGCGGCACCGGCGACATCGCGTTCCGGTTGGCCGAACAGGGCGCCGTGGTGACGGTATCCGACATCAATCAGGACATGCTTGATGTGGGTATCGAGCGGGCAATGGAACGCGGGATAGACGGCCTCGTCTGGTCGCGTCAGAACGCCGAGGAGCTATCGTTCGAGGACCGGATCTTCGATGGCTACACCATCGCCTTCGGGATCCGCAACGTCACCCGGATCGATTCGGCGCTGGCCGAAGCACACCGCGTTCTGAAATATGGCGGGCGCTTTTTCTGCCTGGAATTTTCAACCACCGAATGGCCCGGCTTCAAGGAGGCTTACGACCTCTATTCGCACCACCTTGTGCCCCGGCTGGGCGAAGCGATTGCCGGAGATGCGGAAAGCTACCGCTATCTGATCGAATCGATCCGCCGTTTCCCGCCGATGCCCGAGTTCGAGGGTATGATCCGCAGCGCCGGCTTTGCCCGCACCAAGGTTGAGCCGGTTCTGGGCGGACTTGTCGCAATCCATTCGGGCTGGAAAATTTGACCCGTCCGACGACCCATATATTCCGCCTGCTGAGCTGGGGCCGGACGCTTGGCCGTCATGGCGCCTTGCGCGGGATAGAGCGTGATCCGAGCACCCCGGCGCAAGTTCGGCGGCTGTGCCGGATTGCCCGGCTGGGCACGTTCCAGCCACGCGTCCCCGACTATGCCGGAGCGTTCCAGGCGATCGGCCCGGCCGCGATCAAGCTGGGCCAAACACTGGCGACCCGGCCTGATCTGGTCGGCGAGGAAGCGGCCCATAATCTGCTCTCATTGCAAGACAGCCTGCCGCCAGTTGATTTCGCCGCCATCCGCAGCGAGATCGAGGCAAGCTTTGGCCGGCCCTGGCAGGAGCTCTACGCCAGTATCGATCCAGTCCCGGTCGGCTCTGCTTCGATCGCCCAGGTCCACAAAGCGGTCACCACCGAGGGCGCTGTCGTGGCGGTCAAGGTGCTGCGTCCCGGCATCCGCGAAAAGTTCGCCCGCGATATCGAAACCTACGAGTGGGCGGCGGCTCATTTCGAAGCGCTTGGCGGCGAGGCGCAGCGGCTTCGCCCGCGCATGACCATCGCCAATTTCAAACGCTGGACGCTGCGCGAGCTCGATCTGAGGCGCGAGGCCGCCTCGGCCTCCGAACTCACCGACGTGATGAAATCGCATGATCGCTACGTTGTGCCAGGGATCGATTGGGACCGGACCACCGGGAAGGTCTTGACGATCGACTGGGTCGACGGGACTAAAATCAGCGAAGTCGCCGCGCTTCGGGCGGCCGGGCATGACATGCCCGATCTGGCCCAGCGGCTGGTGCTGGCGTTCCTGACCCAGGCGATCAGCCATGGCTATTTTCACGCCGACATGCATCAGGGAAACCTGTTTGTGCAGGCCGACGGGACAATTGCGGCGATTGATTTCGGGATCATGGGCCGGATCGATCGCCGGGCACGGGCCTGGCTGGCCGAGATCCTGTACGGGCTGACCACCGGCAATTACCTCCGGGTCGCCGAGATCCACTTCGAAGCCCAATATGTGCCGTCCTACCATTCGGTCGCTGAATTCGCGACCGCATTGCGCGCCGTCGGCGAGCCGATGCGCGGCAAGCCGGTGAGCGAGCTGTCGGTCGGTCAGATGCTTGACGGGCTATTCGCTATCACCCGCGACTTCGACATGTCGACCCAGCCCCATCTGCTGTTGCTGCAAAAGACCATGGTGATGGTCGAGGGTCTGGCGACCAGTCTCGATCCCGCGATCAACATGTGGGACGTTTCCGCTCCTTTCGTGCGGGAATGGATCCGCGACGAGCTTGGGCCCGAAGCAGCGATTGCCGCGCGGATGAAGGAAGATGGCGATACGCTGATGCGGCTGCCTGCACTGATCCGCCGGATCGAGGACCGCTTTCCACCCAAAGGCGGCGCGCCCGAGCAGCCTCCGCTGCCAGACGTCCCGCTTATCATGGACCGCCGGCGCAAGGCAGGCAGCTGGCTGGGCTATGCCATTGCCCTGGTTGCAGGCGGCGCGGCAGTCTGGGGTGCCGGTATGCTCGGCTGGCTGGCTTGAGGCATGGACCTCGATGCGCTCATCCTGCATTTCTTCGAGACCGAGGATCCCTCATCGCTGACTGAAAGTGAGTTCGAGCTCGGGATCGAGCGGCTCAAGATCGCTTTCGGGGTTGAACGCGAACCCGGCCGCAAGTTTGGATTATGGACCCTGATGGAGGGACTGGGGATTGCCCCGTTCCCGGCTGACGCCTTTCCCAAACATCCCCAGCTCAAAGCCGCCGCCGATGCCTATCTCACCGCCGCCTACCGGCTTGAGCGGGATAACCCGGAATGATCCAACCGGCGGTGCTGTTCGTTTGTCTGGGCAACATCTGCCGTTCGCCTCTGGCCGAGGCGGCCTTCCGGGCCGAGGCAGCGCGCGCAGGCCTTGCCGCAACCGCGGATTCGGCCGGGACCGCAGACTATCATATCGGCGATCCGCCCGATGAGCGCGCGATCCGGACAGCGCTGCGCCACGGCATCGACATTTCCGCCTATCGCGGACGTCAGGCTGTCACCGCCGATTTTGCGCGGTTCAGCCATATCTATGCCCTCGACCACCAAAATTTGGCTAATCTGCGCCGGATCGCGCCGGCGGACCACGGCGCGGAGCTTGCGTTGCTGCTTGATCTTGTCCCGGACCGCCGCGGACAGGCCGTCGCCGATCCGTGGTACGGCGATGAAGCGGGCTTTGAGGTGACCTGGGCAGAGGTTTCCGCTGCGGCGCAGGCGCTGGTGAGAACACTTGCGGCGGCGCACGGTAACCGCTAAAGCGGTTTCAATTGAAACTACATGAGGTTTTGGTGATGTCCGATCAGACTGGAACCTACCAGACAGGCTTCCTCAACCATTTTTCAAGCGAGGCCGTTCCCGGAACCTTGCCGATCGGCCGCAACAGTCCGCAGCGGCCTGCCTTTGGGCTTTATGCCGAGCAATTCTCTTCCACCGCCTTTACCGCGCCACGGCACGAGAATCGGCGCAGCTGGCTCTACCGGATGCGGCCCGCAGCGGCGCATGCGCCATTCACCCCCTATGCCTGCGCCCGGGAATTGCAGAGCGCGCCGTTCAGCGAGGCGCCCCCCAACCCCAACCGGCTGCGCTGGGATCCGTTGCCGCTACCCGATGCGCCGACCGAATGGATCGACGGGCTGGTCAGTTTTTGCGGCAATGGTGATGTCGCAACGGGCGCGGGCATCGCGGTGCATCTCTATGCCGCCAACGCTTCGATGGATCGGCGCGCGGTGCAGTTCAGCGATGGTGAGCTATTGCTCGTGCCGCAGCAGGGAGCCTTGCGGATCGTCACCGAGCTTGGCCGGATGGACGTTCCCCCGGGCCATATCGGGCTGATCCCGCGCGGCATGCGCTTTCGGGTGGAACTGGACGGTGCGGCGCGCGGCTATGTAGCTGAGAATTACGGTGCGCCATTTGAGCTTCCCGGCCTCGGCCCGATCGGCGCCAATGGTCTGGCGGCACCGCGCGATTTCGAGACACCGGTGGCATGGTTCGAAGACCGCGACGAAAAGTTCGAGCTGATCCAGAAGTTTCAGGGTGCGCTGTGGCGGACCACGCTGGATCATTCGCCGTTCGATGTAGTGGCCTGGCATGGCAATTCAGCGCCTTGCCGCTATGATCTGGCCCGCTTCAACACTATCGGCACGGTCAGCTTCGATCATCCCGATCCTTCGATTTTCACCGTCCTGACTTCGCCCAGCGAACAGCCTGGCACTGCCAACTGCGATTTCGCGATCTTCCCGCCGCGCTGGATGGTAGGCGAGGACACCTTCCGCCCGCCGTGGTTCCACCGCAATGTGATGAGCGAATTCATGGGACTGGTGCGCGGCGAATATGATGCCAAGGAAGCTGCCAAAAATGGCCAAGGCGGGTTCGAGCCCGGCGGGGCCAGCCTGCACAACCAGATGGCTGGACACGGACCGGATGTGGTCTCCACCGAAAAGGCGATGGCGGCTGACCTCGTCCCGGTGAAGCTGGATGATACGCTGGCCTTCATGTTCGAAAGCCGCTGGGTATTCCGCCCCACCGCCTGGGCGATGGATACGCCGCTGTTGCAGACCGACTACGACGCCTGCTGGGACGGTTTCCCCAAGGCCCAACTACCCTGAAAGCAAAGTTGCCCTGAACGAAAACCGCCCCCTTCGCTGGTACGAAGGAGGCGGCAATTTTCGTTACATTTCAGGTCAGATCAAAACTTGATCCCGGCCCGCATCCCGATCGTGCGTGGCTGCGACGGTACGATGTAGGGCCGCTGGCCGCATGAGCCGCAAGCGAGGAAGCGCGAGATCTGGCCGCGCTCATCAAACAGGTTGGATACGAACAGCTCGATGTTGAACTTGTCCCAATCTGCACCGACCGCGAGGTTGACCGTGGTGAATTCTTCGAGCCGGCCAAGTTCACCCGAGGGGTTGATGATGTCGGTATTCGGAAAGACTTTGTAGATGCTCTTGCGGATGTCGCTTGAAATCCGGCTCTGATAGGCCGCGTTGATCTGGCCATAAACCTTGGCCGCGCCCATGTCAGCCGTGTAGCGCAACGTGCCGGCAAACTTCCAGCGCGGCGTGATCGGCAAGCGCGTGCCTTTTGGTGCAACTACCAAGACCGGACGGCCGGCATCATCAAGACCCGTGCACTGGAAGGTCGGATCATCGATCGAACATAGGTTCTGGGTGGTCTTGGCGTCGGTATAGGCGCCCGACAAAGTCAGTGACAGCGGCCCGCGATTAACGGTCAAATCCATTTCAACACCGCGGATCCGGGCATTGGGCCCGTTGTGGATTTCGGTGAAGCTGTTGGCACCTAGAAAAGCGAACTGGAACTTCTTCCATTCCTGCTGATAAACCGCGCCGTTCAGACGAATACCGGGAGCCAGCGTAGCCTTCCAGCCCATTTCGAAATTGAGCAGATAATCGGCCTGATACGGGTCCACATCGGCGCGGCGGTTGATCCCGCCCGGGCGGAAGCCGCGTGATACCGTACCATATACCAGCAAGCCGTTGTAAGGCTTCCAGTTCAGGTTGAAGCGATAGGTTCCGCCAGAGCCCTTGGCTTTGACCGGCAGGACCGAACCATTCGAGAATACCCCAAGGTTGGTGCAAGGCCCGCCAGGGACCGCTGCCGGCAGCAGCGTTGTATCAACTTGTCCGGCCAGTTGCGCATCGCGCAATCGGGTTCCGGCGGTCGTAAAGCAGCCAGCGACGCCGGTGCGGCTCGAATAGGCGGCGTTGGGTGGCGGGTTATCGTCCGCGTCCTGGATATACGCCGGATTTCGGCCGAAGCCGAAAAAGCCGATCAGCGAGTTATCATAAATGAAGGCGCGTCCGCCTGCCGTGAACGTGACCGTGTCGGTCAGATCATAGCTCAATTCGCCGAACATCGCATAATCTGTGTCGACCCGCTTCTGCTCGGTCAGCCACAGCGTGCCCGGCAGGCCATTGACCGACAGCAGCGGAGCAAGATTGGCGATTTGGTAGTCCTGATGGATTTCATTGGTCTGGCGCTGATAGAATGCCCCTGCCACCACCCGGAAGCGATCGGTTGCCGGCGAGGCGACCCGCAGTTCCTGGCTCATCTTGGTGAAGTGATCGGTTCCCAGCACTGTCTGCCGGGGATCGATCGTGTTGCCTGAAGCATCCTGATACGCGAAGTAATAGGCAAGACCGCCAACCGATTCGTAAAGCGAATCATAAGCTTCCGAATAGTCGGTGTAATCGCTTGACGACGAGGTCTTGCGATCGAGATAGGCCCCGGCATAGGTCACGTCCCAATTGCCGAGCTTGCCCTCAATCGTCAGCGCCGCCTGAATGAACTTGTCCTGGCGGAATTCAGGGGTGAAGCGCTGAATCTGGAGATCGCCAACGCTGGGGTCATAGGCATAGGAGCCATTGCTGCGGGTATCCTGATAAATGACCGCAGGAGTTACCGTCCAGGTGTCATCAAGATCGACCTTCAGCGCGGCGCGGCCGCCCCAGGTTTCGGTTTCATTATAGTCTTTTTTGACGAATGCGGCGTTGTTGACCGTAATGCCGTCTTTGATGCAACCGTTTGCGAAGCCGTCGCCATCATAAAGCGTTGTGCCACAGAAGGTCCGCGACCCTGCAACATTATCGATATAGCCGGCATCGCGCTGATAGAAGCCAACCACGCGCAGCGCCGCCATTTCGGACAGCGGAGCGTTGATCATGCCTTCCAGCTTGCCGCCGACGCCGCCATTGCGGACGGTATTCAGCTCGCCGTCAACGCTGCCTTCAAAGCCCTTGGTGCTGGGCTTGTTGGTGATGATGCGCAGCGTGCCGGCTTGCGAAGATGCGCCATAAAGCGTGCCTTGCGGGCCTGAGAGGCTCTCGATTCGGGCGATGTCATAGATATGGACATCAAGGTTGCCGCCGATCGTGGTCACCGGCTGTTCGTCAAGATAGACGCCGACCGAAGGCAGCGTACCCGAATGGTTGCCGTCTCCGCCCGATGCAACGCCGCGCATATAGACGACATTAGTGCCGGGCGTTCCGCCCAGTGCCTGGAACGAGACCGAGGGGAGCTGCTGCGCGTAGCCCTTGAAATCGGTGATGTTCAGCTGGTCGAGCTTCTGGGTACCCAAAGCCTGGATGCTGATCGGCACGTTCTGCAGGTTTTCGCTGCGCTTTTGTGCGGTGACGATAATGGCATCGCTGTCATCAACGCTTTCTTCGGCCTGCGCCTCCTGCGCAAGGGCGGGCGCGGCTGAAATTGCGGAAGACGCAAACAATGCGACCATGGTGGCGCGGCGAGCAGTGTTACGCATGAGGAATCCCGATCCAGATTATGACGCTCCACCCTGATTCCCCAACACCTCGCAGTCAAGCAATCACAGTATAATTTCGGCTAATAGCTGCGCCAGCGTGGCAGAATTACCACGTGTCTGGGACGGCAGGATAGGCCTCCAGAACCGGCCCCAACGCTTCGCGCAAGGGGCCCAGGAACCGCGCGAAAGCCTTCCAGCCCTCGGTCCCCTCGCGGAAAATCGGCTGGCGGACCTGTTCTGAACTGGCGGTACGCACTGCCCGCTCGGTTTCGTGGAAGGCGAGGCACGTCGGCTCGAACTCAAGCCCGCAAAAGGCGAGCAATTTGCGCACCTCGGCCTCGGTATCGTCGACCATGTCTTCATAGATCACCCGGTGCACCAGACCCGGCTGAACCGCATCGACATGCGCCATCAGCCGCACATAATCGCGGTAATAATGACCCATGTCTTCAAGGCCATAGCTGAACGGCTGGCCGCGCGCGAAATGCTGCTTGAAGTTGGAAAGGCAACAGCCGAGCGGATGCCGCCGCGCGTCGATGATTTTCGCGTTCGGCAGGATCAGCCTGATAAACGGAACATGGGCCCAGTTGTTGGGCATCTTGTCGATGAAATACGGCCGCTCGGTCTTGCGCTGGATCCGCGTGCGCTGAAGATATTCCTCACCCATCGCGCGCAATTTCTCGCCCTGCAACGGGACCAGATTGGCAGGGTAATTGCCGCCGCGCCAGGCCAGCGCCGGGATGTCGGGCAGTTCGCTGGTTCCTTCGACCGCGCTGTGACTCGACAGGATCTGCTCGATCAGGGTGGACCCGGCGCGCGGCATGCCAAGGATGAATATCGGATCGCTAGCGTCGCAGCCCTGCCCTTCGCGCGATGCGAACAGTTCGGGCGTTGCCAAAGCGATCAGGCTATCGACAAAACGCGTGGTGTCTGCCGGATCATAGGGCAGCAACGACCGGCGCCGGGCGTTTCCAGCGGCGTAGTGGGCGAATGAAGCGGCCGTTTCGCGGCGATCCTCCAGCGCCTTGCCCAACGCGAAATCGAGGTGGAATCGGTCCTCCTCTGCGATATTCCCGCGCGCCACTGCCGCTTCCATTGCGGCAATATCGTAGTCGCTGAAGCGCACGGTCTTGAGGTTGGCCAAGCTCCACCACGCCTCGCCCAGTTCCGGCATCAGTTCGATCGCGCGGCGATAGGCGGCCACCCCATCGGCCTGCCGCCCCACCGTTTTGAGCATATGGCCAAAGCTCATCCACACCCGCGGCAGGTTTGGCGCCTCTTTCAGAACGGCTTCATAAAGCCCGATTGCCTCAGCATAATCGCCGATCCGGCCAAAGGCGGCGGCGGCGAGGTTGGCGTGGCCGGGGTTGTCCGGTTCTTCCGCCATGACCTGGTTGAGCTCCGCGATCGCCTCTTCGGCGCGGTTCTGGCGGTAGAGCACCAACGCCAGATTGGCGCGCGCGGCGGTAAAGGCGGGGGACAGGTCGACCGCCCGGCGCAGCAGGTTCTCGGCATCCTTGTAGCGCCCAATCCGTCCGGCAACCTCCGCAAACATACGGATCGCTGCGACATCAAACGGGTCTTCCTTGAGCTGCGCGCGCAGCAGCGGCTCGGCATCATGGAGCCGGTTCTCATTCATCGCCAGCGCCGCCTCGATCAGCCGGGGGTGATACTGGCCGAGGCGCGCGAGCCAGCTTTGGCCAATGGAGTTGGTGGTGACAGATGTCATAATTGCTTCCCTAGCGCGAATGCAGGTCAAACTGCCAGTGCCACAGATGACTGGTGCGCGACCGCGTTACATGCTCAACCGGCTCTGATGACGATGGGGGAGATTGCTGATGTCAGACGACAAACGACCGTTCGGCTTCTGGACTGCCACCGCATTGGTTGTGGGAGGAATGATCGGGGCGGGCATCTTTGTCCAGCCTGCGCAGTTGGCACCCTATGGCTGGACGGGCGCAGCGGCTTGGCTCATCGCTATTCCCGGTGCCCTGGTGCTGGCCTTTGTCCTGTCGCGATTAACCGCAGCCTGCCCCGAAGCGACCGGCGCGGTGGCGATTGTAGGCGAGGCGCTGGGTCCCTTGCCCGGGGTGCTGGTTGGCTGGAGCTATTGGGTCGGAATCGTATCCGCCAATGCGATCATCGCGCTTACCGCGGTGCGCTATCTGGCGGAATTCGTCCCCGCGCTCACTTCCACCCCGCTGGTCACCGCACTTGCCGCAACCACGCTGATCTGGGCGTTGACCGCACTCAATCTTGGCGGAGCAAAGGGCGCGGGGCGGTTTCAAGTGGCCACAACCATCCTCAAGCTGCTCCCCCTTATTGCGGTAGTACTGATCCTGGCGGGCATCGCGATGACTGATATGGATCGGTTCACCGTCCATCCTCAGGTTCAGTTTGATCCAAACCAACTGACCACCGCGCTGACCCTTGCCTTTTTTCCAATGGTGGGGTTTGAGGCTGCCTCACTGGCTGCCGAACGTGTCAGCGATCCGGCCCGCAATGTGATGCGCGCTACCTTGTGGGGCACCGCGCTGACCGGCTTGCTTTACGTCATCATCAGCAACGGCATCGTGTTTGTGCTTCCGGCGGCGCAGGTTGCGGCATCCGACGCACCTATCGCGCTGTTCGTCGAGATTTTCTGGGGACGCGGCGCGAGTCTGATCGTGGCCGCCTTCGCTGCAATTGCTGCGATTGGCTGCCTCAATGGCTGGGTGTTGATGCAGGGAGAAGTGCCGCTGGGCATGGCGCGCGCCGGATTGATCCCCCGCATGCTGGCACGCACCAGTGATCGCGATGTGCCGACCCTTGCAATCCTGCTGTCGAGCCTGTTCGCCAGCCTGTTGATCCTGTTCGGCGCGCTGCCTGGGCTAACCGGGGTGCTGACCTTCATGCTTCAGCTGACCACAGCGGCAACAGTGTGGCTGTATGCCGGGGCATGTGTCGCGGCGCTGATGATGGGTATTGTCCGTCCGGTAGCCGTGATCGGACTGGCAGTATCTGCATGGATCCTGTGGGGTTCCGGAATGGAGGCTCTGCTGCTTAGCATCGTCCTGATGCTTAGCGCTGTGCCACTTTACTTCCTTACCATTCGTAGCCGGGTCAAGACCGCAGCAGCTTCCGGATAAGCGGACGGTCGGCCAATATCGCGTGCGCTGCATTATGCCCCGGCGCGCCGGTTACGCCGCCGCCGGGATGGGTGCCAGCGCCGCACATATACAGTCCCTTGATCGGCCCGCGATAATCGCCGTGGCCCAAAACAGGCCGCGCCGCCCACAGCTGGTCGATCCCCATATTGCCATGCATGATATCGCCGCCGATCAGCCCGAACTTGCGTTCCAGATCGAGCGGTGAATGGATCTGCGTGGCGATCACACTGGCCTTGAAATTGGGGGCGTGATCGTTGACCGTATCGATGATCAGATCGGCCACCGCCTCGCGGTGTGTGTCCCAGTCAACCGCCGGATCGAACTGCTGGCAGAACAGGCTGGCGACATGGCTCCCCGGCGGAGCAAGGCTATCATCGACCGTGCTGGGGATCTTGATCTCGACAATCGGCTTCTTTGACCAGCCATGCGCTTGCGCATCGATGAAGGCCTGATCCATGTAATCCATCCCCGGGGCGATGATGATCCCGGCGGTGTGATGCTCGGCCTGTTCCTTGCCCGGCAGTACGGTAAAGCTGGGTAACTCCGACAGCGCCACATTCATCCGGAAGGTGCCGCTGCAGGTCTTGAAGCCCTTGATCCGCTTTTTGAAGTCTTCGTCCAGATCCGCGGGATCGACCAGCTGGGGATAGAGCAGCGCCGGGCCAGCATTGGAGGCAACGATCGGCGAAGCAATCTCTTCCCCGCTTTCCAGCCGGACGCCAGTCACTTTACCGCCATCCACAAGCAACTTCGCCACCGGTGCCTCAAGGCTGATCTCGACCCCCTTCAGCTCGCACGCCTTGGCCATCGCCTGCGTGATCGCGCCCATTCCGCCCACCGCATGACCCCATGCGCCCAGCTTGCCGTTGACCTCGCCAAACACGTGGTGGAGCAGCACATAGGCCGAACCCGGCGTGGAAACGCCCGCATAATTGCCAACCACCGCATCGAAGGCGAAGGCCGACTTGACGTGATCATCCTCAAACCAGCCGTCGAGGAACGAGCGCGCCGATTTGGTGAAAATATCGAGCAGATCGCGCTGGACCGAGATATCCAGCTTGGCCATCGGCCAACCCTGCTGCGCAGCAGAAATCATCGATGAAAGCCCACCGCCGACATTGGGCGGGATCTTGAGGCTGAGATCGCGCAGCACATTGGCGACCTTTTCCAGCGCCGCATCATAGGCGGGATAGGCGGCGGCATCTGTTTTGGAAAAGCGCGCAAATTCAGCCTCGGTCCGGCCTGCGCCGCCGCCCAGCTTGAGGTAGTTGTCCGGGAACGGGAAGAAGTTTGAAATCGTCCGCTCGATCACCCGGTAACCGTGATCGTGCAGCTTCATATCCGCGATCACCTTGGGCCGCAGCAGGCTGACAGTGTAGCTGGCGGTCGAATTGCGAAAGCCGGGATGAAACTCCTCGGTCACCGCCGCGCCGCCAACGATATGACGCCGCTCCAGCACCCGCACCCGCATCCCCGCCTGGGCGAGATAGAAAGCGCAGGTCAGGCGGTTGTGGCCGCCGCCGATAATCAGTGCGTCGTAAGTCTTGGTCATCAGAATCCTCAATCCATCTTCTTCATCCCCGACACGTGGGGGTCGGGTGGCTAAGTCTTGCTCCACCCCGGCGCCGGCGCTTTGTGCAACCGCGCTTCGGGAATAATCGCCCGGATCTTCTTGGCAAAGCTGCGCAGGCAGACCTCGCTCGAACCGATCGGCCCGGCGGTATAGCTCCTGGAAGCCATACCCTGCTGGACCCGCTCAATCAGCCAGGTGTCTTCCTTGTTGACCACGCGGTTGATCCGCCAATTGGCATAGCGCGCCAGCTTCATTTCGCGGCTTTTTCCCGCCGGAGTATAACTATCGGGCAGGGTGAACGCCATTTCGCGCAAGTCGCACGTCGTCGGCCCGGTCGGCAGCCACTGCATGAAGTCGATTTGATCGGCATAGATATCGAACGCCATGTTTGGCCACAGCTTGAAATAGAGCCAGCGACGCTGGCTGCCGTCGGGCAGATGATCCACGCGCGGCAGATGCGCCTGATAGAACCGCTCCCAGAAATTGCCCGATGGCCGATCCACCAGATCGCCCGTCATCCGGTCAACCCACGGCTGCGCCTCGATCGCATAGCTCTTGCCGACGATCCGGCTCAGCCCGTCATGCGCCACCGGAATGTGGAGATTGTCGGAGTAATTATCGCCGATCTGCTTCCAGTTGACCGCCCGGGGCCGGATGTGGACGTCGCCCATCCGGCGCATTTCGTCAAACCGGTAGGGGGCGATTTCCGCCTCATAAGGAGCCATCATTTCGGCCACCGAGGGGAAGCCGGCGTCTTCCAGCCGGACGAAAATGAACCCGCGCCAGATTTCCAGATCAACCGCGATCAGCCCGTTTTCTTCCATTTTCAGCGCCGGATAATCCCCCTTCATCGGTACGCCTGCGAGGCGCCCATCGCTGTCATAGGTCCAGGCGTGATACGGGCAGACCAGCTTTTTCGCGCAGCCGGCCGGACCCTCGACCAGCCGCATCGCGCGGTGACGGCAGACATTGGTGAAGGCGCGAACCTGGCCATCATCGCCGCGGATCGCGAACACGCTTTCGCCCAGATAATCGAGCGTGCGATAATCTCCGGGCGCGGCAATATCGCTTTCGTGGCAGACGATCTGCCATGAAGGCCGCAGCACGCGGGCCATTTCAAGGCTCAGGAATTCGGGATCATGATAGACCCAGCCGGGCAAGCCCCAATCCGCATCGGGATCGACCTCATCTGCGTTCATCGCTGTAAAAGCCTGCTCGAGCTTGCCCATGATCGGCGAATCCATATTGCTTGTTGGACGATCGTATAACAAGTGGTAGAAAATGCAAGTGAGCAGCAAACTTGTCCTTTCCAGACCAGCATTCAGGCGCGCCGAACCTGACGCGCGCCGCAGCAGCCTGATCGAGGCTTGCGCAAGGGTGCTGGCACGCGAAGGTGCCAGCGGCGCCAGTGTGCGGACTATCGCGCTGGAAGCCGGGGTTTCACCCGGGCTGGTCGGTCATTATTTCGGCAGTGTCGATGCGCTGGTTGCGGCGACATACGTGCACACTGGCGCAAAGGTCGATGCCGCGCTTGAGGCGGCGCGCAGCGCGGCGGGAGCAGAGCCGCGCGCGCAGCTTGAAGCCTTCGTTACCGCAAGTTTCACGGCACCGATTGCCGATCCGCAGCTGCTCGCCACCTGGGTTGCCTTCTGGAGCCTGGTCCGCGCCCGCGCCGACATTGCCGGGCAGCACGATGCCCAATACGCCAGTTTCCGCGCCCGGCTGGAGATGCTGCTGGCCGCTTGCGGCTTGCCCGGCGATCAGCAGCGCCTGGCCGCCATCGCGATCAGCGCGCTGGTCGACGGGCTATGGCTCGAGCTGTGCCTCTCTCCCGGCAGCTTCACCGCAGACGATGCCAGCGCGATTGCCCGCGCGCAGCTTGATGCGCTTATTTCGCCAAGTTCCGCTATTTGGAAAGCTCGGTAATCAGGCTGAGGTAATAAATGATGCCGGGGCGGATATTGCTCAGCGGGACACGCTCGTTGAGGCCGTGGGCAAAATCGTCCGAATCCTTGATCATCGAGGGGCTGGCCCCATAGCTCGGCACGCCAAGCGCACGGAACCACATGCTGTCTGATGCGCCCGAGGCCTGCGCCGGAACGATCGGCACGCCGGGATACGCCTTGCGGATCGCCTTGGTCACTGCATTCACAAAATCGGGCCGCATCGGCGAGGCTGGCGATTCGACCGAATCTCCGCCGGTCGCGTCGGAAATTGTCACCACTGGCGAGCCGACCACCCGCGTCAGCTCATCCATGACCTCGGCCCGGCTGTGGCCGGGGAATATCCGGCAATTGATATTGGCGGTGGCGCGCTGCGGCAGGGCGTTTTCGGCGTGTCCGCCATTCATCATTGTCGGCACGCAAGTGGTGCCGATCTTGCCGACATAGGCGGGCGAGGCGCTGAGCGTGGCGATAGCGCCAGCATCCGCCGAATTGGCCGCAAAGGCCCGCATTGCCGCGGCAAGCCGGGGATCACTTTCAAACGCTGCAGCCTGCTCAAAATAGGCCTTGGTCAGGGGGCTGATCTCGGGCTGGAACCGATAGGCCCCGATCCGGCCCAGCGCAGCAGCCAGCTGGACTATGGCGTTTTCGGGCCGCGGCTGCGAGCTGTGGCCGCCCGGATTGGTCACTTCCAGCCGGAAATCGGTATAGGTCTTTTCCGCGCCCTGCCAGGTCCAATAGGCGGGCTTGCCGGTAGCTTCGTCCAGCGTGCCGCCCGCCCCATCGACGTTGAGCACGAGCTCTGCGTGCTTGAGCCGCTCGGCGATGATCCGCGCGGTTTTCATCGTGGTTTCCTCATCGCCCGAAAACTCGATCACGATTGATCGGCGCGGGCGGTAGCCCTGGCGGCGCAGCTCGATCAGAGTGGACAGCGCCAGCGCGGCATCGAATTTGGTGTCACTCGACCCGCGGCCGAACAGATAGCCGTTCTCGACCACCGGAGTGAAGGGATCGCGCTGCCAGTCGGCCGATTTGGCCTCGACCACATCCATATGCGCCGAGATCACCAGCGGCCCCAGCTTGGGATCGCTGCCGGTCCAGGTCGCGATGAAATAGGCTGTGTCATCCACCGGCGTGATTTCGACATCACGGTCGGCCCAGCCGCCCGCAACCAGCGCCGCTTTGAACGCGCGGGCAACCTCGATCGTCTGGTTGTCCAGCCCCCGCACCGAGCGCATCGCGATGGTCTGCGTGGCAAGCTCCAGCACCTGCGCTTCGGCCTTCGGATAGGTCTTCGGTTTGGCCGCAAGGGCCGAAGCACCAGTCAGCGCGATGGTGAGAGGAACAAGAGTGGCATAAAGCTTCGGGCGCATCGGTTAAGTCTCCCTATGCGCCTGACGATAGTCCCTGACCTGCAGAAGCGAAAGTGCTGACTGGCCCTCGAAAATTCAATCTTAACGAAGATCGACCTATAAGCTGTTGAACAAGAAAAAACGGGTCGGGTCGAGAATTATGGTCAGCAAACACGCGGTGCTCCGCACTGCGGTTCCGATAGAATTGCGCGATTGGGTCGATAACCGCCTGATCAGCGGCCATATCCGCATCGTCAAATCGATGGCGCTTGGTAGCATGCTCAATGCGGCAATGATTGTTGCTTGCCTGCTGGGGGAGTTCCCGATTGCTCTCATTGTGCTATTTTTCTTCAGTACGCTCACCGCCTCGCTTCACCGGGTTTGGCTGGCGCAAGGCATTGCTCGTGGCCGCCGCCAACGCCGACCGGAAAAAATGCTGGTGGCTTTCCAATTAAACAGTCTCTGGTTGGGCCTGAGTTTTGGCATACTGACCGCTCTGGCCATGCCGCAAGTTTCGTCGGACTCGCAAATCCTGCTCGCGATCTGCGGCATCACCCAGATCGCCTCTGCGGCCTATACAGTACGCACCCTGCCGCACGCAGCGGCAATCTACATCACCGTCCAGGCGGGGGGCATGAGCATCGGACTGGCCACGCTTGGCAGCTGGTCTGCTTTTGCCGCCATCGCCGTATCGCTCGCCGCCAGCGGCTTGCTGATCCGCATGGCCTTTGTTGCTCGGGACCTGTTCATAACCCGCATCCTGAGCGACCGTGAGCTTGCCTCGTCGGCCCGCACCGTCAGGTTGCTGCTCAACGAATATGAGGAAAGCAGTTCCGACTGGCTGTTCGAGCTTGACCAGCATGGCCGACTGCTTGGTGTGTCGGCCCGGTTTGCCCAGGCTGTGGGCGAAACGCCCAACGCGCTGGCGGGGCGCGCGTTCGAAACCTTGTTTGAACCGGGGCAGAGCCGCGAAGCACTGGTCAAGGCGCTTGCCGGGCAGCACCCGTTGCGCGATGAAGTGCTGCAGCTGGCTGGACGCACCAACTGCTGGTGGTCGATCAGCGGCCGGCCCTGTTATCACTCGAACGATGACGACCGGGTCGCTTTTCGCGGGGTCATTTCCGACGTGACTACCCAGTATCTGGCCGAAAACCGGGTTCATCACATGGCGCATTACGATGCTTTGACCGGCCTGCCAAACCGCGCCCTGTTCAACCAGTCGCTCGGCGAACTGCTGGATGAGCCCGAGGAAGGCGCCAATCTGGCCCTGCTGCTGATCGATGTCGATCACTTCAAGTCAGTCAACGATATGTTCGGACATCCGATCGGCGATGGCTTTCTGCGCGCAATCGCGCAGCGGATTTCGGCGGCGGTCGACGACAGCGGCCTCGGCGGGACACACCGGCTGGTGGCGCGATTGAGCGGCGATGAATTCGCGATCGTCGTCACCGGCGACAGCGCCTGCGATCACGGTGTCCGGCTGGCCGAACGGTTGATCGAGGTGATGTGCGAGCCGATCATGATCGAGGGCCACGAGCTGGGCAACGGTATCAGCATCGGCATCGCACTTGCCCCGCAGCACGCCGCGCTGAAGCAGCAGCTGGTCTCCAACGCCGACATGGCGCTTTACGCGGCCAAGAACGCCGGGCGCGGGACCTGGGAAATGTTCGAGCCGGGCATGGATTCCAAACTGCAAGAACGCCACGCGCTGACCCGCGACCTGCGCCATGCCGTGGCGCGCGGCGAGCTGAGGATGTTCCTTCAGCCGCTGGTCGATGTCGCTACCGAGGCCATGACTGGCTATGAGGCCTTGTTGCGCTGGGAGCACCCCGTTCGCGGCCTGGTCATGCCCGACGCCTTCATTGCGCTGGCCGAAGAGACCGGACTGATCGTCCCCATCGGTGAATGGGTGATCCGCACCGCTTTGACAGAGGCGGCAGGCTGGGAAGGCGAGCAGACAATCGCGATCAACCTCTCCCCGGTCCAGCTGGACAGTCCCAATTTACTGCCCGTGATCGTCAATGCCCTGGCAGAGAGCGGGATCGATCCCACGCGGGTCGAGTTCGAAATCACCGAGAGTGTGCTGCTGCATAATTCAGCAGCCAATATTGCGATCCTCAACCGGCTACACGATCTGGGGGTGAAGATCGCACTCGATGATTTCGGAACCGGCTATGCTTCGTTGAACTATCTGCTGACCTTCCCGTTCGACAAGATCAAGATCGATCGCAGCTTCATCAGCGGGCTGAGCTCACGCGAGGATTCACGGGCGATTGTCGGCGCGGTGATCAGCCTGGCAAACCAGCTGGGCATGTGCACTCTGGCCGAGGGTGTGGAAGATGCCGAGCAACTCGCCAGCTTGCGATTACATGGCTGCCAGATGGTCCAGGGCTGGTTGTTCGGCAAGGCACAGCCCGCGCTGCACTACCATCCGGTTCCGATCAACGCCGCAGAAGCGCCTAAAATCGCTGCGCCGCTCCGGGCGCGAAATACCGTGCCCCAGCCTCCGTTGACGCAAACGTATTCACGCCGCGCCCGGGGCTGATTCGCCGCGCACCGCACTGGCGCAGCGCCATTCGCGCTGCTAACCCGTTTGCAAGCGGGGCCTTGCCGTCCCGCCTCTCGGGAAGGCTGTGTATGACGAGCAAGACCGCGGTGACGCGACCATGAGCTTCACAGCTGACCGCCTGCTGTTGTTCGGGGCGACCGGAGATCTGGCGCAGCGCATGCTGCTGCCATCGCTTTGTGCGCTGCATGCCGACAAACTCGTGTCCGACAACCTAAAGATCATCGGCACCGCGCGGCAAGTTTTCGACGACGCCGGATTTCGCAATTTCGCCCGCGAGGCGCTTGAGAAGTACCTGCCTGCAGAGCGCCGGGGCAGCATGGCGACTTTCCTCAATCGGCTGCATTACCAGCCGCTCGATGCCAAGGACACCGCTGGGTTCGATGCGCTGGCCCAGAAAGTGGGCAGCACCGAGGGTGGTCTTGCCATCTTCCTGTCCACCGCCCCCAATTTGTTCGAGCCGACAATTGCCGGGCTTGTCGCCAGCGGCCTTGGCGGTGAAAAAGTGCGGATAGGCCTGGAAAAACCGCTCGGAACAGACCTCGCCTCAAGCTGTCAGATCAACGATGCGGTTGCACTGGCCTTCCCCGAGGACCGGACCTTCCGGATCGATCATTATCTGGGCAAGGAAACCGTCCAGAACCTGCTTGCGCTGCGCTTTGCCAATATCCTGTTCGAACCCTTGTGGAACGCGGCCCACATCGATCATGTCCAGATCACGGTGGCCGAAACGGTAGGCCTTGAAGGCCGGGTCAGCTTCTATGACGGCGCCGGCGCGCTGCGCGATATGGTCCAGAACCACATGCTCCAGCTGCTGGCACTGGTGGCAATGGAGCCGCCTGCCCACTTCGATGCGACTTCGGTACGCGACGAGAAGGTCAAGGTGCTGCGCTCGCTGCGGCTGATCGCGCCGAATGAAACCGTCACCGGCCAGTACCGTGCCGGAGCGATCACCGGGCAAGCAGTGCCCGGTTATGATGAAGAGCTGGGCAAGCCTTCGGACACCGAGACCTTTGTTGCGATCAAGGCGCATCTGGATAACTGGCGCTGGAAGGGCGTGCCTTTCTACCTACGCACCGGCAAACGGATGCCTGCCCGCAAAACGGAAATCGTGGTCCAGTTCCGCCAGGTCCCGCATTCGATCTTTGCCGGCAAAGGCGCGCGCACTGAACCGAACCGGCTGGTGATCGGGATCCAGCCCGAGGAAAACATCAGCCTGTCGCTGATGGCCAAGTTGCCCGGGCTTGACCGCGAAGGGATCCGTCTGCGCAGCGTTCCGCTCGACATCCGGATGCCCGATGCCTTCGCCGGCCCGACCAGGCGGATCGCCTATGAGCGGCTGCTGCTCGATCTGATCGAGGGTGATCAGACGCTGTTCGTGCGGCGCGATGAAGTCGAAGCGCAATGGGATTGGGTCGATGCGATCCGCGCCAGCTGGACCGAGCACGGCGTTACGCCCAAGAGTTATACTGCCGGAAGCTGGGGACCTTCGGCGTCGATTGCGCTGACTGAACGCGACGGAGTACACTGGCATGACTAAGCTTCATCCCGCGATCGAACGCGTCACCCAGCGGATTATCGACAAGTCGAAAGACAGCCGCCGCCGCTATCTTGAACTGATGGAGCGCGAGGGCGAGCGGCATCCCGATCGGAACGCGCTATCCTGTTCAAACCTGGCCCACGGCTTTGCCGCAGCGCTGGACGACAAACCGGCGATTGCTTCGGGCCGGGGCGTGAATCTGGCCATCGTTACTGCATATAACGACATGCTCTCGGCGCATCAGCCCTATGGCCGCTATCCCGAAGCGATGAAGCTCTATGCCCGCGAAGTGGGTGCGACCGCGCAGGTTGCCGGCGGCGTGCCGGCGATGTGCGACGGGGTGACGCAAGGCCAGGACGGTATGGAGCTGTCGCTGTTCAGCCGCGACACCATCGCGCTCTCGACCGGGATCGCGATGAGCCATGCGATGTTCGACGGCATGGCGCTGCTTGGCATTTGCGACAAGATCGTACCGGGCCTCGTCATCGGCGCGCTGCGGTTCGGGCATCTGCCCGCGATTTTCATCCCTTCCGGGCCGATGCCTTCGGGCCTCGCCAACCGCGAAAAGCAGAAGATTCGCCAGCTTTATGCCGAAGGCAAGGCAACCCGCGCCGATTTGCTCGCCAGCGAAAGCGCCAGCTATCATTCGCCCGGCACCTGCACCTTTTACGGCACTGCCAATTCCAACCAGATGATGATGGAGCTGATGGGGCTGCATATGCCTGGCGCCGCGTTTGTTTCTCCGAATACGCCGCTGCGCTCGGCGCTGACCCGCGCAGCGGTGCATCGGCTGGCCGTGATCGGCAAGGATAGCACCGATCCGCGACCGATGGCGCGCGTGGTTGATGAGAAGGCGATCGTCAACGCCTGCGTCGGACTGCTTGCGACCGGCGGATCGACCAACCACGCGCTTCACATCCCGGCCATGGCCCGCGCCGCCGGGATCATAATCGACTGGCAGGATATGGATGAGCTGTCCGGCGCGGTGCCCTTGATGGCCCGGGTCTATCCCAACGGTTCGGGTGATGTGAACCATTTCCACGCCGCTGGCGGGATGGGTTACGTGATCCGCGAGCTTCTCGATAGCGGCCTGGCTCACCGCGATCTGCTGACCGTGGCGGAAGGCGGGATGGACGCCTATGCCGATGAGCCGCTGCTCGATGGCGATGTGCTGAAATGGCAGCCCGCGCCCGCAGTCAGCGGCGATGATGAGATGCTCCGCCCGGTCAGCGCCGCCTTCACCGCCGATGGCGGCATGCGGCTGGTCCAGGGCAATCTTGGCCGCGCCACTTTCAAGACCAGTGCAGTCGATCCCGCGCGCTATACGATTGAGGCGCCGGCCCGGGTGTTCGACACGCAAGACGCGGTCAACGCCGCTTTCAAGGCAGGCGAACTCAACGGCGATGTCGTGGTCGTGGTTCGCTTCCAGGGTCCGCGCGCCAACGGAATGCCCGAGCTTCACAAGCTGACCCCGCCGCTCGGTGTGCTGCAGGACAAGGGCTTCAAGGTGGCGCTGGTCACCGACGGGCGGATGTCGGGTGCATCGGGCAAGGTTCCCGCCGCGATCCATGTGACCCCCGAAGCATTGGGCGGCGGCCCGCTCAGCCTGATCCGCGACGGCGATATGATAAGGCTTTGTGCTGATCGCGGCAGCCTTGAAGTGCTGGCCGATCTGTCGGGTCGCATTCCGGCCCAGCCAACTGAGAGCATGTCGGGCATGGGGCGTGAGCTGTTTTCGATGTTCCGCCGCCTCGCCGATGGCGCGGAAATGGGCGCATCGGCGATGCTTGCGGAGGCCGGCCTGTGACGACAGAATTGGTCACGATCGATATTGGCGGCACTCATGCGCGCTTCTCGATTGCCACCATCACCCGCTCGGGTGCGATTACGTTGGATGAGCCGGTTACGCTCCACACCAAGGATCACGCCAGCTTCCAGACCGCGTGGGAAGATTTCGCGCGGATCAAGGGCGGCACGCTGCCCAAGGGCGTGGCAATCGCGATTGCCGGTCCGGTCGGCGGAGAGGTGATCCGCTTCACCAACAATCCGTGGATCATCCGCCCGGCCCTGATCCCCGAAAAGCTGGGTGCGGAGCGTTACACGCTGGTCAATGATTTCGGCGCGGTCGGTCATGCCGTGGCGCGCGCCGGGGCAGAGGATTTCGTTCATCTGGCCGGCCCCGATGAGCCGCTGCCAGCGGATGGAACGATCAGCATCGTCGGCCCCGGCACCGGGCTTGGCGTCGCCCATATCTGGCGGGATAGAGCGGGCGGCTACCGGGTTCAGGCGACCGAGGGCGGGCATATCGATTTCGCTCCGCTCGACAGTATCGAAGACGCGATCCTGGCCCGGCTGCGTCAGCGCTATCGCCGGGTTTCGGTCGAACGGGTCGTCTCCGGCCCCGGGATCGTCGACATCTACGAGGCATTGGCGGGCATGGAAGGCCGCTCGATCCAGGCCATCGATGATCGTACGCTGTGGCAGAAAGGCACGTCGGGCGAAGACAGTCTGGCGGCCGCCGCCGTCGATCGGTTCTGCCTGTCGCTCGGCTCGGTCGCGGGCGATATCGCGCTGGCGCAAGGCGCATCGGCCGTGGTCATCGCTGGCGGGCTGGGCCTGAGGATCCGCGACACGCTGCTCAAATCGGGCTTTGCCGAACGGTTCCGCGCCAAGGGACGATTTGCCGAACTGATGGCGGCGCTGCCGGTCAAGCTGATCACCCATCCCCAGCCCGGCCTGTTTGGCGCCGCCGCCGCCTTTGCCAAGGAGCACGGCGCATGAGCCGGATCGAAGAAATTATGCGGATGGCTCCGGTCATCCCGGTGCTGGTGATCGACGAGGTGGCGCAGGCTGCACCGATCGCCGCCGCGCTGGTGGCGGGCGGGCTGCGCGTGCTGGAAGTGACGCTGCGCACTGCCTCGGCGCTCGAAGTAATCCGCGAGATGAAGCAGGTTCCCGGAGCCATCATCGGCGCGGGCACGGTTCTGAACGAGCACGCGCTGCAGGATGCGCTGGATGCGGGTGCTGAGTTCATCGTCTCGCCGGGGCTGACCGATACGCTGGCCAAGGCCGCGATCGCCATCGATGTGCCGTTCCTGCCGGGCATCGCCACCTCGTCCGACATCATGCGCGGGCTTGATCTGGGGCTCGATCGGTTCAAGTTCTTCCCGGCTGAGGCCAATGGCGGGATCCCGGCGCTCAAGGCCATTGCCGGGCCGTTCGGCGCGGTGCGGTTCTGCCCGACCGGCGGGATTACCGCTGCGACTGCGCCCGATTGGCTCGCGCTGGATGCCGTGCTGTGCTGCGGGGGCAGCTGGCTGGTGCCCAAGGGTCCGCCAGACCTCGCCGCGATCGAAGCGGCTGCCCGCAGCGCAGCGGCCTTCGCCAAGTGACCCTCACGGCGGCCCTCGAAGCGCGATTGCAGGAACTGCATCTCCGCACTGCCGAGACCCCGCTGTTCAACCCGGTGTTCCAGCTGGGGCTGGAACTCTCACGCAAGATCGAGACCGGCGAAATGCCGCTGGGTGCAGTGGAAGCGCTGGTTGCCGAGCTGGAATGCGACGGTTTGCAGACTCGCGCCGCCCGGCTGAGCCGCCTGATCGCCCCGGTCGGGCCAGCGGACAATGCCGCACGGCTGGCGGCGCTGGCTGTTGCGCCCGACTTTGCAGCTTTCGCCGCGCGCTGGCAGCACCCGCTGATCCATGTCGTCTTCACCGCCCACCCGACATTCCTGCTCAGCAGCGTCCAGTCGGCAGCCGTGGCCAACGCCGCCACCTCTGGCAGCATCGATGCCGAGACCGTCTGCGTTGCCCCGCATGAGCGCGACACCATCACGCTCGACAGCGAGCACGATGCCGCCATGCAGGCAATGGCCCGGGCCCAGGGCGCGCGCGACCGGCTGACCGGGATTTTGTTCGATGCGGCCCGGGCGAACTGGCCGCAGGATTGGCGCAGCCTGCGCCCGGTGCCACTGCGGCTGGCCCATTGGGTCGGCTATGACATGGACGGCCGGACCGACATCAGCTGGACCACCTCGCTGCGCTATCGGCTGTCGGAAAAGGCCCAGCGGCTGACAAGCTATGCCGCGATGCTGGCAGGCGTCGCCCCGGAGATTGCCGCGCAATTGCAGCGGGCGCAGGCCCGCGCCGCCGAGATGGCGGCATTGTTCGCCGCCGACCTGGCCGATCCATCCGCGCTGTCCGCCGCCGCCAATACGCTGACCGCCGATCATGCAGACAAGCTCATCAGTCTGGCCCCGGTGATCGCCGCGCTCGAAACCGCAGCCGCCGATGCAGATGACGCTACTGCCCGCACGCTGCTGATTGCGGCCTCGGCGATGCGCGCCGATGGCCTTGGGATGGGCTGGATCCATTTCCGGGTGAACGCCTCACAGCTTCAAAACGCGATCCGCCGCCGGATCGATCCCACCGGCAAGCTTGATCTGGGTAGCCAGGCGGCGCTGGTCAAAATGCGCGAGCTGCTGGCCGAGGCGGCGCCGCTGCGCTCAAACTTCGCGGCGCTGGCAATCGAAAACAGCACCGCGATCCGCCAGTTTCTGGCGATGGCCCAGATCCTCCACCATGTTGATGGCGATGCGCCGATCCGGATGCTGGTCGCCGAATGCGAACAGCCGAGCACCATGCTTGCCGCGCTTTATTTCGCGCGGTTGTTCGGGATCGCGGACAAGGTCGATGTCTCGCCCTTGTTTGAAACTGAAAGCGCGCTCGAACATGGCGGGCGCTTCCTCGATGCGCTGCTTGCCGAAGAAGCCTACCGTGATTACGCCAAGGTCCGCGGACGCGTTTCGGTCCAGACCGGCTTTTCCGACGCCGGGCGGTTCGTCGGCCAGATCCCCGCAGCTCTGGCGATCGAGCGGCTGCAAGGGCGGCTGGCGCAGGCGATGAGCGCCAATGGTTTGAGTGAAGTCGCCGCGCTGATCTTCAACACCCACGGCGAGAGCATGGGCCGCGGCGCGCATCCTTCCAGCTTTGCTGATCGACTGGGCTGGCCGCTCTCACCCTGGGCACGGCGGAGGTTCATCCGCGCCGGGATCCGGCTTGAACCCGAAGTCAGCTTTCAAGGGGGCGACGGCTATCTGTTCTTCGGCACGCCCGAGCTGGCGCTGGCAACGCTGACCCGCTTTGCCGAACTGGCCCCGCGTGAGGCCGATCCCGAAGCCCAGAAACTTTCACAGGCCGATCCGTTCTATCGCCGCACCGATCTGAGCCTCGATTTCTACCGGGCAATCCGCCGGGTCCAGCAGTCCTATCTCACCAGCCAGACCTACAGCCGCGCGGTTACGGCCTTTGGCCTCGGCCTGCTGAACGATACCGGCAGCCGCAAGTCGCGCCGCCAGTCAGACCTGGCCGCAGACCGGGCCATGAACCTGCGCCAGATCCGCGCCATTCCGCATAATGCGGTGCTGCAGCAGCTTGGCTATCCGGTCAACGTCATCGCCGGATTCGGCACCGCGGCGGATGGAAACTACGAGGCGATTGCTGCGCTGCTGCGGGAAAGCGATCGCGGAAGCCAGATGGTCAGGCTGATCCGCGCCGCCAATGAACTGGCCTCGATCAAGACCGTCGCTGCCTTTGGCGAGCTGTTCAATTCGGCCTATTGGGCTAGCAGGCCTTACCGCGGCGACGAAACCGGGATTTCCGACGCCTGCCTCGCGCTCGCCGAATACCTCACCACCGATGATAGGACCGGCGTATTCCGCCGCCTCGCCTCGCGGCTCAGGGTCGATGCGCTCAAACTGCACCGCCTGCTCGATCTGATCCCCGATGAAGCGCCGCCGGCCGACCGCGAGCATACCCGCCGCAGTTTGGGGGTTCTCCAGGCGCTGCGGCTGGCGCTGTTCCAGCATATGTTCCTGCGCGCGGTGATGGTACCGCCGTTCAGCCGCGCCAACGATATCGCCCGTGAGGATGTGCTGGAGATGGTCTTCACCTTGCGGATCGATGAAGCTTTGGTGCAGCTGCGCCGTGCCTTCCCGACCAGCTTCCCCGGAATCGAGGATTTTACGGTGGCGGAACCGAGTGACTATCCGGATGAAGCGGCCACGGGCTATGGCGCGATACACCGTGATTTCATCGATCCGATTGCTCGCGCCAATGGCCTCGCGCTGCGAATTACCACTGCGATTGCCAATCAATTCGGAGCGCACGGCTAGAGTTTTTGCGGTTTAGACGGCACCAGCCCGCTCCCCCGCCCGGCCACCCAAGTCATTGTATAATATGGGTGGTCGGGCGGGGGAGCGGGCTGGTGCCGAGCCGACATTAGTCGGAAAAACTCTAGGCAGAGTCGCATCTGCTTGGTAATGGCTTGCTCCAATTCAAGTAATCCTGTGGCTTTCCCCTCAGCAAGGAACATCAATGTACCGGCCATCCTGGTCTGAACGACTGCGCTTTGTGGTCGGCCTGCCGCTTAGCCTTATTTACCTGCTGATCATGCTGCTGACGGTGCTGGCCTATGTGGTAATGCCCCGACGGTTGTTCGTGGCTTTGCAACAAGACGTCCGCAACAAGGAAGTGGCCGCGCGGATGGCGGCGCTGCGCCCATTCGTGCACCCTGGCGAGCGGCTGCTTGATGTCGGCGCGGGCACCGGCGATTTCCTGAAGATCATCGGTGCAGGGCTTGGCGCTGAGGTGATCGGCGTCGATATCATCGATTACAGCGACAACGACATCGATGTGCTGCTGTTCGATGGCAAGGCCATCCCGCTTGAAAGCAAAAGCGTCGACATCAGCATCGCTGCGTTCGTGCTGCACCATACCCGCGATCAGGCCGCCCTGATCGCCGAGATGAAGCGGGTAACGCGCCAGCGGATCGTGATTTTCGAGGACGCCTATTTTACGCCATGGCAATGGCTGTTCCTGGTGTGGAACGATTTTTACGCCAACCAGATTGTTGGCTCGGTCAAGGCGTTCAAAAGCTTCGGCAAACTCTCGATCGTAACCATGCCCATGCCGCTGACCTTTCGCCGGGTGCCGCAATGGGAGACTTTCTTTGCGCAGAACGGCTTGCGCCTGATCAGCACTTGGGTGCGCCACGCCAGGGTCAAGCCGATGAGCAAGGTAACCTTCGTGCTGGAGGTTGAGCCCAAGGCTTAACCATTCGCGGCTCACAAGTCCCTGTCTGAAACGCCGCTTTCGCCGGGCTGGCGCTGACCAGCCGGATGCGCAACAAGCCGGGCATGGGATTCTCATTCAATCTGCGGACGGCAATGCTGGCAGGCTTGGCCGTCGTGGTGATTAGCGCTGGCGCGCTGCTGCTGCTGCGGCCTGGGTCCGCTCCGCAGCCCACCCCGCAGCAAGCCGCAGTTGCAACAGTGCCAGTCAAGCCGGTTGACCAGCGGTTCGTGATCAAGCGGATACTGCCGATCAGCGGCCCGATCCGCTATGGCGAATGGCATTGGGACGAGGCCGGGGTTCCGGATGGCCCGATGGTCATCACCGTTGATCTTGACGCCCGGGTGCTGTCGGTATTCCGCGGCGGTTACGAAATTGGCGCTACCGCAGTGCTGCTCGGAACCCAGGAGAAGCCCACGCCGCTGGGGGTTTTCCCGATCATGATGAAGAAGGCCGACCACTATTCCAGCATTTATGACGATGCGCCCATGCCCTTCACCTTGCGGCTGACCGATGATGGCATTGCGATCCACGGTACCACGGTCGAGCGCGGTTATGCCAGCCACGGCTGCGTTGGCACGCCCACACCGTTTGCCAAAAAGCTGTTCGGCGTAGCCAAAATCGGCGACCGGGTTTTCATCACCCGCGGCAAGCAAATCGGCATGGGCGACGCGCTGATCGAGGGCTAGGCGAGGCCGGTTCCCAGTTCTCGCGGCGTTGCATCGCCGAGCGAGCTGCCGCCATCGCATTCAAGGATGATCCCGGTAATATAGCGCGCCGCGTTTGAGCACAGGAACACTGCGCTTTCCGCCACTTCCTCAATTTCGCCCCAGCGCTTCATCGCGATCCGCGCGAAGTGCTTTTCCTTGGTGCTTGCATCGGGCGCGAGCCTTGCCATGCCTTCGGTATTGGCAATCGGGCCGGGCGATATCCCGTTGACCCGCACGTCCGGTCCCCATTCAAGAGCGAGCACGCGGACCAGCTGGTTGACCCCGGCCTTGGCGGCGCAGGCATGGGCCTGGAGTTGATAGGGGTGCTCCGCTTGACCGGCCGTTATCGCGATCAACGAGGCATCGGGGGCGAGCAGATCGTGGCAGCCGCGGAATACGTTGAACGTGCCCAGCAAATCGATATCGACCACGGTCTTGAAGGCGTTGGCCGACATGCCTAGCGCCGGGGCAAGGAAATTCCCCGCCGCGCCGGAGATCACAATGTCGAGCGGTCCGAACTGATTGCGGACCTGTTCCATTGCCCCCCGGATCGCACCGTAATCGCGGACATCAGCCGACAGGCCAATCGCGTCATCACCAATCTCGGCCGCAGCATTCTGGGCCTTTTCGGGGTTGCGCCCACACACTGCTACCTTCGCGCCCAGCTCGGCCAGGCGTTTGGCCATACCCAGGTTGATCCCGCTGGTCCCGCCAGCGACGAAAGCGACCTTGCCTTCAAATAATCCGTCACGGAATGGGGATGTCATAACGTAAACTCCTTAGCGTGGGGCCATCCTGATTCCGCCATCGAGGCGGATGCATTGGGCGTTGAAATAGCTGTTGCGGACCAGTTCCATCACCAGGCTGCCGAACTCTTCGGGCTTGCCCAGACGCTTGGGGAACGGCACCGAAGCGGCCAGGCTGTCGAGCACCTGTGGCTTGGCGCCGAGCATCAGCGGAGTAGCGAAAATGCCCGGCATGATCGAGTTGACCCGGATCCCCAGATCCGACAGGTCGCGCGCCATCGGCAGGACCAGCCCGTTGACCCCCGCCTTGGCCGAGCCATAGATCACCTGACCGATCTGCCCGTCCTGCGCTGCGACCGACGCGGTCAGTGTGATCACCCCGCGCTCACCGTCTTCCATCGGCGCGAGGCCTGCCATCCCTTCGGCCGAAAGCGAGGCAATCCGGTAGCTCGCCACCAGGATGCCCTGTACCCCGTAGATGTAGTCTTCGGTCGAGAGCCGCTTGAGCGCGCCCGCTTGCTTGTCATATGCCAGCGTCTTGCCCCGCCGCGAGGTCATCGCGCAGTGAACCAGAATCCGCTCCTGCCCATTCGCGGCGCGTGCCTTGGCGAAGCCAGCCACCACACTTTCTTCGCTGGTTATATCGACCTTGCAGAACAGCCCGCCAATCGCGCGGGCCACTTCCTCGCCCTTTTCCTCGTTCACATCGAAAATCGCGACCTTGACGCCGGCCTGCGCGAGGGCTTCGGCGCTCGCCCGGCCCAGCCCGGAAGCGCCGCCGGTGACCACGGCTGCCGTATTGCCATCAATCCGCATTTGACTCTCCATTTAATCGCGCGATTAATGACGATAATGGCGCACGGCTGCAAGCTCGATTCACAGCGTCCAGTCAGGAGAATTTGAATGACCGCAACCGCTGCCTGGGGCGCCACCGCTGCCGATACCGGCCTTGCCCCGTTCCCGATCGATCGCCGGGACTTGCGGGGCGAAGATGTGGAAATCGCCATTACCCATTGCGGGGTGTGCCATTCGGACCTTCACGTCGCGCGCAGCGATTGGGGGCGGACCAATTACCCGTTCGTTCCGGGCCATGAAATCGTCGGCATCGTCAGCGCGGTCGGCAAGGATGTGACCGGCTTCAAAATTGGCGACCGGGCCGCGGTCGGCACCTGTGTTGATAGCTGCCGCAAGTGCGATGCCTGCGAAGATCATGAAGAGCAATATTGCCGCGAGGGCGTGACCGGTACCTATAACAGCAAGGACCGGATCGACGGCAGCCCGACCTATGGCGGCTATTCCAGGAGTATCGTGGTGGCAGAACCCTATGTGCTGCGCGTGCCCGAAGCGCTGGACATGGCGCTGGCCGCGCCGCTGCTATGCGCCGGGATCACCAGCTACTCGCCGCTCAAGAACTGGAATGTCGGCCCCGGCACCAAGGTTGGTGTGATCGGTCTGGGCGGCCTGGGGCATATGGGCGTCAAATTCGCCAAGGCATTGGGCGCCGAAGTGACGATGATCACCACCTCGCCAGCCAAGGGCGAGGATGCCAAGAAGCTGGGGGCCGATCATGTGCTGGTCTCGACCGACAAGGCAGCGATGAAAGCGGCCACCCGCAGCTTCGATTTTCTGCTCGATACCATCCCCGTGGCGCATGACCTGACGCCATACCTGTTCCTGCTCGACCGGCAGGGCACGCTGTGCATCGTCGGCGCGATCGACATGTTGCCCAGCTTCCATTCCGGGCTGCTGCTGGGCGGGCAGAAAGCGGTCGCAGGTTCCGGCGTCGGCGGCATCGCCCAGACGCAGGAAATGCTCGATTTCTGCGCCGAAAAGGGCATCCTGCCCGAATGCGAAATGATCCGCATGGACGAGATAAACCATGCGTTTGAGCGGATGGAACAGGCCGATGTGAAGTACCGCTTCGTGATCGATATGGCCACGCTGTGACCCATCTGGTCGATCTCTACTGGTCGTTCCGCTCGCCCTACAGCTATCTCGTCACCCCGCGCATGGCCGCGCTGGAGCGGGATTGGGATGCCCGCGTGAACGTCAAGGTCGTAACTCCGATTGCGGTGCGCCAGCCTCATTTCTTCGCCAATTCGGACCCGCTGTGGTTCAGCTATTTCATGCGCGATTGTTTTCGCTCGGCGGAATTTGCCGGGATGCCGTTCCGCTGGGCGCGGCCCGATCCGGTGGTGATGGACATGGCCGCGCGGACCTATCCTGCAGAGCAGCCCTATATTCACCGGCTATGCCGGCTGGGTCAGCTGGCGGCGGAGCAGGGCAAGGGCCTGGCATTCCTTGAAAGCGTCAGCCATTTGATCTGGTCGGGCGCGACCGACAATTGGCACGAGGGTGATCACCTCGCCGCTGCCGCCTTGGCCGCCGGATGCGATCTGGCCGAGATGGACGCTGTGCTGACACACGAGGGCGATCGGCTGGCAGCAGCGCTTGAGGCGAATGAGGCGCAGCAGCGCGTCGGCGGCCATTATGGCGTGCCGCTGATGGTCTATGATGGCGAGCCGTTCTTCGGGCAGGACCGGTTCGATCAGCTGCTGTGGCGGATGCAGCAAAAGGGCCTGAAGCGGCGTTAAGGCCTGCGCGCCGGCGCCTTCATGAAGCTCCAGCCCTCGGGCAAGGCCCGCGCGACCAGCGTTCCGATCGACATTGGCTGGCGCGCAGCCAGCGCGTCGAACAGCCGCGCGACGGTGCTGCCGCGCGGGGCTTCACCGTCCAGCTCGGCGACAATCCGGGTCAGCACCCGCAGCGCGATGGCGCGCGGTGCTTGCGGGCGATAAATCATCCCCATTGCGCTGCGTTCAACCTGCGCAGCCCACTCGCGCGAAGCAGCCCAATCAAGCGCGGCGTCGGCATCGGCTAGATGCGCAGCGCTGGCGGCAAGGGCTGGCACATCAAGCCAATCCGAGCCTGCAAGAGCCTTGCGAAGCCGGGCGCGATCGAACCGGTCATCCTGATTGGACGGATCCTGCACCGGCTCGATCCCCGCCGCTGCAACCACGGCGACCAGTTCTGCGCGCCGCCACCCGAGCACCGGGCGCAGCACCGCCGCGCCGTTCGGCCCGGTCTGTCCGGTGGCGCGCACCCCGGCAAGGCCTGCCACACCGCTGGCGCGATTAAGCCGCAGCAACAGCGTTTCGGCCTGATCATCGGCATGGTGCGCCGTCGCGATCGCTGCCAGCCCGCGTTGTGCAGCCCAGCCGGCCAGCGCGGCATAACGAGCGATACGGGCCTCGGCCTGCAGGTTTCCGGGCGCGAGCTTTACGCCAAGCGTCACATGCGGGACGCCCAGCGCGGCGCAGACCCCCGCGACAAATTCCGCCTCGACCGCAGCCTCGGCCCGAAGGCCATGATCGACGGTTGCTGCCTCGATCCCGCCCGGCAGAGCCGCCTGAGCGAGCAGCAGCAGCGCAAGGCTGTCCGGACCTCCGGATACCGCCAGACCCAGTGGCTTATATTCACGGCCAAGCGCCGCCAGATCGGCAGCGAAGCGCGCGACTAATCCAGATTCAGGCTGGAACCCAGCGGATGATTGCAGCCCGTCAATTGCACTTCACCCCTGCGCGGGTCGCATCATACTGGGCCTTGAGCCGGCCCGCTGACTCGCGCGGATAATCATCGACGAATTGCGCCAGCGCAACACAGGCCCGGTTGGTATCCTTGCGCAGCCGCATTGTCTCGGCCAGGAACAGCAGGCTGTCGGGCGCACGATCGCCGGTCTTGCTGGCCTGATAGTTGGCGAGGAACCACCGTGCGGCTTCATCCGGTTTGCCATCATCAAGGAAGGCGCGGCCGAGCAGATTGCGGGCATAGCTGACCCGCGAGTGACGCGGATTCTTGTCGAGGTACATCTTCAGCTGTTGCTGAGCCTCGGGATAGAATTTGGCTTCCCACAGCCGGTAGCCATAGCTGTATTCATCATCTGCAGCATCATTGGTGGCTGGCTTTACGATTGCCCGGACCGCCGCGACGCGCTGGGCCGAGGCGGCGGCGGGCTTGGCAGCACCGGGTTTGGCGACCGCAGGTTTGGGCGCCGCAACCGGCTTGGAAACCAGGGTAGCGGCAGGACGCGCGGCAGAGGTGGTTGCGGCCAGCGTGATTGCTGCCGGCTTGGGTACTGAGGCTCCGCCCGTCATTGCGACCAGATTCTCCGATGTGGTGCTCGCCTCGGTTGCGGCAGGCGTCACCGCAGCCACAGCGGCAGCCGGAGCGAGCGCAGTCATCCGTTCTTCCAGCTTGGCGAGCTTGTTGCCGTTTTCCTCGCTTTGCGCAGTCAGTCGTGCAAGCTGGGCTTCGAGCGCGTCGACCCGGCCAAGCAGGTCGGTTATCGGGGTGGTCGCAGGGGCGCCGATGGAGTTGTTCGCCGGCTGACCGGGCTGGACCTGCGCCGGGAAGAACTTGCCATCGCCGCCTGGAAAGACCTTGGTCTGCAAGGCGCGGACCTCAGCCTCAACCTTGCGCAGCCGCGCTTCGGCATTAGCGTTCGCTGCATTCTGGACAGCGGCGCTCTGTGCCAAGGCAGGGACCGCTGCCGGCGCCGCCAACGCGAGAACCAGCGCCACCAGAAAAGGCCGCTTCGTGCGTTCGATCATCATTGTTTCACCCGTTTGTTCTGTCGCGCTTGGTCCGCCTATGACGTCAAGACGCCAAACCGGCGATGAACCAGCGGGAATGATCTGCCCTAGCCAGCGCGCGCTGTCGAGCGCTGGCCGCTACCTATCCGCAGATGGAGTTACGGTGGGAGCTGCCGGGCTGGCAATTACCGCGGGTGCAGGGCGCGCCAGCAACGCAGCCGCGCTGACCTGAACATCCTTCATGGTCTGCTGGGCCTGCGAAAGCTTGGGCACTGGCTGGCCGCCGATGGTTATGCCCAGCGCTTGCGGTCTGCCCGTCCAAAGCTGGACCCCCTGGGCATCGGCGGGAATCGTATAGGTTTCGCCCAATGCCATCTGCTTCTGCATCAGCTGCGTGCCGGCCGAATCATAGAACTTCACCCACAGGTCAGGCTCCAGCGCGGTAAAGACCACAGCCCCGCCAGTGGGCGCCGCTGCCGGAGCAAGGGCGGCCGCTGAAGTGGTGGGCAAAACAGCCGGATCGGCAGCGGCGGGCGGTTCTTCCTTGATCAGCGAAGGCAGCGTGCCGCCCGGCTGGTAATAGCCCGGCCAAAAGGCAATACCAGCAACGATCACCGCCAGAACAGCCAGCACGGCAATCCAGACAAACCGCGAACTTGGTGCTCGGGCCGGATCGCCCGGCTCAAAGGCCGGCAAAGTCCGGCGGGTTTCGGGTTCGAGCGCAGCCAGCTCGGCGCGGACATCAGCCACGATCGCCGCCTCATCCAGCCCGACTGCGCGGGCGTAACTGCGCGAGAAACCGACCGCGTAAGTCCGCGCCGGAAGCGCAGCGAAATTGCCAGCTTCGATCAGGACCAGATGTCGTTCGGGGATCTTGGTAATTTCGGTTAATTGAGCGCGGCTGATACCCGCAGTTTCGCGTGCCCGGGCAAGACGCGCCCCAACACTTTCGAGCGGCAATTCCGCCTCGGCCATTTGTTCGTCTGTCATCCCATTCCTGTGGGTTATAATTATGGTGCTAGCCCGATGGCTCTGAGCAACTGTGACCAGCCTCCAAAGTCAACGCAAATCCGAAGGCTCCGGGACACTGGGCGGTAGAGTGCGCCGGAATTGTGACAAAATGCATCGGTCCGGCGCAAATCAATCACAATCGATCCCGCGCTGCTGAGCCCATTCGGTCAAGGCCGCGCGCAAATCGGGTGGCGGCGCGACCAGCCAGCCATTCATTGCGGAGGTGATTTCGGTAATGTCGATCTTGCGGACCAGCTCCTTGATTGGTCCGACCGAGGCGGGAGTGATCGAGAGGCGGCGGATCCCCAGACCGATCAACGCCAGCGCCTCAAGCCGCCGCCCGCCCATTTCGCCGCAAACCGTGATATCGACCTTGTGCCCGACCAGCGATCCCAAGACCCGTTTGAGGAAGCGCAGGATCGAGGGACTGAGCCAGTCATAGCGCTCTGCCAGCCGGGGATTGGCCCGATCGGCGGCAAACAGGAACTGGGTGAGATCATTGGTGCCGATCGAGAGGAACGACAGCTTCGGAGCGAGCAGATCGAGCTGTTCCGCCAGTGCCGGCACCTCCAGCATCGCCCCATAGCGGATCGCTTCGGGCAGCATCTTCTTCTGGCTCTTGAGGAAAGCGCGCTGCTTTTCAAACACCTCGCGGGCCGCATCGAACTCCCACGGTTCGGACACCATCGGAAACATCACATTGAGCGTGCGCCCGGCCGCGGCCTCGAGCAATGCCCGCGCCTGGACCTTCATCAGCCCCTCGCGGTCCAGCGCCACGCGCAGCGCGCGCCAGCCCATCGCCGGGTTTTCCTCCTGCTCGCCGTCGTTGTGGCGCAGATAGGGCAGGATCTTGTCGCCGCCAATATCCACCGTACGGAACACCACCGGCTTATCGCCTGCTGCATCGAGCACATCGCGGTAGAGCCGGGTCTGGCGCTCACGCGAGGGCAGGGTCGCTGAAACCAGGAACTGGAATTCGGTGCGGAACAGCCCGATCCCGTCCGCCCCGGTCAGGTTCAGGCCGGGCATGTCATCGCGCAGCCCGGCATTCATCATCACGGTGATCCGGGTGCCGTCGCGAGTGAAGGGCTCCACCTCGCGCAGCGAGGCATAGGTCGCCTGCCGCTCGCGGCTTTTGGCAAACCGGGTCTCGAACGCCTCGACAAGCGCGGGCAGTGGCCGGACCGTGGCATTGCCCTGATCGCCGTCGAGCAGCAGCATATCGCCATCGCGCACCAACCCGCGCAAGCCCCGCACCCGGCCCAGCACCGGTATGCCCATCGCCCGGGCGACGATCACCACATGTGCGGTGAGCGAGCCTTCTTCAAGGATCACTCCCT
>JBKJTN010000180.1:0-47010 GCA_046590275.1 Novosphingobium sp.
GCACCATAATCTTCCGAATCCTCGCGCGTTTGCTCGGCATGACGGCGAATTACGCCATAGGCTTCGGCAGTGGCTGAGATCGTTCCGGTTTGACGCCTTATTCTGATCGATGGTTCAAGCAGAAAACGATAGTCATCGATGGCAATCTGCGAGGTTGCATAGACATTGCTGTCATATTGAGCGCTGGCGTCGACCTTCGCCAACACGGTCGCACCGCCCAGCCGCAATCCGTCGTATTCATAATCGGGATTGGGCAACTCAAGCGGGGAAACATCCTGACCGGTTGCTTGCGCAACCGCGACCTCCGCGTTGCCGAGCAAGGCCAGGATTGCGCAGGCTGTCGCCATATGGCTTGCATTGCGTGTCACGCTGTTTCTATCCCCCCGAATTCTCAGAACCAGGCCTCATAAACAATCACCGTGTCACCCGGGAGGATTGGAGTGGACTCCACCGCTTTGCCCTTTACGATCGCGCCGCTGGCAGTGCGTGAAATGCCGTAGCTCTTGCGATTGGCCCGGAACGTATGGCCGCCGGCGATGGAGATGGCGGTCAGGACCGACATGCCCGGTACGTATTGATAGGAACCAGGATTCTTCACCTCGCCGAGGATGAAGAAGGGGCGATATTTGACGATCTGGACGCTGACATTCGGGTCCACCGCCAGCTGGCGTGACACCAACGCATCGGCGATCTGCTTTTCAGCTTGGGTTGTTGACTTGCCGGAGACGGAAACCGAGCCGAGAATCGGTAGTGAAACGGCCCCCTCGTCGCTGACAACGTAAGAGGTGTTGGCCATGACATCGAACCCATAGACCGAAATTCGAACTTCATCGCCGGATCCAAGCTGATAGGCGCCCGAAATAGTGCTGGGTAACGCCGGTGCGGAGGAAATCGGTGCCCCACAAGCGCTTACAAAGATCAGCAGCAGCGCCGCAAATATCGACCGGATTGCCATCTCAACTCCCCAAAAACCGATGTTTCAAAAGCTGGTTCTTACGCCATTTTTGCTGGTTTCACCACTATATAGCTGCCTTGCATACAGCGTGTTAGCAAAATTTCTTTGCGCGTCGTGATGCCATGCGCATCGAGGGAATCGCCCCGACAGGTCTGGTTGTCACGCGGCACGGGCCGACCCATTGTTCGATCCACTGCCTTCCGACAGCCAACTGGTCAGGTCGCGACCGAGCAGCACACCAAGCTGCTCCACATCGCTCGCGAAGCGATCTCGCATCGATGCCCTTAAGTCCGCCGTCAACGGCGGGTAGGCGATTTCGCGCGCCAATGTGCTGTGGATCGCCTTGAACCAGGTCTGTGACCTGAGCGGTGCCACCCATTTCTTGGCGGGGGCCAGCGCCAGACGCAACGGGAGCGGCAGCAATGCAGCGTCCTTTACGTTGGCGTTCGGCACAGGGGGCAGCGGCACAGGCAAATCCCGAAGATCAAGATATGTCCCCACTTCCGAGATAATCTGTTCGGGGCGGGTGCGGATGTCATCGTAAAGGATCACCTTCAGCTGCGAAGCTGGGTACCAATCGAGAAATCGGGAAAGATGTTTGAAATAGAGGCTGTCCTCAAGAAATCGCGGCTCGGTGCTGGGCTGTTGACCAAGATATCTTGCAATGTCCGCGCCAACGCTGCCGCGCCGGTAGAGCATGCAGTAGTCGGAATAAGCCCGCTCGATCGGATTGCGAAGCTGGACCACGAGCCTGGCTGACGGCAGCAATCGGGACATGCGTTCCGGAACAGCGGGATCCGCGAGATAATCAGCGGATTTTTCGCCGACAATCTTATTGTCAGCCGCCTCCGTGAACATGGACCGGTACCAGTCTGCCCCGCGCCCGTATTCGCGGCTGAAGAAATGCGGCTCTTCCTTCGGCAAGAACACGTCCGGTCGCGCCGACAGCTGGTTGCGCAGCCACGTCGTGGCAGCTTTTGCGGCACCTATAATAACAAATTCCGGCAGAGATCCGGCTCGGTCATCACTCATGCGGTGGCCAGTTCGATTATCTTTCGCAGGCGCTTGCCAACCGCACTCATATCCTCCTGCGAGAGGGTGTGGTCAACCGTCAGCATGATGCTGGTTTCGCCCAGTTCCTGCGCAACCGGAAAGCGCGAGGCGGGCCGCAGCGGGTAATCGGCGAAGGCCGCTTCGCGATAGATCTCCGGGCAGGACCCGGTGGTGCAAGACAGTCCCTGGCTAACGGCTTCCTGGATGATCCGCCGGCGATCCCAGCCCGCCTTGAGATGCTCGGGCCGCACGAAAGCACAATATTTGTAGCGGGCATGATCGGTGTGCTGGGATGGTATGGCCAGCCGCAAAGCCTTCAGGCCTGTGAGCTCACTTTCCAGCGCGGCCACATTTGCGCGTCTTGCCGCCAACCAGCGGGGCAGCTTGCCCAGCTGGATCGAACCGATCGCCGCCTGCATCTCGGTCATCCGGTAATTGCTGCCGACCGAATCGTGAAGCCACAGGAAATCCGGGCCCGGTACGACAGCTGCGTAGTTGTCGGGATCCTTGCCATGGTCTTTCAAAGCCCATGCGCGCTTCCATGCAGAACGATCCCGGAGCAGCAGCATTCCGCCCTCACCGCCGGTCGAAATGATCTTGTCAGTGCAGAAAGAGAAGCCTGCAGCGTCACCGAACGAGCCGGTCGGGCGCCCGTTGTGGAATGCGCCGGGAGATTGAGCGCAGTCCTCGATAATCAACAATCCATGCTTCTGCGCCAGCGCCACGATCGGCTCCATGTCGCACGGCCAGCCTGCAAGATGCACAACGATTACAGCCTTGGTGCGCGGCGACAGCACCGCCGCGATCGTATCGGCGGTGATGTTCTGGCTGTCACGGTCAACGTCTGCAAAGATCGGCGATGCGCCGCACGTGACAACACAGCTCGCCGAGGCCATGAAGCTGCGCGCTGGCACGATGACCTCGTCACCAACTCCAACGCCGAGCGCCTTGAGCGCAAGCTCAAGCGCCGCAGTTCCATTGGTGACCGCGATGGCGTGCGGCATTTCGCAGAGCTCTGCCATTTCGGATTCGAAGCGGCGGCAGATCTTGCCGTGATGAAGCGAATTGACGTGACCCGACCGGAGCACTTCGGCCACAGCCTGGATTTCGTCGGCTTCGTATCTCGGCCACGAGGTTTTCCGCGGTGCTGGCACTTCTGCAGTCCTGGCGAGCTTTAGATCAATCGACATCAGGTCACCCATCAAAGCGCGTACCTTGGTTGACCTGTATTCTCATTCGCCGGATCCCAAACCGGTGTAGGCAGGATGAGCAGGTTCTCAGGCTCGGGCATTTTCTGGGACTCGGCGAGAAGGTCGAAGACCAGTGCCCGGACGGCGGCGTCGAGCCCTTCTTCACCCAGTGATTTCAACTGGTCGAAAACTCCGTTCAGCAAATTCAGGGAAAGCGGAGCAGGGTCGGCCTCAAAAATTCCCGGCAAGACAGAAGGCAGCCGGCGTTCGTGCTCGTTGAACAATTCTTCATAGAGCTTCTCGCCAGGGCGCAGTCCGACAAATTCGATTTTCACCTCTTCATCGGGCACCTTTCCGGCCAGCCTGATCATACGCTTGGCGATATCGAGAATCTTGACCGGCTCTCCCATGTCGAGCACGAAGATGCGGCCGCGTTCGACGTTAAGGGTTCGCGCCGACGCCTGAAGCACCAGCTGGACTGCTTCGTGCACAGTCATGAAATACCGTTCAATGTCTGGATGGGTAACGGTCAAGGGCAAGCCGGCCTCAAGCTGCCTCTGGAACAGCGGGATGAGAGAGCCACTTGATCCCAAGACATTGCCGAAGCGCACGGTCAGGAAGCGTGCGCTGTTCGATCGTCTAGCGCCCGCGATATCAAGCGCCTGGCAATAGAGCTCGCCCAATCGCTTGGTTGCGCCCATCAAACCGATCGGGTTGACCGCTTTGTCGGTTGAAACCTGAACGAGGATTTTTGCGCCATAACGGCTTGCGGCGTCGGCGACATTTCTGGTTCCCAGCACGTTCGTCTGGACGCCCGCAGAAGCGTGCCCTTCAACCAAGGGAACATGCTTCAGGGCCGCTGCATGATAGACGACTTCGGGCCGGTACCGCTCAAACACGCGCATGAGCTGGTTACGTTGCCTGATCGAGCACAGAACCGCCGCGCGCGGAAGCGCTGAGTACTTCTCCTTCATCTCAAGGTCGACGTCATACAGGCCGAACTCGGAGGCGTCCAAAAGGATCAGTTCGGCCGGCTCGAACGCGGCGATCTGACGGACCAGTTCTCGCCCGATCGTGCCGGCGGCACCAGTAACCAGTACCCGCCGTCCGACCAGGGTCTGCCTGACAATCTCGTTATCAAGAACCGCCTGACTGCGATCGAGGAGATCCGAAAGATTGATCGACTGCAGATCGTTTGCGGCAGAAAACTTGACCAAGCCGTCCTGAAGCGAGGGAAGACAGGACAGTTTCAGTCCAAGGCCTTCGGCTCTGATAACGAGCTGCAAATAAGGTGCCTCACGCAGCTTTTCAGGTTGCTCGGCGATGATCAGCCGGCTCGGCCGCTTGCCTTGTTCGGCGGCGGCTTCAACAATCTTTTCCAGATCATCGAGGATCCCGAGCACGGGAACACCGCGAATCTTCGAATTAGCCATTCGATCAGTTTCGGTGAGGACGCCGATCGGCCGAAACGCGGTCCGCGGGCTCTGCTCATTGCCGCGCAGAAGCAGTTCGATCCGATCGCACTGACCGCCATATAGGGCAAACTCTGGGAGTTCTGCCGCATCGGTGCTGCGATTCAGCGGGAAAAGCTTACCGCGATAGAATTCCGAGGCCAACCGCCGAGCGACCCGAAGCGATATGAATGCGATGGTCATTATCAGCCAGTGGATCACAGGCAGCGAGCGGGGCATCCACTGCCCAAGACCCGAAGCTAATACGACCAAAGCGGACACCAACGCCACAATCGCAGCCATTGCAGCTGTCAGAATGAAATCGGAGATCGATGAATAGCGCCACAAACGTGGCTGAAGGCCAAGCATCAAATGCGCACATATCGTAACCGCAGCCACGACTGGTATCGCCACAATCACGCCATCGACCATCGATTGAGTGGGGCCGAAACCTACTCGAAGCCAAAGCGCGATCGGCAGGGCAACTGCTGCTGCACAGACATCGAGAAACAGTACAGCAAGAGGCCGAAGCTTTCTAAAATGGCTAGTCCGTTTTGTTGGGGTCTTCACATTACCACCTGTTGAAATGACTCCACCGGTCCCGACGCCAGTGAAGAAGTTTCGCCTGAGGGCTGGTTAACCTCTTCCAGACAATTGCAAATGCATGATGGGCCATTTGCGCGCGGGGGGGCACAGAGACGGAGTATGATGCCCCTATTGGTTAGCTATTAGCCCTTTCGGACGATGCAATCGCATTGGGACCGATGGTAACCATGTCCGCACTCCAAAGGTATCGAGGCCATTGTTTTCTGGCAGGTGCCGCTTGTCGGTAGTGTATAAGCGGGTCATGCCAAGCTGGACACGTACATCGAATACATCCGCCAAACTCAGATCGGCTATGCTCCCCGCTACAGGCTGGCGGGTCGCAGAGTTGGCTCTGGGAGAAATTTCCCGGTTGTACAGTCTGTTGCATGGCGATTCCGGCCATCAGGTAGGACGAGTTGCCAAACCTGAGACGCTGGCCCAAAGATTGAGCTGATGAAAGTCCTTGTCCTCTCCAGTCTGGCGTATTCACTCGTCAACTTCCGAGGTGCGCTGCTCGCTTCGATGGTCGAGGCAGGCCATGAAGTGACTGCATGCGCACCCGATGCCGATGATGCGATCACGCGCACGCTGTCGGGCATGGGCATTGGTTTCAGCACCGTGAGAATGGCGCGAACCGGGACGAACCCGCTCCACGACCTTCGCACGCTGTGGGACCTGTTCCGCCTGATGAGGCGCGAGCGTCCCGATGTCGTACTGGCCTATACGCAGAAGCCGATCATCTATGGCGGCATCGCTGCCCGGCTCGCAAGCCGGACTCGCTTCTTTGCGATGTGCAGTGGGCTTGGACATGCGTTCTCCAATGGGGTTGGATTCCGGCCAAGATTGCTCAGGCAGGTTGTCAGCCTGCTGTACCGGGTGGCCGTAGCAAAGGCCGACACCGTTTTCGTGTTCAACCGCGACGACGCCGGCGAGATGCGCAAGTTCGGTATCGTCGGCCCCGATCATAGCCTGGTGCAGGTTCCTGGTTCTGGCATCTGCACTGACAGTTTCGAACAAGCGCCGCTCTCCGCCGGTCCCCCGACCTTCCTCATGATCGCAAGGCTGATGTGGGACAAAGGCTTGGCAGAATTTGTTGCCGCTGCCAGAGAAACGCGGACTGTCTGCCCCGAGGCCCGGTTTCAGCTTCTTGGGCCCTTCGATGCTAATCCCAACAGCATTTCACCGGATGAGCTGAAAGTATTGCAGGACGAGGGCGTGATCGAATATCTTGGTGAAACCCGGGATGTTCGTCCGTTCCTTGCCCGGTCCACGGTCTTTGTCCTCCCGACTTATTACAGGGAGGGCTTGCCGCGCACTATCCTTGAGGCAATGGCGACAGGGCGCGCCATTGTGACGACGGACATGCCAGGTTGCCGGGAGACGGTTTTTACCGGTGAGGATGAGAACGGTATATTGGTACCGCCACGGGATTCGGGAGCGCTTGCCAGGGCGATGCTGCGACTTGCCACCGAAGAAGGGCTGGCAGCCCGGATGGGCGCTGCGTCGCGCAGGATCGCCGAAGCGAAGTTCGATGTGCGCAAGGTCAATGCACTGCTGCTTGGCACCATGGGATTGTTGAAGGATCACCGTGAACCTATCCGAACGCTGCGATCTGGCGCGAGCCAGAAAGCCACGAAGATGCGTCGCGGCGTTGACATCGTCACAGCATTCCTGGGACTGATTGTAACCGCACCCTTGATGGCCGTTCTGAGCTTGGGCGTCTGGTTCGACATCGGCACTCCGGTTCTGTTTCGCCAGCGCCGAGCAGGGCTTGGCGGCCGAGCATTCAGCATTGCCAAATTCAGGTCGATGCGGGACACGCGGGACGAACAAGGCGATCCTTTGCCGGACGCCGCGCGCACGACAGTATTTGGTCGCTTTCTGCGGCGCTCGCGGCTCGACGAGTTGCCGGAACTGTGGAACGTCCTTGCTGGCGACATGAGCCTTTTTGGTCCGCGCCCGCTTTTGCCGGAAACGATCGCTGCATATGGCCTGGCCGGAGAAGAGCGCTGTTCGGTCCGGCCCGGACTGACCGGATGGGCCCAGGTCCATGGCGGGCCGTTGCTGGAACCGGAGGAAAAGCTTGAGCTCGATATCTGGTACATCAGAAATCGCGGTATGGGCCTTGATTTGTTAATTTTTCTCAGGACGTTGGCAGTGCTTGTGCGAGATGATCGCGTTAACAGGCACGAGGTTGGGAGGGCTCATGCGAGCTTTGATAGTCGGCGCGGTTGAAGGCACGCGCGTCGCCGCGCACGCCATTGCGAACTGCCCAGGCTGGACTCTTGCCGGAATTATGACGTTGCCGCCGGATTTGGCTGGGCGGCATTCCGATTATGTCGATCTGGCACCGGATGCCAAGGCGCTTGGTGCGGAACTCCTCCTCGCCAAAGCGAGCAATTCCGAAGATGCGTGCGAGCAAGCGGCGGCGTTGGCTCCCGACTTTACTTTCGTGATTGGCTGGTCCCAGATCTGCGGTCCGGAATTTCGCGCGGCCGTGGCCGATCGCGTCATTGGCTATCATCCCGCTGCTCTGCCGCGGCTGCGGGGGCGAGCAGCCCTGCCCTGGACAATCCTGCTCGACGAGAAGATCACGGCATCCACGCTATTCTGGATCGACGACGGCGTGGACAGCGGCGATATCCTGGCGCAGCACTACTTCCACGTCGCCCCGCGCGAGACGGCTGCCAGCCTCTATGCGAAACATATGGATGCTCTTCAGCGCATTCTTGGTGTGGCGCTGCATCAGCTGGCAAACGGCGAGCCTTTGAGGACACCGCAGGATTCGACGTGTGCCACCTTTGCCACGAAGCGCACGGCCGAGGACGGCCGGATTGACTGGAGCAGGCCAGTGGATGAAATCGACAGGCTTGTGCGAGCTGTCGGCCGACCCTACCCGGGCGCATTCACCGAACACAAGGGCGAGCGAGTGACTATCTGGAGTGCAGAACCAGCACCGGGCCGCGAACATCATGCCATTCCCGGCCAGATCGTTGCTCGGGAGGATACCGCGTTCTGCGTTGCTTGCGGCGATGGCAGTCTTCTGCGGGTGCGCTATTTCGAGCTCGCGGAAAACGCGAAGCTCCCCTTGATGCATGCCGTATTGGGGCGCCGTTCATGAGCTTGCTTGATCGGATTGGCACAGCGCTGGTCATTGCGCCCCACCCGGACGACGAAGTGCTGGGCTGCGGCGGAACGATCGCGCGGCTTGCTGGCAGTGGCAGGGCCGTGGATGTCGCCATCGTAACCCGGGGAATGGCACCGGCCTTTTCGCAGGCGCAGGTCGATGAGGTTCGGGCGGAGGCCGCCGCCGCGCATCGGCTGCTGGGGGTCAGACAAAGCCATTATCTCGATTTCCCCGCCGCCCGTCTGGACCAGACCCCTCAGGCTGAGTTAAACAAGGCGCTGCACGATCTGATCGGGAAGGTTGCACCTGATACGCTGTTCATTCCCTTTGTTGGCGACATTCACATCGATCACCAGCTGATCTTCCATGGAGCGATGGTAGCATCCCGGCCTGCCGGTGGTTTCCGGCCAAGCCGGATACTGGCCTATGAGACGCTCTCAGAAACGAACTGGTCGGCCCCCTATCTGACGCCAGCATTCACTCCCAATTTGTTTGTCGAAATCGAGGGGCATCTCGACACCAAGGTTGCAGCGTTCGAGTGCTTCGCCTCGCAATGCCGGAGTTTCCCGAATGAGCGTTCCGTGGAATCCTTGCGGGCCCTGGCCGCCTTGCGCGGGTCATGCGTCAACGTGCGGGCCGCAGAGGGGTTCGTGCTGGTGCGTGAGATCGACGCGCGATGACTAAACCGGGAATGCCGAACGAAAAGCCTTCGCTCACGATTCTAGTCAGTTCGGCGGGCAGACGGGTGGAGTTGCTTGAGGCTTTTCGCGATTCGGCGAGGCAGCTCGGGATCGGATTGACTGTTCTGGCGACCGATGTGAGACCTGAAATGAGCGCTGCCTGCCAGCGCGCCGATCTTTGCTTCGCTGTACCCAGAGCCGATAGCGCGGAATTTGTGCCGGCGACGCTCCGCCTATGCCGCGAACACCGCGTCAATCTTGTGATACCGACGATCGATACGGAACTGCTGGCGCTAAGTCAGGCATCAGAGGCCTTTGCCGCTGTCGGCACCAGGATTGCCGTCAGCTCGCCGGAGTTCGTTTCGATCGCGCGGGACAAGCTGGCGACTGCCGTTGCGCTGGAGAAGGCGGGCTTGCCGACTCCGCGAACCGCGACCCTGGATGAAGTGCGCGCTTCCCCCGCAGCTTGGCAGTGGCCCGCCATGGTCAAGCCTCGTCACGGCAGCGCGGGACGATCCATTTCGGTGGCGGCTACGGCCGATGCGTTGCCCCGGATCAAATCCGAGCCGCTGATTGTCCAGCAACTGCTGGTCGGCGCCGAATATACCATCAATATGTTCTTCGACGAGTCTGGCCAGGCTCGCTGCGTCATTCCGCACCGCCGCATGCAGGTGAGGGCAGGGGAAGTCGAAAAGGGCCTTACCGAACGGCGCACCGACCTGTGTGCGCTCGGCTGGCGGATTGCCGAGCACTTCACCGGCGTTCGCGGCGTTATCTGCTTTCAGGCGATCGTTGACGAGAGCGGTCCGTCGATTTTCGAGATCAACGCGCGATTTGGCGGCGGCTATCCGCTTGCCCACCAAGCCGGCGCGCAATTTGCCCGCTGGCTTCTCGAAGAAGCAGCAGGATTGCCCGTTTCCGCACATGACGCGTGGCGAGATGGGGTTGTCATGCTGCGCTATGACGCTGCTGCATTTGTTGAGCCATGAGCCGTTCAGGCAAAATCTCGAGCGTGGTGGTCTTCGATCTCGATGATACACTCTATCTTGAGCGGAATTACGCGATTAGCGGCTTTCGATCGGTGGCCGAGTGGGCGAAGGCAAATCTGGGGATCGAAGGTCTGTTCGACGTTGCATGGGCCCAATTTCTTCGGGGCGACCGCAGGAGGATCTTCGATGCGGTCCTGCGATCATATGATCTGGAGCCCGACCCTGAGGTCGTCACGGCGATGGTCTCGGCCTATCGCAATCACCTTCCCGACATCGCTCTGGAGCCTGACGTTCTTGCCTGGCTGGCTAAGGCGCCTTCCGATCTTGGACTGGCAATCATCACCGATGGCTACCGTGAGGCGCAGGAGCGGAAAATTGCCGCACTCGGACTGCCCTCGCTTGGTTTCGATCCGATCTTTGTGACGGACTTCTGGGGACGCGAGTGCTGGAAGCCGCATGAGCGTGCTTACCTCGCGGTTCACGAGTATTTTGGATTGTCTCCGCAGGATTACGCCTATGTGGCAGACAATCCCCGGAAGGACTTCGTTACGCCGAACGCGCTTGGCTGGCACACCATCCAGATTTTGCGGCCGGAAAGGGTTCATCAGTTCGATTCGCCTGGTACCGGCTATTCAGCGGGCCGGCAGATAGGGACGTTTTCTGAGCTTTCGGTTGCGCTGGGCCAGATCGGACAAGATCCAGGAAGGATCGACAAATGAAGGTGTTGTTTATCCTCGCCGGGCTGGGAATGGGCGGGGCAGAGCGCGTTGCGGCGCTTTTGACAAGCAAATGGGCCGAACAGGGCCAGCAGATATCGGTAGTGGCCTTTGACTCGCCGCAGGATCCGCTTGCGTATGAATTCCACAAGGACGTCGAACTGATCCGGCTTGATATCGCCGCAGGCGGCGGATCCTTGCTGCGCGGTATCACTGCCAGCGCCAGGAGACTTCTGGCGCTTCGCAAGCTCATTCGGTCAAAGCGCCCGGATCTGGTCATCTCCTTCCTGACCAAGGTCAACGTTCTGACCTTGGTGGCTGGGATTGGCAGCGGCGTCCCGGTCATCATTTCCGAGCGCAATAATCCCGCAAAACAGGAAGCGAATCCACTTTGGGCCTGGGTCTGGACGAAGCTGGCGCACTTTGCAGCCGCCATCGTTTTCCAAACCGAGACAATCAAATCACGTTACGCAAAGGACATTGCCAAACGCGCTGTCGTGATACCCAATCCCGTTGCGAAACCAGACACTGTGCGGCAAAATCATGTCGGTTTGGTAGTTGTTGCAGCCGGCCGGCTGGCGCACCAAAAAGGGTTCGATCTGCTTGTCGCCGCCTTTGCGATGCTGGCGGTTGAATTTCCTGACTGGCGCCTGGAGATCTGGGGCGAGGGATCCGAGCGAGCGTCACTCGAACAGCAAATCCGTGACACCGGGATGACAGAGCGGATCATGCTGCCGGGTATGAGCCAGGGCCACGGTCATTGGCTGGCAACCGCTGACGCATTCGTGCTTTCATCCAGATTCGAAGGATTTGGGAATGTCCTTGTGGAAGCGATGCTCGCCGGACTCCCCGCGATTGCATTTGATTGTGATTTCGGACCCAGAGACATCGTGACCGATGGCGTTGACGGAATTCTCGTGCCCAGTGAAGATGTCAGTTTGCTGGCTGATGCAATGCGCCAAGTCATGTCAGATGAGGCTTTGCGGAAGCGGCTGGGAGCGGCCGCGCGGGCCAAGGCAGGCCGGTTCGATGTGGCCACCATTGTCTCGCAATGGGATTCCCTGACGAAAAAGGTGCTTTACAGCGCATAAGTAGTATGGTTGAAACGTTTCAACAGCACGCGTCTCCCTTTGGTAGTTATACTTTCGGTGAGCAACGGAACGAGCTGGGGGTTCGCAATCAGATTTGGCTATAAGACCGGCGAGTTCGAAGAACTTGCAAGGACATAGTCTGGCGTGTTTTGACGCTAGCTAGATCGGGATTTGGTATGCGAATTAAATGTACAGTATCGATTGTCGCCATGACCGAAGTGGTTCGAGAAGGCCTGAAGCGCATCCTTACCGAGGATGGCTTTGAAGTCATTGACTCAATTTCCTCACACTCTGAATTAGAATGTCGGGCAGTGGAAAGTGATCGCTGTCACATCATCCTTTGCGATATCAACGGAAGTAACGAAGCTGTGAGCGTGGCGAGAGCTTTGCGCACGCGCTTTGATGATTCTCGGATAGTATTTATGGCAGATGAAGTCGGCATTGAAAGTATTGCTGCGGCATTTGGCGAAGGCATTGATGGTTACTTTATAAAGTCAATCAGTTGTGAATCGCTCTCCAGCGCTCTGCGTCTGGTCGCGGCGGGCGAAAAGGTATTCCCATCGCAGATGGTCTCGGCGCTGAATGCCACCGTCTGGAAACTGCCTCCCGGCAAATGGGATATGGGCGATCTAAACCTGTCGGCCAGAGAACTGCAGATTCTGCGCTGCCTGGTCACCGGGCATTCGAACAAGATCATTGCGCGCCAACTTCTGATCACGGAGTCGACGGTCAAGGCGCACGTCAAGACCGTGCTGCGCAAGCTCAGGGTGACCAATCGCACGCAGGCTGCAATTTGGGCGTTCACCCGGGGCCTGGAGATGGATCCGATCGTGCACGACCAGACCCAAGCAACACGGCCACCTGTAGGGCGGGTTCAAAACCCTCCTCAGTTGCGCGTGGCGGTCTGACAGCAGTCGGAGTCATTTGGTACAAAAGCCAGGTGACTCCAGCCGCGCCATCGAGGGCATAGAAAAATCGGACCTATTGGACCGAAAGCGGTGACCCGAAGACTGGCTGGCTTTGTAGATGGTTCCTAGCCTCGTTTCGGTTCCGATTGAGCCGGATCGAGCCTATTTTACCCTTTGATTGCCAGCCGCCCGATGGTTTCATCTATCTCGGAATCGCTCGTGCATCCGCGTTTGTTGGGCCACGGACATCGGCCCAAATCAATGAACGATCAGCGACAGTTGCAAGGCACCTAGTGCTCTTTCCTCATGCTTACTGAACGGTACCACAGAAAACCGTGATCGCGGCGAGCACCTCGTTTAGCGCGCGGCGCGCCAAGTAAACATCCGCTTCACTTCGTCAACCAAAGTGGTGCGGCGCGGAGCGTCGTCGCTGTAGTAGTCGGACGAATCGAAATAGTACTGGATCGAATCTCCATAAACCCTGCGCGCATGTTCGGGATAATCGACCTGACTAAAGATGATGCCTTCGACCCTGTCGGGATTGAGCAATTCAAGCGTTGCCCGCATCTGGTCGATAGTGGTTTGACCCCAGCGTGCCACAATCACGGTATGGTCCGAGAAATCACGCATGGTGACCGCGTCGCGGACCGTGAGTGTCGGTGGAGCATTGATGACCACTAGGTCGAACCGCACTTTCAAGTCCTCGACGAGGGCTGCCAGCTTCCTCGAATTGATGACATTGCTGGGGTGCACTACCGGCTTGGAGACGCTTAGAAGCGCAATGCGGCCCGCAGTTCTATCGAATTCTTCCCCGACAAGATCAACCGGCGCCGTAGCCGGTTCGCGCGGCGCAAACAGCTGCAGGTCGACATTGCCCCTGAGAACTTCAAGCAGGTCGGGGGAATGCTTGTCCTTATGAATCTGCTGAAGGATTCCAGCCTTGCGAAGGTCCAGATCCAACACAACCGCTCGCTTCCCAGCTGCGACAGCGGCCGATGCAAGCGACAGAGCGACGATCGATTTTCCGTCGTTCGGCAACGGCGAGGTAACCACGACGGATTGTGTCTTACCGCTTGTGCCAAGCGCATGCACTTCGGTGTAGGTCGCCCTGGCCACTTCCGCGAACAGCGAATGCGGCTCAAGCAAGACAGGGCTCTCCTGCAAATCCCTGCTGAACTCCTTGTGGACCAGCGGCAGCATTCCGAAAGTTGGCAATCCAAACAGGCGGCGGATCTGCGCGGCTGTTCGGAGCTTGTCGTCGACAATTTCGCGCGTGAAGGCGAGCAGCAAACCGAACAAGCCCGAACCAAGCACGGCAAACAGTCCCAGCTTGAGAGGCTGGGGTGCAACCGGTGAATGATTTGCGACGGCAGGCGAAACAATCGTTGATGTGACACCCTCCTGCTGCATCTGCGCGCGCACTTGCGAGATGCGGTCCGTAAGGTCATTGAGCGCCTTGGCGGCGAGATCCGATGTTCGCGCCAACTGGTCGAGTGTTACAGAATTGCTCGTGTTCTCGAATGCCTTGCGGGTTGTGCTTGCTAGAATACCTCCCAGCTGACTGGCCCGGGCGGCGTCCCGAGCCGCTTCGCTGCGCGCGAGTTGAGCCATCCGCGCGCCTTCGGCATTTGCGGCGGCTGCCGCCACAGCGCTTGCTTCGGCATCCGCGCGCGACAGACTGCGCCTGACTTCATCGATTTGGCCGCTAATCCGCACGATCTCTGGATGGCGGCTGCCATAAGTCTGCGATAACCGCGCGAGTTCGGCCGACAAATCCGCTTCCTGGCGCTGCAGATGCTGGACGACCGGCGAGGACGTCCCTGAGGTACTGCTGATGCCGGCCGCGCGGGCTACCCCGGCACTCTGGGCTGCCGACCCGGCGCGCAGACCGGCGGCCGATGCGGCCTCGGCCGCTATGCGATTGACTTGAAGAAGGTCCTCGGTGCTACCCGCCCCGATCAGCAAACGATTGTCGCGCCGGAAATCCGCCACCCGCTGGGCAGCATCGATCGCATCCTTTTCGCGTTTGGTCTGCTCTTGCTCGAGCGAGGCGAGCAACTTGGCGCGCCGTTCGACTGCCTGCGCGTTCTTGAGTGAGCGGACCGAAACCGGGATCTGGTTAGCAATCCTGGCCGCCAGCTCGGGCGAACGTGCAGTTACCGAAACCTCAATCTGGTCAGAGCCGGCTTCGGAAACTACGCCGATCATCGAAAGCACGCGAGAAGTGGCTTGGCCGATTCTTTCGGCCTCCGTCTTGCCGCTGACCCCTCCGATACTTGCGAGGAACACGGGGTCGAGATCAAGCCTGAGATCGCGGACCACGCGTTCTCCGCTTGAACGCGATCGGTATAGCTTGACTTCATTGGCGACGCGCTGGCTGTTTCGAGCCAGGACTTCGGCCTGGTTGACACCAACGTCGTCGATCAATTCGACCTTGGCGGAAACCGTCGACATGTAGAGCGTGGGCGAGGTCAGTTGCCAGACCAGGGTCACCAGAGTGGCCGGGATCATGATCATCAAGATCAGGAGCCGGTTACGCCGAATGACTCGCATCAGATCGCTTATGCCGAACCCATCTGTAGCCGCGACCGGTTCAGGATAATAGGAAGCATCGCGATACGGCATCCCGCCTGCGGGATCATCACGACCATGGATAGTCAGGCTGCTCAAGGGCATATCCTCAGGTAACTGCTCGTCAGCGGATCAGTGTAAATCCGCAGAGCCACTCGAGAAAGCTATAACTTGCGGGCGCGCTGTCTCAAAAAGGTATTGGGGCGCACATCAGCCCATTCTGACTAATACCAATGGCTTATGCCAAGCATGCAGCGTTATTGGAAAACCCTCAAAAAAGCGATACCCGGCTCCGTTCAATTCGCCGCTCGCGCTGAAAGCAGACCCATTACCGGCTGCCTGTCATGGCGCAGCGGTTCGCGAATCAAGTCGCTCGCGGCTGCCACGCCACCACGCAAAGTCCAATGCGAGGGCAGTGAAGGCGGCGAACGCAATATGCGCGAAATTAGCCCCGATCGCGCCGTAGATCGGCATCGCAACGAAGGCGACGGCAAAAAACAGTCCGGTCGATAACATGGCAACCATCAGAATCAAGCCCGGACGGTTCATCGCCAACAGCGCCGAGCGCGACGGCGCTGCATGCATGATGAGAACAACTGCAATCAACTGGGCGATCAGCAGCGGGTAGGCTGCTGCAAATTCCTGCCCGAAAAACATGTTGATCAGCCAATTGCCGACCAGCCAGCAGGCGCCGAGCAAGCCAAGTCCCACTGCCGCCAATGCCAGCTGGATTCGTCCGACGAGATGCCGGAATCTGGCAATCTCTGACCTGGCCCAGAGCCGCGCCATATCTGGGTAAAGGACTGCCTGAACCATGTCGCCGACCTGCTGCGCCACTTTCGCCATGCGTTTCGCAATATGGTAGAATCCGGCAGCGGATGTTCCTGCCAGGGCGCCAACCAGAAGCGTATCGGCTTCCTGGGTCAGCGTGCGCAGGCTGCTGGAGATGTTGGTAGACCAGGCAAATTTCATGAACGAAGGAAACTTGGCCGTCATGCCGTGCAGTTCGGCGCGCAGCGGGCTCGGAATGCCGAGCGATTTCAGAGCGCGAAATCCGAGCCACAGAAACAGCAGGGAATCGATCATCTGGGCTGCCGTCCAGATCATGACAAAGGTCAGCAGGTCTGCCTTGAAAATGAATGCGAGGCTGGCAAGCGACAAGCGCAGCAAGCTTGAAAAGATTTGCACGTAAGCCAGGGTTCGGAACTGGCCGCTCAGGCGAAGTGCCGCTGTCGGCATGCCGCGGATGTTGACTGCAACGGCAACCGCATAAACCGCGATCAGCGGCAAATGCTCGGGCTGGAGATTGAGCAGCGGCATGAGCGCATATCCGCCAGCTACCGCAAGGACTGCGGCGAGCAACGCACTGCAGACATCCAGCAACAAGCCGTAGAGGAATAGTTGCGACCGGCTCTGCGGGTCGCCGGAAATTTCCTCTTGTGCAGCGAACCGGATCAACGGTTGCCAGGATTCAAAACGCAGCAGCCGCTCGCTGATGCGGCAAACGGTCAGCACCAGAGCGAAAACACCGTATGCACTTGCCCCAAGCGTCCGGGCGGCAACGACGGTGCCGATCAGCATGATGACGGCGTTTGTCACATTACCGGTTAGAAGGTGAGCGATGCTCCCCAACCGCTGCTGGATAATAGTGCGGTTGTCGGAATCGCCGCTGAGCCAGGCCATGAAACCGGCCTTACGCTGCCCTGAAGTGGTCCCGCTTGCAGCCAGAGGCGAGTCGCTGTTCAACGGCATGGTGCAGGGATCCTCTAGATTTCGGCTCGCGAAGAGGGATGGCGACCCTTGCCCTGCAGGGTTGAAGGAGCTTCGCCGCGGAATCTCGTCTTACCAGCCACCACAGGCTCTCGCGGATTTCGTGCGAAGGAAACCGAAAGTGCCAGGATGACCGGGCCAATCCAAAGCCGAGAGAACATGTGGGGCACGGCAATTGTGAAGACGCAAAAAACCGTGAGAACGGCGACCACCATTGCCCCGTCGTACCGGTTGACTCGGACCGCGAGGAGAGCAGCCGACCAGAGCGCACCGATGAGCAAGAGCAAGCCAGCCAACGCCGCGAATCCGCCTTCGGTCAATACTATCAAGGGGAAATTATGGACGGGAGCCCCATGTGAGCTGACCTTCCGAAAGCCGTCGACTCCCAGTCCGATCAGCATGGTGTCATCGGCGACGCGCCATGCCTCTGCGTTCAGATTTGCCCGCCCAACGTATGACCCGGCCTCGTCCAGGTTGCCGCTCTCCAGCGCGCCCGCCACGCGTCTCTCGAATGCCGCAGGCAGCGGCGGATCGGTTGCCAGGAATGCGCCCATCAGGAGTGCGGCTGGCAAACCGAACTTTAGGGCTTTCAGCGGATTAGCGACCAAAAATACGATGACCAGCGCCAGCATGGCGGCTGAAAATCCTGTAAAACTTGCACTTGCCAACAGTCCCCAGAACAAGATCGCAGCGCAAGGCAGGGCAAGTTTGATCGATATTGTGCGGTGATGCAGGGCATTCACCAGGATCGGCAAAGCAAACGCGACCATACCGCCGTTTGCGTTGGCATTTCCGGAAAAGGCCCCGATGCGGCCCGCTCCGGTCAAAAAATCCCAGCCCATGATGTCCTTGGTGTCTTCGAAAGTGAGAAAGAAGCCGGCGGTAATGGCGATTGCCTGGGAAACCGCCACGCCGATAACAAAGCAGACCAGATAGCGGCGAAGCCACGCTTTATCGTTGCTTGCCAGGATCATGGGCAAAAGCAGGTAGCCAAATATATATTGGCCGCCGACGACGAACCATCGCTCTGGATCGCCGTTCACCAGCGAACTCACAAGCAAGGCTCCGAGCATCAGGACGAGTCCGATAAACCACAGATTGGTCAGCTTACCGAACGGCAGCACATTGAGATTGCCGCGCGTGAGCAGGAGGCCGAGGGCAGCGATCAAGGCCAGGTCAGACAGAGTCAGGTTGATGCTGCCAAGGCGGAAAATGTGCCAGGACAGGGTGAATGCCGCAAAGGCAGTCAGGAGCCGGACGAACAATTGCCGCCGATCCCGGACCTGAGAAAATCCAGGCCAGGAATAATAATTCGCGCCGTCGCGCGCGGGCCTTGCAGCCGCCATTGGGTGTGTCGCTGTTGGTCTGGGCACACCTTACCCCTTATAGTGTCAACCTCGCGGGAGCAAACGGCAGTCGGGACAGCAGCCGGGTCGTTTGGCTTTGGCGGACCTATATTGAGCCTACAGCCCTATACCAAAGATATTCAACCGATGCCGAATGAGGGTCCGGTCGCCGGTCGCTCCTCTTAACTCGACGATGGAGCCCTGTTCAAAGCGATCGCCGTGAAATACGAAGTGTTCGGCCTATCTCAATCGAAAGTAAGGCAGTATGATTCATTCGCCTTTGCCGAAGCGCGGCTCATCGATGGGGTTGATGCTTTTGAGCAGCTTGCCGTGGTTGCTTGCCTGTTCGATTTCGCCAGCAGGAAACGCGGAAAATCGGGACACGAGCGGAGGCACGACCGCAATTTCCGCCGCAGCCACGATCAACGAGCCGGACCCGCGTCCGAAGGACAAGCCCGCGTTCGCCGCTGCGATTGGCTATGGCGCAAAAAGTCAGGGCGGCCGCGGCGGAAGGGTAATTGCGGTATCGACGCTGGCTGACTCCGGACCCGGCACCTTGCGCGCCTGCATCGAAGCGACCGGCTCGAGGGTCTGCGTGTTCAGGGTCGGCGGGCTGATCCGCTTTGTCGGCCGTCCGCCCTTTATTTCCAATCCCTACATTACGATTGCCGGTCAGACAGCGCCGGGCGGCGGCATTACGCTCGCCCATTCCGGCGCGGCTGGCGGACGAACTCCGCTGGTCGTCAAGGATACCCATGACGTGGTTGTGCGCCACATTCGTGTCCGCAACGACCGGACCGGCGACGAGCGCGGGTCGGAGGATTCAGTCACAGTCGAAAAAAGCTCGTTCGTCGTCTTCGATCATGTCAGCGCCAGCTGGGCCCGTGACGAACTGGTCAACGGCTATGACGACAACGACTATATCACTGTCAGCAATTCGATTTTCGCCTGGGGCATTCCGCGCCACGACAAATGCGCATTGCTGGCCAGCCATCCGGCAGACCGCCAGCACTTCAGCTTCATCGGCAACATCTGCGCCCACAGTGGTGACCGCAATCCCGACGTCAATTTCCCGCCCGGCTCCTGTATCGAGGTGATCAACAACGTGTTCTACAACGCCAAGTCCGAATTCGCCGAGGTCTGGGAGACCTGGGGCGGTACGCCGGTCTCGCTGGTCGGCAACAGCTTTGTCGCTGGCCCGAATACAAAGCAGGACGCGGTCGGGATTGTCCGGCAGACCACCGGCAGCAAAGGCGCCGCTTCCATATATATGGCGGACAATGTCTTCATCGGCCGGTTCTCGCATGTGGCGCCGTCAGCGGCATCGCACGCCCGCCGGGCCCCGCCGTGCCGATTGACGGTCACGCCGCTGAAGGCGGCGGCCGGTTACGAAGCGGCCTTGAAGAAGGCCGGTGCATGGCCGCGCGACAGTCTGGACCGCCAAGTCGCCGAAGATGTGCGGCTGCGTCGAGGACGGATTGTACATGCACCTGGCACGATCCCGCCGATTGCTTCTGCGGCGCCGTACCCGGACAATGATGGCGATGGCATGGATGACCGCTGGGAAAAAGCAAACGGGACCGATCCCGCAAAATTTGATGCCTGGGCCGACAAGGATTTGGACGGAACCAGCAATCTGGACGCGTATCTCGATCACCTCGATGCCCTGCTGGTCGGGCAAGCTGGCCTCGGGCGCCGTTGACATGAGGGCTGACGGGGATAGCGGGGCTGGCGAGCAGGATGGATCGGGGCAGACTTGCGCAAAGGCTGCGGCATCGGAGCTGGCTGTCCCCGGCGGCAGTGGGCCGATAACGATTTGCTTTCCGCTTGCGGGCGATATGCTGGGCGGCAGTCATCACTCGCTGCTTGGCCTGCTTCTGGGCCTCGATAAGACCAAGTATCGCCCGCTGGTCGTCGTCGAACGAGCGGGTGGGCGGCTTGCAGAACATTTTGCCGGGTTCGAGATCGCCGTGGACCCGTGTCCGCCACGGCAGAGCTTTGAGGTCGGGCGGGCTTTTGGCCTTTTAAAATTTTTCAGCACGTTCGCCGGCATTCGTCGGCGGGCTGAATTCCTCCGCAGTCGCAAGGCGTCAATCGTTCATACCAACGATGGTCGGAGCCACGCCACATGGGCACTGGCGGCCAAACTCGCCGGCGCCAAGTTCCTTTGGCACCATCGCGGCGACCCGACGGCAAGGGGGCTCAGGTTCGTTGCGCCGCTTCTGGCCGACCGAATTGTGACGGTTTCGCGTTTTTCGTTGCCGCGGAAACATTCCTTCCGGGCCGCTCGTGAGGCCCAGGTTGTGTTCAGCCCATTCGACATTGATCTGCAGGTCGATCGAAGCCTGCACCGTCAGCAGATCGCCGGGGAACTGGGCCTTTCGCCGCAAACACTCATTTGCGGCTATTTTGGCCTGTTCAACGATCGCAAACGGCCACTGGCCTTCATTGAGGCGATTTCCAGGCTCCGGCAGACGGTTGACCGCCCGGTCGCCGGATTGATGTTCGGCGAGGCAGAAGACCTCGAACTCGAGGCAGAAATGCGCAGGCGCATTGCCGCGCCGGAACTCGCCGGGTCGGTCAAGTTGATGGGTTACCGATCGTCTGGCGCTTCTTGGATCGGCGGCTGTGACCTGTTGCTGGTAACTGCGGTGGACGAACCGCTCGGCCGGACGCTGGTAGAGGCCATGCTGGTAGGCACCCCGGTGGTCGCGGCGCGCTCGGGCGGGACACCGGAAGCCATCCTCGACGGATTGGGAATTCTTGTTGATCCGGACGATGCGAATGCGATGGCACAGGCCGCTGCGGCGTTGATTGCCGAGCCTGAAGAGATCTCGGAAATGGCGGCACGGGCCCGGATTTCAGCGCGCCAACGGTTTGGCAGCAGCCGGCATGTCGAAGCGATTTCGGCGATCTACGACGAGCTGGCCGGGATCACGGGAGCGGCGCCGTCCATCGCCCCCAAACCGGCCTGAAGCAAGCCGGATCCGCTAGACTAGCTGCAAGAATTCCTCGACTTCCGAACCGGTTCCAAAGCGCGTGACCAGCTCTAGACCCCCTGAACCGCTGACGATGTAAAGCGAACCATTGTTCGTTTCGGTTCGCTTGTCGGTCCGAACCAGCAGCAGCAGCGATCCGGGGCCCTTGAGGTAGGACCGGACATTCCTGAGGCCGGCAGTAAGCTGGGTGTCGGAAAAATAATCCCGGTTCAGGATGTTGGCCGCCCTGACAAGATCGAATTTGCCCGCGAACTCAGGGTTTGGGAGGAGAATATTGTCCTCGCGGAGTGTGATATCTCGCGATTGGCTGAGGCGCGGGCTGACAAGCTTGACGCGGCGCCTGCCTGCCACATCCGGCAAATTCCCGCGCGCCCGCCGGAAGGCACGGCGCAAAGCGGCGTTGAGCAGCGCGCGGCCGGTGAAGCGATCGAGCCGCCGGTCCCAGGCGCGAAGCGCTTTGCCGAACACCTCGAACTGGAGGACATGCCCGTCTGGTTGCACCAGCGCCTGACTGCCGAGCGGGCCCGGAATGAGCCAAGCCTCGAACGATTGATCGGTGCCGGTGAGGTGGGGCGACAAGCCTTCCTGCTCAAGCCGCGTTTTCAGTTCTAGCGCGGTAGCGCCCGAGGAAATGCCGATATCGAGCACTGCAGGCGCGCAAACCGCGCTTTCCGACAGGAGCTTTGCAACAGTTGCGTCGATTTCGGTAAATCGACCGCTCTGGGTCTTTTTGAAGGTATTGTTGCCCGTTTTGAGACTGCTGAAGAACGAGCTTTCAAGCTCAGGCGAAATGCGATCGACCGGCAGGTCGAAAAAGGCGGATGCAGTGATGGTCATAGTGATTTGATCGGAAACACCTTTTCGCGATATTGCGGCAGCTGCGGCAAGTTGCAATGGGTTTGGCGTTGGTTCAGCCAAGCATTAGGACTAACCCGACCGGGCACTCCGGCCAGGTTCGGGTCATTTGGGCCGCGACGGGATGACAGCGATACGGCCGCTGCGGTCGCTCGCCTTTGGTACAGTGGCCAATGTTGCCGCTATGGATCGGGGCAATTGGGCGATAAGGACATCCGCGATGGTCAACGCCTTTCTGTATTTGCTACCGGATTTGCTGTTGGCGCGGCCTAAGGCTGTTCGTGTGCAAGGAACGGTGCGGCAGTGAAGGTTCTCCATGTCATAACCGGCCTCAACGTTGGCGGCGCCGAGAACATGCTCGCAAAACTGCTTGAGGCCGCGCCTGGCGGCGATGAACGGGCTTCTGTCGTCTCGCTGCTCGAACCAGGCCCAATCGCCGAACGGATCCGGGCATGCGGCGTTCGCATCGATAGCCTGAACTTGCGCAGGGGGATGCCCAGTCTGGGCGGCGTCATCAGCCTTGCAAAGATTGTCAGGGAAACCTCCCCCGATGTTATCCATGGCTGGATGTATCATGGCAATCTGGCCGCCAGCCTCGCCAGCACTTTGGCGAAACCCGGGATCTTGGCTAAACAAAGCGTCCCGCTGGTCTGGAATGTGCGCCATTCGCTGGCTGACACTCGGCGCGAAACATGGAAGACCCGTGCTTTGCTGCGCGTGAGTGCACCATTGTCGTGTCGGCCGGATGCAATCATTTACAACTCCCAAGTTGCGCTTGAACAGCATCAGGCGATTGGCTTTTCGTCCCGGCGCTCGCTCGTCCTGCCCAATGGTTTCGATTGTGCAAAGTATCAGCCAGATCCCCACGCACGCGAGCGCCTTTGCAGCGAGTTCGGGATTGATCCGGAAACACTGATCGTCGGCATTGTCGCCAGATTGCATCCGATGAAAGACCACGCCGCCCTGATCGATGCTGTAGCACTGGCCCGCGCCAAGGGCGTGGATGTCCACCTGCTCATGATCGGAGACGGCCTGGCCTCGCCTCCAGACAAGATGGCGGCCCAGCTTGCCCGGCAGCTGCCCACAAACCGGATTTCGCATTGCGGTGCGCGCTCCGATCTTGCTCTCCTGATGCCGGGCCTCGATATTCTGGCGGTGTCGTCAGCCTGGGGCGAAGCTTTTCCCAATGTCATCGGCGAGGCGCTGGCCTGCGGGGTCCCGGTCGTGGCGACGGATGTCGGTGACAGCGCTGTGGTGGTCGGCCGCGGCGGCCTCGTCGTCCCGCCGTGCAGTCCCGGGGATCTGGCGAGCGGAATCCTGCAGCTCGGCGAGTTGGGCCGCGAAGGGCGCTCAAATATGGGAATTGCCGGGCGCCGGCACATCGCGGAAAATTACTCGCTTGGCGCAATTTGCGAGAGATACCGGGTCATGCACCAGAGCATCCTGTAGCAACTCCTTGGCAGTGCAGCATATTGGGCTGGATCCCGCCTTGTGAAAGTTCAGATGCCTATTCGATTGGTCCCGTCGGACAGCCAGCCCACCGCATTGGCTGGCTCTGACGCCACTCGCTCAATCTATTTCATATTATTGAATTGTTGAAAAAAACTGGCGCTATTAGCCATTTTTCATGACGCTAATCCGCTCATTCACCTGCGAATTCCCACTTGCCTAGTATGGTTAATTTCATGGTAAGACGCGTTGTTAATATAATCCTAGGAACCTGTTGGTAGTGTAAAATCCAGAATGGTGATCCACGTTGGGGGCGAGTGCTGATCATCTGCGGAGGCCGCTTGCCAGGCCGCAGCTGCCGGAGTGAATTTTTGATGCGTCGTGTCGTAGAATCCGCAAATCACGAGTCCCCCATGAACTGTAATCGACAGGCCTCGCAGTCGCTGGGGATCCTTTTTGCGATGGCTTTGACAGCTATCGTCTCGGCTTGCAGTGGCGGTGGTGGCAGCAGCAGTAACGGTGGCGGCGGTGTCACTCCGGCGCCACTGGTCACACTTTCGGCTTCGCCGGCACAGATCAAGGCTGGTGACAGCACCACCTTGGCTTGGTCGTCAACCGATGCCACCTCATGCTCGTTGTCCGGCGGTGGGCTGACGAACACGCCCCTGTCGGCACCTACCGGGTCGCTCGCCGTGACACCGCCGCAAGCCAGCACCTATACCGTGACCTGCAGCGGCACTGGCGGCAATGCCAGTGCGACCGTAAATGTCAGCTATTACCAGCCTCCCGGAGCGAGCGCCGCCGGAGCATTCTCGAATCCTGATGACGGCAACATCCCCGACCGCGCCAAGCACCCTATAGCATTCCCCACGGCAATCGGCTTTGGCCGGGTTGTATCGGTGCGTGCGCCCGATGCGGTGGTTTACAAGATCAACTCGCTTGAAGACTCTGCGCTACCGGGTGATGGCAAGATCACCTATCGCGAATGCGCCCTCGCATTGCAGGTTACCTCGCCCTATTCGATCCCGGCCGGTCGGCCACGCTACTGCGTGTTCGATGTGGCGGGCGCGATCATCCTGCAGTCAGCGGCGCAAATCTCAATTCCCAAGATCTACATCGCCGGCCAGACCTCGCCGGGAGGGATCGAGTTCCGGTTGGGAGCAAATTACAATCCGGTCGATTCACTAATCGATACCCGTCGCTCGCCAAGCGGCGACGGCAGCAACATGATCTTGCGGCATATCCGCGCGCGACTTGGTGAGCACCCGGGCAGGATTTCCGAGAACGGCGATCCGATCCGGCTGAACAGCACGGACCGCCAGATCATCGATCACGTCTCCTCGATGTTCGGCACCGACGAAAGCCTTGACATGGCCTGCACCAATTGCACGGTTCAGTGGTCGATCGCAGGACCGAATATCTGCAAAAATGCCGGCCACATTGCCGCTCTGCATTGCAAGACTTTTTTCCTCAAGCCGTCGGGCAATGTCACAGTTGCCCATAACCTTTCGCAGCATGGCGAGCAGCGCGGTCTCAACGCAGCCATGGGTGTAGCTCCGCTGACAGCCGGAACCGCCATGCAGTTGGATGTGTTCAACAACGTTTTCTACGATTTCATTGCCGAAACCGGGTTGTTATCGAATCAATATGGCAGTGCCTACGCAAACTTCATGGGCAACGTGTCGTTCCGCGGCCCACGCTACAATGGCAGTGACGGCAATTATTTTCCGGTACTTTACGCTGACGGAACCACCTTGCCGTTTGGGTTTAGCGTGTACATGAAAGACAATGTAACTCCTCGCACCCGGGTGGCCGGAATGTTCGGCCAGACTGTTACCGATCCGCACACTTCATCTGCCGGGTTCCTAACCAACTCGGTGCCGTCGACGGTTTGCGGCGTGACTGCGACTGGCGCCAGCAATTGTTCGGTAACCGGCCTCGCGGTCGTGCAGAACAGCAACTATGTCATGTCTCCAAGTACCCGCTCTGTGCAGTACGAACCCTGGCATCTGACCAGTCCCGAGCAGGCGATGCGCGATGTGCTCGCTTTTTCTGGCGCAGACCTGTGCCGGGATGGCCCCTGCCGGGACAATGTCGATAGACTCTACGTTGACGATGTTCGCACCTGCGACACATCCCCCTACCTGTTCCAGACCGACTGGACATCGACTGTCGCAGCCTCGGGTGGCTGGGCAAACCTTACCCAGGGGTCGGTAAAGCCGGATTCCGACAACGACGGTATGCCGAATGACTGGGAGCAGCGTTTTACCAACACGAACCCCAACGTCTGGGATGCCAACAATGATGCCGACGGCGACGGTTATCCCAATATCGAGGAATATCTGAGCTGGCTGGCACAGGATGACGTGCGCTATTCGGGCTTCATCGGATCGGGAACGGGCGCATTGCCGGCCTATAATTGCGGACGTCCGATGTTTTGAGAAGTTCGTGCCACACCGGGGTTGTGACTCGACCTGACCCGAATGACCTGCCTCTCCTGAATGACTAAGCCAAGATAGGCTCTCGCTTTTCCTCGCGGCTTTGGACCATCATGCTCGCGGAGGTTGAGCGCGCTGGATGGATCAGAAAGAACGGACAGAGGATCGCTGGACCTCGAGGAACGTCACTGTCGCGGTGCGGTTGCTGCTGGCGCTGCTGCTGGCCGGGCTGCTTGCTCGCATTCTCAACTATCCCCTCAACCACGACGAACAGCTCTTTCTGGCGGCTGCTGCAGAGCTTCCATCATGGCGGCTCTATGATGACCTCGGGTTCAATCATTTTCCCAATTTGCCCTATCTTTTGAGCGCCATTCTGGGTGTGACGAATACCGGCTATCTGCTGCTCACCGGCCGCATTGTCGTGTTCTTGTGCTGGCTTGCGGCGCTTGCGGCGCTGTGGCTGATCGGCCGCAGGCTGGGTGCGGGACCGCTCGCGAGCGTCACGGCGCTGCTGCTGCTGCTTGGCAACGTGATGCTGCTGGGCCAGCCGGGAATGCTGGCTACCAACAATCTCGTGACGATCCCGTTCGCGCTGTTTGGCCTGTATTTTCTGCTCCGCGGGCTGGATTGGGATGCGCCTTCGCCAGCCTGCGTCTTTGTGGCCGGCGTGTTCGTTTCGCTGGCCATCGGATTCAAGGCCAATTACATTTTTCTCGTGCCGCCCTTCGCCTTGGCGGCACTGTTTGCCCCATCGCAGCGACCGCTGGCCCAGCGGCTGGTCAAAGGCGTTGTGCCGTTGGTGCTGGGCGGTTTGATCGGCGGCATTCCGGTGCTTGCCTACCTTGCATCCGATTATGAGTCGTTGCTGGCGCATACATTGCGCTATTTCACCGAACTGCACGCGGCCTACTGGGCAAATTCTGACGTGCCGCAGATTTCGTCGGTCGCCAAAAGGGTGGTGCTGGCAGAACAGATCTGGCTCTCGAACGCCAATCTGTTGGCGCTATGCGCGTTCGCCACCTTGTTGATCATGCCGAGATTCCGGAAGGAGAGCGCCGGGGACGCAGACCGGCCTCAGCTTTGGCCGCTGCTTGTGGTGCTTGCGCTGATCGGACTTGGTGTCATCGTTTCCTTTGTTCCCAAGCCCTCATTCCCGCAATATTTTGTCCCTCCCGTGCCCTTTGTTATCGCCGCCATGTTGCTAGCTGCCGCACGGCTGAACCTTACCGAGCGGGCCTATGCCGCGCCGCTCTTGCTGGCGGTGGCAATTTTGGCTGTGGCAGGCTCGGCATCCAGACTGCTGCCCGAGCTGCCGCGGCTGGCCAATCCGGGCAAGCTGACTGCCGTGAAGCTCCATCGCAAGAGTTCCGACTTGCTGCTGGGGGCGGGTCTGCGCGCGGGAGACAAAGTGGCGACCCTGGCGCCAGTCTACGCACTTGAGGCCGGAATGGCGATCTATCCCGAACTGGCGGCCGGTCCTTTTGTCTACCGGGTAGCCCGATATATCCCGGAAAGTGACCGGAAATACTATCGAACGACTTCTGAATCCGACCTCTACGCGTTCCTTGATGCCGATCCGCCAGCCGCAGTCCTCACTGGAGAGGAGGGCTCGCTCGACCGAAATTTCGAAACCTGGGCGACCGCGCGCGGGTATCGCCGTGTGTCCGGGCCGATTGGTAAGGAATGGGAAGGGTTCCATCTGTACCTTCGCCCGCGTTGACCCGATTACCTTTTGGCTAGCCGTTTGGCGAAACCAAGCTACTACGGATTCCCCCTTCTGGATTAGCCGGGAATCTCTATAATTGCAGAGTGTTGAATTGGAATCTCGGGTAAATTTCTTTCTATCGCGAGGGCATTGGTGATGAAAGTTGTGTTATTGGCCGGCGGCTTGGGGTCGCGACTTGCCGAGGAAACCGTCCGCATTCCAAAGCCGATGGTGGAGGTGGCAGGTCGCCCTATCATGCTTCATGTCATGGATATCTATGATCACTGGGGGCATCACGATTTCATCGTCGCCTGCGGCTACAAAGCCATGTCGATCAAGAAGTTTTTCCACGATCTGCATCTGATGTCGAATGACTTCACAGTCGGCATCGGCAACGGCGAACTCGCCCTGAAGCCAACGAAAACTGTCGACTGGCAGGTTTCCGTGGTCGACACCGGTCTCAACACCATGACCGGTGGCCGCCTGCTGCGCCTGCGCGAGTGGCTGGACAACGAGACCTTCATGGTTACCTATTCGGACGGTGTCGGCAATGTCGATATCGGGGCGCTGCTCGATTTCCATCGCTCGCACGGCAAGCTGGCGACGGTTACAGCGGTGCAGCCGCCCGCGCGCTTCGGCAATCTCGAGCTGGAGGGTGATCAGGTTGTCGAGTTCACCGAAAAGGTCCTCAAGTATGAGACCTGGATCAACGGCGGCTATTTCGTGTTCGAGCCCGGGGTGCTTGATTATCTGCCCGGCGACAGCGAACCGCTAGAGATGTCTCCGCTCACCAACATTGCCCGCGATGGCGAGCTGATGGCCTACAAGCACAAGGGCTTCTGGCATCCGATGGACACCGTCCGTGACCGCGATCATCTTGAGAAGCTGGCTGAAAATCCAACGCCGCCATGGATGGAGTTCGAGCGCGCCTCCACCCGGGCCCATGCAGCATAATAAGGCAGAGTAGTTTCGAATGAGGGTTTCTATCATTGGGACAGGCTATGTCGGCCTAGTCACTGGAGCCTGCCTCGCCCGGCTTGGCCATCAGGTTATCTGTGTCGATATGGTCGCTGAACGCGTTGATCGGATCATGCGCGGCGAAGCGCCCTTTTTTGAACCGGGCCTTCAGGAACTGGTCACCGAAGCCGTGGCGGCGGGCACTCTGTCAGCCACGACCGACCTCGCCGCTGCCGTGCAGGCGACCGACGCGACGCTGATAGCTGTCGGCACGCCCGATGCAGACGGGCGCATTGACCTTTCGCAGATCGAAGCCGCATCGGCCGCGATCGGCGCTGCGCTTGCAGGCAAGGCTGAATACCATGTCGTGGCAGTCAAGAGCACGGTGGTTCCCGGCACCACTGACGGGGTCGTGCGGACCGCGCTTGAAGCTGCCGCTGGGAAGCCAATCGGGCCGGATATCGGCCTGTGCATGAATCCTGAATTCCTGCGCGAAGGGACCGCGATCGAGGATTTCATGACACCCGACCGGATTGTGATCGGCGCGTCGGATGAGCGGGCAGGGGCGCAATTCGCCAGGCTCTATGAAGTCTTCGATTGCCCGAAGGTCGCCAGTTCGATCATCAATGCCGAATTCACCAAATACGCATCCAACACGCTATTGGCGACTTTGATATCCTTTTCCAACGAACTGGCCTCGCTGTGCGAGCACACTCCCGGCGCTGATATCGGGATCGTCATGGATGCGCTGCATCTTGACAAGCGCTTGTCGCCGGTCGTCGCTGGCGAGCGGGTACGGCCCGGAATTCTTGCCTATCTGCGCCCCAGCAGCGGCTATGGCGGCAGCTGTCTGCCCAAGGACGTCGCGGCACTTCGGGCTTTCGCGCGCGGTAAGGGCCTGCAAACTCCGGTGCTGGACGCCGCCGCAGCGGTCAACGCCCGGCGCACCGCAGAAGTGCTTGATGTAGCTGAGCAGCGGCTAGGGGCATTTTCCGGGCGAAAAATTGGCCTGCTCGGACTGGCCTTCAAGTCGGGCACCGATGATTTGCGCCATTCACCCTCGATCACGCTGGTCGAGCAATTGTGTGAACGAGGTGCCGATGTCACGGTGTACGATCCCGTCGCCACCGAATTGGCGAAGCCGATCTTCAACGGCAGCGTCAAATACGCGGATTCGGCCCTGGGCGCGCTGGAAGGCGGCGATATCGCGGTGATCGGCACGGGCTGGCCCGAGTGGGACGCGCTCGATTGGTCAAAGGTCAAAAGCGCCATGCGCGGCAATACCATATTCGATTCTCGTAGTTCGCTGCGGGCGGCGGACTTGCCCGGAGATTTCATTTACCACACGATCGGGAATGGCGGATGACTGCCATTCTGCAAGGAGCCATCCGCTTGATGATTGCTGCGCCGAAATTGCCCGCGGGATGCTGCCGGACATGAAGTTCTATTCGAACATTGTCAAAAACGACGTTGCCGAATTGCTGGCTGACCTGTCGGCGGTTTTGCCCAGGTTTGCCGGCACGACCGTCCTGATCACCGGCGCCGGCGGCTTCCTGATGAGCTACATCGTCGAGACGCTGCTTGGCTGGAACGCGGCGCAGGCCGGCGAGCCTTGCAAGGTGATAGCACTCGATAACTTCAAGACCGGTCTGCCTGAGCGGATCGCCCATTTTGAGGACCAGCCGAACTTCCGGGTGCTGCGCCACGATATATCGCAGCCACTGGTGCTCGACGAGAAACTCGACTGGATCGTGCATGGCGCCAGCATTGCCTCGCCGACAGTCTATCGCTTGTTCCCGCTGGAAACGATCAGTGCCAATGTCGATGGGACCAAGCACCTGCTCGAGCTAGCCCGGGCAAACGATGTTCGCGGGATGATCGTGATGAGCACCAGCGAGATCTATGGCGACCCGCATCCCGATTTCATCCCGACGCCCGAGGACTATCGCGGTTATGTGTCGTGCACTGGTCCGCGCGCCTGTTACGATGAATCAAAGCGCATGGCCGAGACCCTGGCCGTCACCTATTTCCGCCAGTTCGGCACCCCCATCAAGCTGGTCAGGCCGTTTAACGTCTATGGTCCGGGCTTGCGGCTGGATGACAAGCGGGTGTTGCCCGATTTCATGACCAGCCTGCTGGAAGACCAGACCATCGAGTTGCTGAGTGATGGCGGCCCTACTCGCTCGTTCTGTTATGTCAGCGATGCAACCGCGCTGATGATCCGCACCCTGGCGTCGGATTTCGCCGGCGATGCGATCAATACCGGCAACGACGAAGTCGAGATATCAATGCGGGGACTTGCCGAAGCGGTCTCCCGGACTGGCGCCGCCGTGCTGGGCCGGCCGCCGATCGGGATCACCTATGCAGCAAGCGAAGATGCCGACTATCTGGTCGACAATCCGCTGCGCCGCTGCCCGGATCTGACGCGGGCGCGGACGCTGTTTCCCGATTGGTCGCCAAAGATTGGCCTCGAAGAGGGGCTTTCGCGTTTTATCCGCCACCTGGCTGAAAAGCAGGGCATCGCGGCGCAGACAGGAGCTATGGTATGAATATTGCGACAAAGGCAGGGAACATGACGGACAATCAAGGTGCAAACTATCTGCGCGTGCCATACGCGCTCAGTGTCAGCGACGAGGAAGAGATCGAAGCCGTCGCAAATGTGATGCGGACATCGACGCTTCCCGGGCCGAACGTCAAGGCGTTCGAGGAAAAGATCGCCGGTCTGTTCGGCAAGTCGCGCGGCGTGATGGTAAACTCCGGTTCCTCGGCGCTGCTCTTGGGCATCGCGGCGATGGAACTGCCGGTGGATTCCGAAGTCATCACACCTGCGCTGACCTTCTCGACCACCGTTGCGTCGCAAATCCAGAACCGTCTGGTTCCGGCGTTCGTCGATGTCGATCCGCATACGCTCAACATCGTGATCGAAAAGGTCGAGGAAATGATCACGCCCAGGACCCGGGCGATGGTCATCCCCAATCTGATGGGCAACATCCCCGATTGGGATGCGCTGCGGGCGATCGCCGACAAGCACAATCTGCTGGTGCTGGAGGACAGCGCCGACACGCTTGATTCCAAGCTCCATGGCCGGCCAACCGGAGAGCGAGCAGATATCTGCACGACGAGCTTTTATGGTGCACATATCATCAACTGCGCCGGCAACGGCGGGATGCTCTGCACCAATAGCGAGGAGCTGGAGAATCGCTCGCGGATCCTGCGCGGCTGGGGCAGGCGTTCATCTGTGTTCGCCGAATCGGAAAGCACGAATTCACGTTTCGGCGTCGAGATCGACGGCATTCCCTATGACGCGAAATACGTGTTCGACCAGATCGGCTACAATTTCGAACCATCCGAGATCGGTGCCGCCTTTGGCCTGGTTCAGTACAAGCGCCTGCCGGGCTTCCTCAAGGCCCGCCAGGCAACGTTTGACCGCCACAAGGCGTTCTTCAAGGCGCATGAGGAGTTCTTCCTGCTGCCTGAAATGATCCCCGGCGCCGATGTCACCTGGTATGCTTTCCCGCTGGTGGTGAAGGACAATGCTCCGTTCACGCGCACCGACATGCAGATCTATTTCGAGGATCGGGGCATTCAGACCCGGCCGATTTTCACCGGCAACATCCTGCGCCAGCCAGGCTTCAAGTCGATCCCCCGCCGTGAGAGCGTTGACGGCTATCCTGCCGCCGATTTGGTCACGCGTGGCGGCATCGTCATTGGCTGCCACCAGGGGCTGAGCGAGGAGCAGCTGGCCCACGTCTATGCCACCGCCGAATCCTTCCTCAAGACGCGAGGTTGAATGCCGCGCCGATCAATCGATTGACGTTGTCCGTATTCGTGACCGAACCAAACAGAGTATTAGCCCGATGGATCACCTGACCCAATGCCGCGCCTGCCTTGCGCCTGAGCCCTATCTGTTTCTGCCACTGGGCAATCATGCCCCGGCGCAAATGCTCATCAGGCCGGAAGATCTGGGCACGAAACAGCCGGCATATCCGCTCAACTCGCAGGTCTGTCTCGAATGCGGACTGGTCCAGGTGGCGGACCAGATCCCCGCCGATTTCTTCCGTCACTACCTTTACGTTCCCTCGGGTGCGGCGCTGATGCAGAGCCACTTTCAGGACTTTTCAGAGGTGTTGGCGGCGCGCGCGGGCAGCGACCGCCTGATCGTCGATATCGGCTGCAACGACGGGCTGTTGCTCGCCGCCTGCAACGCCCGGAGTTGCAAGACCCTCGGCGTTGATCCGGCCGCCAATATCGCCGAGCAGGCCAAAGCCAAGGGCGTCGAAGTCTTCGTTGACTATTTCCATCCCGAAACCGCACGCCAACTTCTCACCGAGCGCGGTCCGGCCCGCATAATCGTCACCACCAACACCTTCAACCACATCGGCGATCTGCATAACTTCATTGCTGGTGTGGTTATCCTGCTGGCCGACGATGGCGAGCTCGTGATCGAGGTGCCGCGCGCCAAGGAACTGATCGACCACAACGAGTTCGACAACATCTATCATGAGCATGTCTCGGAATTCAGTCTGCTGTCGATCGCCAAGCTGGGCGCGTTCTTCGACCTTGCGGTGACCGACGTTCATCGCTTGCCGCAAATTCACGGCGGCTCGATGCGCGTGTTCCTGAGCCGGACGGCGGCGGGCGTTGCGCCTGCTCCGATCGTCAAGGAGATGCTCGACGAAGAGGCAGCGGGCGGCATGCTCGAGGCTGCCACCTACGATGCGCTGGCCAAGCGGGTCGATGAGATGGGTGTCGAGCTTCGCGCGATGCTCGATGACCTGAAGGCGCAGGGCAAGAAGATCGTCGGCTATGGCGCTTCGGCCCGCGGTAATACGCTGATTACCTATTTCGGCATCGGCACTCAGTATCTCGATTTCCTGGTCGACAAGAACCCGCTGAAGCACGGCCTCTATTCGCCCAATACCCGGATTCCGATCCGGCCGGTCGAGGCGCTCGAAGAAGAAAAGCCCGATGTGCTGTTCATGCTGGCCTGGAACTTCTTTGATGAGATCAGGCAGCAGCAGTCGGCCTTTGAGGCGCGCGGCGGCAAATTCCTCGTGCCACTGCCTTCCCCAGCACTGGTAGGCTGATAGATCGGGCGGGTTCCCAGTGGCGCAAAGTCGGTCTTTGATTACGGGGGCAGCGGGTTTTCTGGGAATGCACCTTACCCGCCGTCTGCTGGCGCGGGGTGACGAGGTTCATGTGCTGGTCCGGCCCGAAACGGCGCCGGCACGGCTTCAGGCGATTGCGGACGAGGTCACGGTCCATCGGCTGGGGCTGGCAGATGCCGATGCACTGGCGCAGTGCCTGAAAAAAGCCGCGCCCGACCAGGTGTTCCATCTGGCATCGGAAACCCGCAAGACGGTAAAGCCCGGCTTTGCTGCCGCGCGGCAAACCATCCTCGACTATCAGGTGGAATTGATCACGCTGCTCGAAGCGCTGGCCGGGATGCAGAAGCCGCCCAAATCGCTCGTGCGCGCTGGCACCATCGCCGAATATGGCGAAGCGCCAACGCCGAGTCACGAGGACCAACGTGAGGCACCGACTACGCCCTATAGCGCTGCCTTCACCGCCGGTACCCACTACATCCAGATGCTTTCCACCGTTCTGCCCTATCCGGTCGTCACGCCCAGGCTTGCGCTGGTATATGGCGCGGGCCAATCGGAGGCATTCTTGATTCCGTCTATGATCAGGGCTTGCATGGAAGGCCGCAAGACTGTTGTCAGTAGGCCGCGTGATCGCCGCGATCTGCTCTATATCGACGATGCGATAGAAGCTTTGGTCCGCTGCGCCGAGGCACCGCCTCCAGGATGCAGCGTCGTCAACATCGGTAGTGGCAATGCGCCGACGATGCGGGAAGTGGCTGGGATTGTAGTTTCGGCGACGGGCGGTAACCCGGCATTGGTGGAATTCGGCGATTCCGATCCGGATCGAGCTGTTTCCGAGCTGCGGGTAACGACCGACCGCGCGCGGGAGCTGTTCGGTTGGTCATCGACAACGACGCTCGATGCGGGCATCGCTCGCATGGTTGAGGCGATGCGCCGGTCTTCGCCGGTTTTGGCATAGGAGTTCAGGGTGGCTGGACCGGTAAAAAAAGTTTCTATCCTTGTTCCAGCGTTCAACGAGGAAATGAACGTCGAGCGCGCTTACCAGGCGATCACCGACGTGTTTCGGAATTTGCCCGATTACGACTACGAGATAATCGTCACCGACAACCATTCGTCCGATCGCACGTTTGAATTGCTGCGGCAGATTGCGACACGCGATCCGAAGCTCAAGGTGATCCGCTTTTCGCGCAACTTCGGCTACGAGCGATCCTTGCTGCAAGCCTACAAGGCGGCGACCGGCGATTGCTCGGTCCAGATCGATTGTGATCTGCAAGATCCACCCGAACTCATTCCCCAGATGCTGGAGCTATGGAAGCAGGGCCACCAGGTCGTCTATGGCGTGCGCCGAACGCTCCAGGATGGGATCGTTATCACCGCGCTGCGCCGGACATTCTATTGGTTTATTGCCAGCATCAGCGGCGACGAATTGCCATTGAATGCCGGAGAATTCCGGCTGGTCGATGCCCGGATTCTGTCCGAACTGCGCAAGGTCAATGATACGGCCCCGTATCTGCGCGGGTTGATCAGCGCCATGGGCTTTTCGCAGATCGGCTTTGAATACGACCGGCAGAACCGCATCGCGGGCGAAAGCAAGTTCGGCCTGAAGGCGCTGATCGGTCTGGCGCTGGACGGCGTCCTCAATCATTCGCTGCTGCCCTTGCGGATTGCGTCGCTGACCGGACTGACGGTCGGTGTGCTGACCTTGATCCTGACGTTCGTTTATATGGTCGGACGCCTGCTGTTCGGTCAGGACTGGCCCGCTGGCTTCGCGACAACGACGATGTTGCTGCTGATGTCGATCGCGATGAACGCGATTTTCATGGGGATCCTGGGCGAGTATGTTGGCCGGATTTTTCTCCAGGCCAAGCACAGCAGCGAGCCGCTGGTCGAAACGAAGCTGAACTTCGAGGACCCCTGACGCGGCGGACCGATGATTACGTCCTCACCCCCGCTTGCCAGACCGCCCGCCTTCCTGATCAACCCCACCGGGGAATACGACGAACCGCGTCAGTATGAAAAACAGTGCGGCGTAGGTAGCAATCGCGGCTCCTTGAACCAGCGGGTCCTCGATCCGCCCCGCCGCTCTGCCGATGGCGATCACCGCAAGATTGGCGCAGTACGCGATCAGGAAGCAGATTCCGAACCGCAGCCCCTCGGCCCATGACGCCGGTGCCTTGGGTGCGAACGTCCAGCGCCGGTGCAGCAGATAAGACAGTGGAATACCAAGCGCATAGCCGATCGCATTGGCAATATAATCACCCAATCCCACCAGCAGCCCGATGAGGATAAAGCCGTACCCGAATGCAGTATTGAACGCGCCGACAATGAGAAATCTGATGAATGTCGCCATGCTCACCTGCTGAAATTATCGATCCGTCAGACCGGCAATGCGCCAGTCTGCGGTCTGCCATTAGGGCTCGCAAGAGTTTATCCCCCCGCCTTTCGATACAGCCTGGAGCGACCCAGGGATAGGCTATATCTGGGGGACAAGTGCGCTTGCCCTGCCCTCACAAGCGTCAATTCCGCTCGCCGGTTAACCAGCCCGCTTCATCCCATCTTAGGCTAAGCCGTGCAGTTTTACAGCTCATCGGTCGGGTGGACGTGGGTTCAATCTGGCTAACTTGTGATAACCGCCCGCATCACGCCGGGCGTCGGCAACTGCAGGCGCCCGGAATAAAAAGAACACGGGTCAAACGATTTACGAGGCGCAGAATGCCGATAATTTATGGGACCACTGCGGGGGAAACCCTGCGGGGGACGGCGGGTAATGACGAGATTTTTGCATTGGGCGGCGACGACATCGTTTATGGCGGTGACGGGAACGACTACATCAATGCCGGATCCAGCGGCTTTCCCGGCAGTCACGACATTCTCTACGGTGAAGGGGGCGACGACTATTTCGTGATCTTTGCCGCTGATGGAAGCCGGACCAATGCATACAGTATTGCCGATGGCGGCATCGGCAACGACACCGCCGAGCTGCGGTTCTCCAACTTCACCGACGCGCTGACCTATGTCCACAACAACACCTCGGCTGACGTCACCTGCGGCCGGGTGGCGGGTCGGCTGGTGGCGATCGAGAACATCGTCTTCTTTGCCGGCTTCGGCAGCGACAGCATTACCGGCGGGTCAGGCAATGACCAGATCTACGGCGGAGAGGGCAATGACACTCTGATTGGCGGCGGCGGGGACGATATCTTGCTGGGCGACAATGGCAGCGACACCATCTCGGGCGGGGATGGCAACGATACCATTGTGCTGAGTGCGGACGGAAATGACATCATCGATGGCAATGCCGGGGTCGATTTGCTCGACTGCGGCTATGGATGGCAGGCCACACAAGGGGTCGTGTTGGACCTCAAACTGACTGTTCAGTCGGTTTTCGGGCGCTCGATTACGATCCGCGGCATCGAAAATGTGCTGGGCACGGCCTACAACGATACGCTGACGGGCTCGGACGCCGATAATGTGCTTAATGGCGGCGGCGGCGCCGACCGGCTCGTTGGTGGCCTTGGCAACGACACCTATTATGTCGACCGGCAGAGCGATCTGGTCTTCGAAAATATCGGTGAGGGGATCGATACGGTTATCGCGAGTTCGAGTTTCTATATTTACGTAGAAACCGAAAACCTCATTCTGGCGGCCGGAGCGGGCGATATTTTTGGTGTCGGCAACGAACTCGCCAATACGCTGACCGGCAACGAGGGCAACAATTTGCTGCTGGCCGGCATCGGTAACGACACCGTCTATGGCGGCGCCGGGCAAGACGCCCTGTTCGGGCAGGATGGCAACGACACGATTTTCGGCGATGCCGGAATCGATCTGATTTTTGGCGGGCAAGGAAACGACATAATTACCGGCGGCAGCGAGGCCGATGCAATTTACGGCGAACTCGGTAACGATACGCTGACCGGCGGCGCGGACTTTGCTACCGACATACTCGTTGGCGGCGAGGGGAACGACATACTCTTTGGCAATTCCGGCCTTGGCGATTTCGACCGGCTTTATGGCAATCTTGGCGACGACGTATTTTATGTCGATACGCCCGCGGATCTGGTGTTCGAACAGCTTGGCGAGGGTACCGACACGGTTTACGCCAGCATCACCGGTGCGGGATATTACCTCTACGCCAACGTCGAAAATCTGGTGCTCCTCAACTCCACACCCTTCGGCGTCGGCAACGCCCTCAACAACCAGCTGACGGGCAGTGCCACGGCCAACTACCTGCTGGGCGGTGCGGGCGACGACATCATCAACGGCAAGGGCGGCAACGATGTGTTGTGGGGCGAGGCTGGTGCGGATGTTTTCGTATTCGAACGCGGCAGCGGCGGGGATGTGGTTTGCGATTTTGTCAGTGGCACCGACAAAATACAGCTGACCGGCCTGTTCAGCTCATTTGCCCAGCTGCAGGCAAACTTTGTCCAGAACGGTGCCCATGGGGCAATCAACCTGGGCGGCGGCGACATCGTCGTGCTGCACAATGTCACCATGAGCCAACTGATGGTGACCGATTTTATCTTTTGATCGGTGACAATGCGGATCGCCTGCGATTCAAGACGAGTCCATGAAGGACCAACCTGACTGATGCTTGACGCCAGTCAACGATGGGCGAAATAGGAGCGTCGGACTTCCCGGGGAGATAGAGCTATCCTTCGATTCCATTCGCCGCTGCGTTTATTGCAAACTGCACAGCGGCTGCGATGAGCGGGCTGCTGTTCGCTTTCCTGGCCACATTGCTAACCGGCATCGGTGCGCGCGACCAGTTGACCGTCGCCGGGATCGCCGCGCGGCAGGGCCAGAGGCCGGGCTTGATCATGACCGCTATCGCAACCAGCATCGCCGCTGCCGCTGCGGCAGCCTATGGCGGTGCACTGCTCGCGCCATTGATGGGCGGCGACGCACGGTTGATGTTCGCCGCGCTGGCGCTGGCTCTTGCCGGAGCTGAAATGCTGGTCTTCTCGGCCCGGCGGATGCCAGATGAGCCAACCCAGTCGCTCGGTGCCACTGCCATAGTGTTGTCAGCCCACCAGCTGACCGATGCGTCGCGCTTTCTGATCCTGGCGATTTCCGGGGCAACCCACGCCCCGATCTCGGCAGGTCTGGGCGGAGCGCTGGGCGGGACCACCATAGTGCTGGCAGGCTGGCTCGCCGCCGACAAGCTTCCCGGCCGGCAGCTGGCGATGATCCGGCGACTGGTCGGCGCTGGGCTGCTGATCTTGGCAGCGGTGTTGGCGATGCAAGCAATCGGCATAGTTTGATCGATCGGTCGGGGCATCATTGCCATATCGCGCCGGGCGGCGGCTGTGCTTCCTGACCCAGGCGAGGCAATAAGGGGTGCAGCAGGCTTCGAATAGCATTGCAGTGCCGTTCCGCCCCCGTTGCAGCGGTGCTATGCCGTTGCAGATGGACAAGGCAGAAATCATCGACCAGGCAGACAATTCAGAGATCGCGATCTGGCTGGAGCAGCGGCTTGCGGCCGCTTTGGCTGCCAGCGAGGCGACAGTCGCGATCACCATTCCCGGCGGATCCACGCCTTTCCCGATCCTGGCTGAACTCGCCCGCGCACCGCTGGACTGGTCGCGCATCGCCGTCTGGCCGGGGGATGACCGGATCGTTCCGGAGGATCATCCCGCCAGCAACATCGGCCGGATCCGGGCCGCGCTCGAACCCCTTGGTGCGATCATCGTGCCGCTCGAAGAGGGCGCAATTCCGCCGCATTTCGCGCTGGCCTGGCTCGGAATGGGCAATGACGGCCACATTGCATCGCTGTTCCCCAATACCGATCCCAGAGCCGACGATCAGCTTGCTGTTCGCCGCCTGACCCCCGATCCACTTCCACCCGAAGCGCCATTCGACCGGCTCAGCCTGACCATCCCGGCGCTGCTTGCCAGCGATGCCCTGCTGTTCGTGATTCGCGGGGCTGAAAAGCGCGCATTGTTCGAAGCAGCCTTGCGCGGAGAGAATGATTTGCCCGTAGCCCGGCTGCTCAGCGCGGCGCGTCAGCCGGTTACATGCTTCACCTGATTCCAGCTCCGCTCCACCGGCTGGCTTACCGGTTGGCGCATGATTTGCGCAAACGCTGGTGGCGGATGCGCAAACCGCGACTGACCGGGTGCCGGGTGTTAGCCTTTGACCAGGAGGGCCACGTGCTGCTGGTTCGCCACAGTTACGGCAGCGGCAAGTGGATGCCGCCGGGCGGCGGCGTTGGCAGGGGGGAGGAGCCGCTTGACGCTGCGATCCGCGAATTGCTTGAGGAAACGGCCTGCCCGCTGACGAGTGCCGCGGAATTCGGCAAGATCGACGAACCCCTCCACGGGGCGATCAACCGGGTCCATCTGATCACGGGCATCACCTGCGGTTTACCGAAGCCAGATGGCCGCGAGGTGATTGCGGCGGCATTCTTCTCCCCGCACGTTTTGCCGAATGAGATGACCCCCAATTTTGCCGGGGCATTGCCCGGCTGGATTACAGCAGCGAAAGCTGTCCTGCGGCGGGATTAACCTCAATCGATACGGCGTCTTCCTCGTCCTCGAGTGCTGATAAGGTTAGTCCCATCAGCCTGACCGGCTGAGGCAAGGGCAGGACTTCGCCCAGCAGAGCGTGGCTGATACGGCTGAACTCGGCCAGATCCACCACAGCGCGTGGCAATGATCTCGCCCGGGTCAGCTGGGTGAAATCGACATGCTTGAGCTTGAGAGTGACGGTCCGGCCTCGAGCCTTGCTCTTGACGACGCGCTCCCAAACGATGGCGATGATCCGCTCCAGCGCGTCGCGGAGTGCGGTGCCTGAGGAGATGTCGCGATCAAAAGTCCGCTCGCCGCCGACCGATTTGCGCGGACGGTTGGCTTTGACCCGCCGCAGGTCGATGCCCCGCGCGGCGCGAAACAAATAGTCAGCCTGGCTGCCGAAATGCTGGCGCAGGAACGCCAGATCCTTGGTCACCAGGTCTGCGCCCGTTTCGATTCCCTGCCCGGCCATTTTCTCAGCACCGCGCGGTCCGATGCCGTGAAATCGCCGGACCGGCAGCGCCGCGACGAAACCTGCTCCCTCACCCGGGCGGATCACGCACAGACCATCGGGCTTGTTCTGGTCGCTGGCCAGCTTGGCGAGGAATTTGTTGTAAGACACTCCGGCACTGGCAGTCAGACCGGTGTCTTGTTTGATCCGCTGGCGGATCAGCTCGGCAATGCGGGTGGCCGAACCGATCCCTCTCAGATCCTCACTGACATCGAGATAGGCTTCATCCAGGCTAAGCGGCTCGACATGGGGGGTGTAATCCAGAAAGATCGCCCGGATTTGCCGCGATACCTCGTTATAGACGGAGAAGCGTGGCTTGCAGAAGATTAACTCGGGACACAGGCGCAGCGCTTTTACTGAAGCCATCGCCGAGCGCACTCCGAAAGTTCGCGCTTCATAGCTGGCAGCGGCGACAACTCCCCGATCCGAGGAGCCGCCAACCGCTACCGGCCGGCCGCGCAAATCCGGATCGTCACGCTGTTCAACGCTGGCGAAGAAGGCATCCATATCGACATGGATTATTTTCCTCAGGCCAAACCCTTCCTCGTCGATGTCATCGGATTCGGATGGGTTGGATTCCATCGGGCTACTCTAGCGCAAGGTGATCCTATGCAAAATGGCGCGAAAGAGGCTGGCAAGATCGCGGGCGAACCGCCATGGAGCCAGTGCCATGCAGTCTTCCATCCCGCCTGATCAGAGTTTCCGCCTCGGCGCGAGAGAGTTCATCGCGATGATGGCGATGATCCAAGCGCTGCAGGCGCTGAGCATTGATGCCATGCTGCCAGCGCTAGGGGTCATGGCCAGCGATCTGGGCACCACCGACCCCAATCAGCGCCAACTGGTTGTCGGGGTCTATCTGATCGCTTCCGGGTTCGGGGCGCTGTTGCCCGGCTCGCTGGCTGACCGCTATGGTCGGCGACCGGTGCTGTTTGCCAGTCTGGGACTATACTTCTTCTTCGGGCTGGGCTGCGCCATTGTGAACGATTTCAGCACTCTGCTGGTGCTGCGCGTCTTGCAGGCTGTCGGCAGTGCGGGGCTGGTCGTCCTGCCCTCTGCGATCATCCGCGATCGTTATGAGGGCGACAAGATGGCGCGGATGCTATCGATCGTCTCGGTGGTTTTCATGATTGTCCCGATCCTGGCCCCTTCACTGGGTCAGCTCATCCTGCTTTTCGCTGGCTGGCGCTGGATATTCGGCGGAATCGCGCTGATGGCACTGCTAGTCGGCGGATGGGTATTCCTGCGGCTGCCTGAGACACTGCGCCCCGAATATCGCCAGAGGATCGAGCCACTGGTGATTGGCGCCAATATGTGGACCGCTGCCACCAATCGCAACTCGGTCGGCTATGTCATCGGCAGTGCGCTGGTGATGGGCGGACTGTTTGGCTATATCAACAGCGCCCAGCAACTGGTGGTCGAACATTTTGGCGCGGGACAGATCTTTCCGCTGCTGTTTGCCGCTTCTGCAGTCGGCATGGCGCTGGCCAGCTTCACCAACTCGCGGATCGTCGAACGATTCGGCGCGCGTCGGGTATCGCACGGCGCGCTGCTGGCCTATATCGGCGTAAGCGCCCTGCAGGTCTGGGTCGCATTCAATCCCGGTGAAACCCTGTGGACTTTCATGCCGCTGATTGCAGCCAACATCTGCCTGATCGGCTTTATCGGCGCCAATTTCGGCTCGATCGCGCTCCAGCCTTTTGCCCGGATCGCCGGAGCAGCGGCTTCGCTCCAGGCGTTCCTGCGGATGGTTATTGCATCGACCTTCGGCGCGTTGATTGGCCAAGCCTATGATAATTCGGCACGGCCTTTGGCACTGGCACTGCTAGGCGGTGGGATCGTTTCTCTGGGACTGGTGCTTTATTGCGAGAAGGGCAGGCTGTTTCGCAGGCTGCTTCCGCCGGGCGCGCCGCGGCCGATTCCCGAGACGACGGTTCACTAGGGCAGGCAATGGACGAGCTTTACGATCTGGCAGTAATTGGCGGCGGGGTGAACGGTGCGGGCATTGCGCGCGATGCCGCAGGGCGCGGCGCAAAAGTTCTGCTGCTGGAGGCGGGTGATCTGGCGCAAGGCACTTCGTCGGCATCGACCAAGCTGATCCATGGCGGCCTGCGCTATCTTGAGCATTACGAGTTCGCGCTTGTCCGCGAATCTCTGTCCGAGCGTGAGGCGCTGTGGAAAATCGCGCCGCATATCATCTGGCCACTGCGCTTTGTCCTGCCCCATGTTCCCGGCCTTCGCCCACGCTGGCTGCTGCGGCTGGGGTTGTTCCTCTATGACCACATTGGCGGACGCAAGCGCCTGCCCGCCACCCGCTCGATCGATCTGGCCCGGCACCCGGCGGGCGGACCCCTAAAACCGGGTTTCCACGCAGCGTTTGAATATAGCGATGGCTGGGTCGACGATGCGCGGTTGGTGGTTCTCAATGCCAAAGACGCCGCGGAGCATGGCGCTGCGGTCCGCACCCGCTGCCCTGTCACGGCGGCCCGGCGCGATGGCGATCACTGGCTTATCGATACGCCGCAAGGCAGCTTCCGCGTCAAGGCGCTGGTCAACGCGGCTGGACCCTCGGTGCTCAAAGTGCTGGGGCTGACCGGTGAGGCGCCCGAATACGGTATGCGGTTGGTGCGCGGCTCGCATATCGTGGTGCGCAAGCTGTTCGACCACCCATACGCCTATTTCTTCCAGCTGGCTGACGGGCGGATCTTCTTTGCGATCCCCTATGAGCGCGATTTCACCCTGATCGGGACGACCGACCGCGATCACGATGGTGCGCTCGATCAGATCAAGGCGAGCGACGAGGAAATCGCCTACCTGTGCGAAGGAGCCAGCAGCTATTTCGCGCGTGCCATTACCCCGGCCGATGTGGTCTGGACCTATTCGGGAGTGCGTCCGCTGATCGATGATGGTTCGGGCAAGCCGGAGGCGGCGACGCGCGGCTATCGGCTCGATCTTTCGGAGGAAGCCGAAGGGCCAGCCTTGCTTAGTGTCTATGGCGGCAAGATCACCACCTATCGCCACCTCGCCGAAGAGGCGGTCGATCTGTTGGCGGAACGGCTGCCCGCGCTGTCTGGCGAGCCCTGGACCACCACGCGCGCGCTGCCCGGCGGCGATTTCCCGATGGATGGGGCGGCGGCTCTGAAGGACCAGCTGCGCGCACGCTATCCTTTCCTGGGGGCTGATGATGCGGACCGGATTGCCAAGGCCTATGGCACCCGTGCGTTTACCTGGCTGGGCGATGCGCCGGGTTGGCAGGCCTTGGGTAAGGACTTCGGCGGCGGGCTGAGCGCGGCGGAGGTCGATTATCTTAAAACTGAGGAATGGGCAGTCAGTGCCGAAGATATCCTGTGGCGCCGCAGCAAGCTTGGGCTGCGGCTGAGTTCGCAGGAGCAGCAAGCACTGGCAAATTATCTCTCGGCCTGACCCATGCTCCGCCACGCCAAATCGGCAAATTCGCATAGCAGCGGCCTGGTATCGCGTGGGTCGATAATGTCCTCGGCCGAAAACCGCTCGGCACTGCGGAACGGCGAGCGGACCAGATTGAGCCGCGAGCGGATCGCTTTCAGATGCGCTGCCGGATCATCTGCCGCTTCAAGTTCGGATTTATAGGCGACCTCGATCCCGCCTTCGATTGGCAGGCTGCCCCAGTCACCGCTCGGCCAGGCGAAGCGGTACTGAAAGGCGTCGGCGTTGCTCATCGCGCTGCCGGCAATGCCATAGGCGCGGCGGATCACGACGCTACACAGCGGCACAGTGGCCTTGTAGATTGCGTTCATCGCCTGGACGCCATAGCGGATCGTTCCGGTGGTCTCGGCCGCCAGCCCGATCATGAAGCCGGGATTATCGACCAGATGTACCACCGGCAGGCGGAACTGATCGGCCAGCTTGATGAACCGTTCGGCCTTTTCGCTGGTCTTGGCCTCCCATGATCCGCCCAGAAAGCTGGGATCGCTGGCGAGAACCGCTACCGGCCAGCCATCGAGCCGGGCAAAGGCAGTGATCGCAGCGCGGCCCCATTGGCGGCCCATCTGGAACACGCTGCCCTTGTCGAACACCGCCTCCAGCACCTGATGCATCGAATAGACCTGCTTGGGCTCTCGCGGGACGAGCGACAGCAGCATTTCTTCTCGGCGATCGGTGGGATCGGTGTTCGCGGTGCGCGGGGCGGTCTGGCCCACAGCGGAGGGCAGGTAGGACAGGAACCGCCGGGCACGGGCGAAGGCTTCCTCCTCGGATGCCACTTCCTCATCGACCACGCCGTTGCGGGTGTGGATGTCACTACCGCCGAGCGATTCCTTGTCGCTCTTTTCGCCAATCGCCTCGACCACAGCGGGGCCAGCGGCGAACAATTGCGACAGGCCCTTGACCATAAGCGAATAATGGCTGGCGACGACGCGCGCCGCGCCCAGCCCAGCCGTTGGACCCAGCGCGAGGGCGACGACTGGCACCGTTTCCAGATTCTTCACCACATCGCTCCAGCCCGGAACAGCGGGGATATAGGTCGCGCCGATATCTTCCAGCGTGCGGACCGAACCGCCGCCGCCGGTGCCGTCGATCATCCGGATCAACGGCAGCTTCAGGCTATGCGCCATCATCTCGCACTGGACCATCTTGCGGTGGATCGCCGCATCCGCCGCGCCTCCACGCACGGTGAAATCATCGGCGCTGGCGACCACTGGGCGGCCTTCGATATTGGCACGGCCGTAGATCAGGTTGGAGGGCGAGAGGTCCGTCAGCTTGCCGTCTGCGTCATAGTGGCCCTTGCCGGCGATCTTGCCGATCTCGCGGAACGAGCCGGAATCGACCAGCCCCGCAATCCGGGCCCGGGCGTCCAGCTTGCCGCGCGAATGCTGGCGGGCGACTTTCTCCGCCCCGCCCATTTGCTCGGCGAGTAATTCGCGAGCGCGCAGTTCGTTGACCTCCGGTTTCCAGCTCATTCCCCCGCCTCAATCCGCGCCAGCAGAGCCTCAACCTGCACCTGCGCGCCGGGCACGGCATTAATCTCCGCCACCACCCCATCGAACGGCGCAGTCAGCGTGTGCTCCATCTTCATTGCTTCCAGCGTGACCAGCTTCTGGCCCTTGGTGACGGTCTGGCCAGCGGTGACTTCAACCGCGATGATCTTGCCCGGCATGGGAGAGAGGATATCGCCATCGTGGGTGTGTATAGAGCTGCCAAAACTCGGACGCCCGAAAACGAAAGTCTGTCCCCATTCGGTCGCGACCAACCCGCTGTCGATGTAGCGTGAAAATACGCCGTTATGCTCAGCAGGTCGCTCCACCAAATACGTTTCTTTGTCAGTCGATATCCATACGCTAGTCAGTGACTTGGCATTGAGTCGGAAGCCATTTAGCCCGACCCGTTTAACGTCGCCGCCAAGGAATTCTTCTGCAAAGCCATGCACTCCGGCTACGAACGCTGCGTAGTCTGCTGATGCTTCGAGAACATTCTGTGAAGGTGCATCACTCGGCACCAGTGTTTCCACGCGCTCAGCAATCAGACCTGTAGTCGCCTTTCCAACAACAAAGTCCTCGTCTGCGAGCAATCGGGTCAAGAAGCCCGCATTGGTCTTCACAGGCCAAACTGTCACTCCTCCCGTAACCGCTCGGAGAACGTCGATAGCTTCGATGCGATTGGGCCGATGGACCACAAGTTTGGCGATCATCGGATCGTAGTGAGGACTGATCTGGTCGCCTTGTTCGACACCGGTTTCTACTCGCAAGGGCCGGAATTTGTGGTAATTTCCGAAATGCAATTCGTAGAGCCTCCCCACACTCGGCAAAAACCCTTTCGCCGGATCCTCGGCGTAGAGCCGCGCTTCCATCGCCCAGCCGTTGATCGCCAGCTCGTCTTGCCGCTTGGGCAGCTTCTCGCCAGACGCCACGCGCAGCTGCCATTCGACCAGGTCGACCCCGGTGATCTCCTCGGTCACCGGGTGCTCGACCTGCAGCCGCGTATTCATTTCCATGAACCAGATCCGGTCCGCGCGCAGGCCTTCGGAGGCGTCGGCGATAAATTCCACCGTGCCTGCACCGACATAATCCACCGCCTTTGCC
>JBKJTN010000094.1:0-2626 GCA_046590275.1 Novosphingobium sp.
ACTGTGCGACCTGTTCGAATGGGTTCGGCGTAGTCATGCTGTGCGCGCGGTGGTGCTCCGCGCCAAAGGCACCGTGTTCTGTGCCGGACTCGACCTGATCGAACATCATGTCGAGAACCGTTCGGCGACCGACTTCATGTATATCTGTCGGCGCTGGCATGCGGCTTTCGACGCGATCCAACACTGCGGCAAGCCGGTGATCGGCGCGCTTAACGGCGCAGTGGTTGGCGGGGGGCTTGAGCTTGCGTCATCGTTCCATATCCGCGTCGCCGACCAGACCACTTATTTTGCCTTACCCGAAGGGCAGCGCGGGATATTCACCGGCGGCGGCGCAACGGTTCGCGTGGTCGGGCTGGTCGGCGAAGCCCGGATGATCGACATGATGCTGACCGGGCGGGTCTATACTGGCCAGGAAGCCGTGTCGGTTGGCCTGTGTCAGTATCTGGTCGAAGGATCGAGCTTCGACAAGGCGATGGAAATCGCACGAAAAGCGGCGCAAAACCCTCCGCTTTCCAACTTTGCGATCACCTCGGGCATCGCCCATATCGGCAACATGGCTGCGAACGACGCCTTCTTCGCCGAAGCCTTTATCGCCGGGATCACCAACACCCAGCCGGCCTCGAAAGAGCGCCTCGCCGCCTTCATGAACAAGACAGCGGCGAAAGTCCTCAATGACTGAAACCGGACCTGCTCCGCTGCTCTGCCTGATCGATGGTGCGGTGGCATGGCTGACGCTCAACCGCCCGGGAGCGGGCAACAGTCTGTCAATGGATCTGGTCGCGGCGCTGCGCGACCAATTGTGGCACCTCGCTGACCGTCCGGACATCAAAGTGATCGTTCTGACGGGCGCGGGTGGGCGGATCTTTTCGGCCGGACACGATCTCAACGAGTTCAAAGGGCAGGAGGATTTGGCTTTGCTCGAACAGGACTTTGCCGGATTGGCTGCGCTGATGCAACAGATCACGACGCAGCCGCAAATTGTGATCGCAAAGGTTGAAGGAGTGGCGACCGCGGCGGGCTGCGAGCTGGTCGCAGTCTGCGATCTCGCGCTGGCCTCATCGAGGGCTCGCTTTGGCGTGCCGGGCGTCAATATCGGTTTTTGGTGCCACACTCCGCAAGTGCCTCTCAGCCGAACGGTCGGACGCAAGGCGGCGATGATGATGCTGGCAACGGGCAGACTGTTTTCGGCCAGCCATGCGCTGGCGATCGGCCTGATCAACGAAGTTCACGAACCCGAAGCGCTTGACGGTGCGATCGACGTCCTTGTCGCCGAGATCACGAGCAAGGCCGGATCGGTGCTGCGTCGCGGAAAGACTGCTTTCACTCGACAGCTTGGCCTTCCGCTGGCCCAAGCCTATGCATTCGCGCGCGAACAGGCGCTGGAGAATATCGTCGAGCCCGATGCGCGCGAGGGCATCGCCGCATTTCTCGAAAAACGATTACCCCGCTGGCCGGAAGGCTAACCGCGGACCATCTTGTCCATATGGCGTTGGCATCAGCCCAAAGGCAGCATGAGTTGCCGGTTTCGTGAAGCGAATCCGCAAACGTATCTTGACCAGAGGCGTGAAAGGTCACCTCTGCACGGGATTTACGATGGACGGCTTTCCTGCAAGTTTGCCTGTTAGCAGACTATCCGGAAACGGTGCTTTCCCAGCCATCACGCAGCGACAGAACGAACGGCAGCTTTCAGGACGCGCAATCGTTACCTGTAATGGCCGGAATGTCAGCGACAGCGGCCATCAGTACCGCGACGCTGAAATGGCTGCTTTCCACCTTTCGCCCCCACAACCTGCCTGTTAGGACGCTACAACATCCACGTCGCTCAGCGACGATTGGTGGTATCCTGAAATCTGCCGTTTGTTCATCCCTTTGACAGCGACGTAGAATTCGCAGATAAATGTGCAGTTTTTGGCAGAACAGGGGGAGGCATTCGAGGACGAGAATAGCGAAAGCGCTTTTTCAAGGAGGACCAACCGATGAATTTGAGGCCAGACCCGACCTTCCATGCAACAGCGAAGCTCGCCATGGAGGCCCCATCCGAGACGCTGGCGTTCACGGTGATGCTCAGCCCGGATGGGTCGCAGCCCGATGGACTCGCGGTGGTCGATGTTGATCCGACCTCCAAGACCTACAGCCAGATCGTTCATCAGTTGATCATGCCGAACAAGGGGGACGAGTTTCACCATTTCGGCTGGAACGCCTGTTCCTCTTCGCTTTCGCCGCTCACCGGCCATGCCTTTCTGGAACGCCGCTACCTGATCGTCCCGGGTATCAGATCTTCGCGCATTTACGTGATCGACGTGAAGGAACCGCTCAAGGCCAAGATCCACAAGATCATCGAGCCCGAAGAGGTGTTCGCCAAGACCGGCTATTCACGTCCACACACGATCCATTGCGGCCCCGAAGGCATCTATGTCTCTACCTTGGGCGGGGGCGGCGCCGACGGAACCGATGGTCCTCCGGGCATCTTCATCATGGATTGCGAGAGCTTCGAAATCCTCGGTCGCTACGAAATGGATCGGGGCAAGCAGGACAAGCACTATGATTTTTGGTGGAACCTGCCGCGCGACTACATGGTCAGCAGCGAATGGGGGCTGCCGCCGCAATTCGAGAATGGCATCGTGGC
>JBKJTN010000111.1:0-4478 GCA_046590275.1 Novosphingobium sp.
CGATACGACCAAAGAAATTCGCACCATCACTGGCGAGATGGCGCACGGCGGCGGCATGAGCGGTCCCGGCGCCGCAATCTCAAACGGCCATGCGGTCGTCAATTCAGGATACGGGCTTTATTATCACAGCCCCGGCAACCTGCTGATGGTGTTCACGCCCGGCGGCAAGTGACCATCAGGCCGCGCCGCCCACGTTGAAATAGTCGGGAATGCCTGCCGGCCAATTGACCCCCCATTGGTTTTGCCCGCCATCGACCGTGATGACTTCGCCGGTGATGAATTTTCCGCTTGGCGCGGCAAGATAGATTACTGATTCAGCAATGTCCCAGGCATCGCCGCGCTGCTTCATCGGGTTGGCCAGATGGAAACGCTTCAACGCTTCATCCGGGTAAACGCCAAAGCCTTCGGTCTCGACGATTCCGGGCGCAACACAGTTGACCCGGATCTTGTGCGGGGCCCATTCGGTCGACAGGGATTTCGACAAATACAGCACCCCGGACCGCGCCGCACAGCAATGGGCGCTTTGCGGCATGCCGCGCTCGGTCGTCGCCACGATATTTACGATGTTGCCCGGCTTGCCAGCAGCGATCCAGCGCTTTGCAGTCTCCTGCATCATCCACCAGGTGCCGTTGAGATTGAGATCCATCACGGCGAGCCAGCCCTTGCGGCTGAAATCGATCGCGTTTTGCGGGAACTGTCCGCCCGCGTTGTTGATCAGCGTGTCGATCCTGCCATAGCGATCGAGCACTGCATCGAGCATCGCCTCGACCTGATCCGGATCCCGGATCGACATCGGCACAACCATTGGAAGCCTTCCGACCAGTTGCTCTATGGCGGCTTGCGCTTCCTCGAGCTTCGTGGCCGTCCGGCCGCACAGGACGACATTGGCGCCCAGACGCGCAGCCAGAAATGCCATCGCCTTGCCCATTCCGGTCCCGCCGCCGGTTATGATGACGGTCTGATCTTTCATCAAATCATCGCGGTAGACTGTGGGATGCGCCGCCAGCTCTTCATTCGTGAACCCAAAGCGTGGCCGCGCCTTGTCCTCGGCATCAATTTCCTGCCCAATGCTCATACGGTCTCGATCCAATTTTCCAGAAGCGGCTCAACGCGTAGATGAGGCGGAACCCGGTTTAAACCGATCCGCCGATCCAACTCTTCATGCCAGTGGTAAATGCGTCGTTCCTGATAATTGAGCGGTATGCCCCTGAAGCCGGGCGATTCAACCGATTCTTGAATCTGGGGGGCAAATTGCGTGTCTTCAAACAGGATGCGTTCAAAGTTATCGATGCGGGTCTGCCACAAGGCTGACAAATCCTCTTGCGCAATCCGCGGCCCAAACCAGTGACATTCAATCCGCATTGTGGTTGCCGTTCGCGGCCAGAAAACCAGCATCGGCAGGCCGGACGAAGATGGCGGCATCACGATGTTGGGATAGATGTTGTAGCTGACATTATTGTCCCGCGGGATTTCCGTGACAGTTGGTATCACGGGCATGCCTTTGGTTCCCGGGTCAATCCAGTCGGGCCGGCGATTGGGCGTTGTCATGCGCGAATGTCCGCCCGGCCAAAGCGTGATTGCGGTGCCCCGGTGATCAAGAAAGCGGTCCACCGTGTTCTGGTGGATCGATTTGAGATGATAGACTTCGAGAAACGCATCAAGCAGGACTTTGACGTTGCAGGCAACATCATAACCGCGAGAATCCACCAGCATCAGATTGCCGGGCTGAAACTGGGCAAGTTCCGTGGCGATCGGTCCCAGTGACTCGATCAGCGGCGCTGCGCCAGGGTCTTCATTGATAAATATCCAGCCGCCCAGTGTTTCACAGCGCACTGCAACAAGCGAGCGGCAGGAAAAATCGAAGTCAACGAAGTCACGTTTGTCACGAACCGCGGTCAGTTCTCCTTCAAGCGTATAGCTCCACCCGTGATAGCCGCACACGAACCCCCGCGATTGGCCCTTGCTCTCTTTCACTAGCGGTCCGCCGCGATGTTGGCAGGTGTTGTAAAAGGCCCGGATGGTGCCGCCCAGATCACGGACAATCAAGATGGGAGATCCTGTATTTCTGGTCAGCAACCAGCTTCCCGGTTCGGGCAACTGATCTTCATGCGCGCCATAGAGCCAGCTCCGTTTCCACAGGCCTTCCTGCTCCAGCGCGAGGAATTCGGGATCGACATATCGGCCGGCAGGGATGTCCGCCAGCTTAGGAAAATCTTGAGGCGGCGCGATACGCGCGTTCTCAAAATTCATCTGGTCCTTAACCCGATCGATCGCGCTTGCGTCCAATGCCGCACTCCTTCCAAGCTCCAGCGCCATTGGCTAGCACAAAGCCAGCAAAAAACAATCATGCCTGTCTTTTTTATCGCGTCCCGGCCGGAATCGGGTTAACGGCAATATGGCAGGAGCCGGGGGTGTCAGACTTGATTTCACTTATCGCAGAAGCGGAATTGCCGATCGGCACCAACCGCGCTTTTGACGTCAATGGTCAGTCCATTTTGGTTGCCCGGACCGCGCATGGCATCTTTGCGATCGAAAATCGGTGCAGCCACGCATTTCAAACGCTTGAGGGCGGCAAGATGAAGGCGGTACATATTTTCTGCCCTCTGCACGGCGTGCGCTTCGATATGCGGGATGGCTGTCCATCAGGCACGCTGACCGACCAACCCATTCGCACCTGGCCAGTATCGATTGTCGATGGAATGGTGGTTATCGGGATCGCACAAGCATGAAGCGGTTGCTGCATATCGAGGCAAGCCCGCGCGGTTCCCGGTCCAGATCGGGAACAATTGGCGGCCATGTCCTGCAGCGTCTGACGGCCGCTATCCCGGAACTGGAGATGGTCACGCTCAACGTGTTCGATGCTGAGCTTCCGCCGTTTGATCGGGCTGCAATCGAGGGGCGCTATGGGCTGCTGATGGGCGAACCGGTGCCCCCAGAACAGCAACAGGCGTGGGGCCAGTTGCGGGCAATCGCCGATCATTTTCTCTCGTTCGATAGCTGGCTGTTCACGGTGCCAATGTGGAATTTTGGCTTGCCCTACCGGCTGAAGCACTATGTCGATCTGGTGACCCATCCGGGCCTGACATTCTGCAACGACGCCGCAGGCAACGTCGAAGGGCTTGCCGCTGGAAGGACCGCCATCATTGTTGCGGCCAGCGCGATGCCATTCGGCACCAGCCCAGAAATTGACGGGCTTGATTTCCAACTATCCTATTTGCGCACATGGCTGGGTTTCATCGGGGTTACAGACATTCATGCAGTGCGTGTTGCCGGGACCTTTGGGCCGGAAGAAGTAGTGCAAGCAGCGATGGCACATGCGCGGGTACAGGCCGATCTGCTGGTCGATCAGGTGGCAGCCCGGCCGGCGCGCGTGTAAACCAGATTGATGCTGGTAAAGCTGACCACGGTTTCTCCGGCCTGATTGATCATCTTGTACAGCGTCATCGCCGTTCCGCGATTCTTGCCCGAGCGCGAAGCCGTCAGCCCGGTTATTTCCGAAGTGACGTGCACCGCGTCTCCTGCCCGCAGTGCAGTTTTGAGCCGAAGGTCATCGAAGCCGATCCCGCAGACAAAGTCGATATCCCCGTTGATCTGGTGATCCAGTTGCCGCCACAGCGCAAGGACCTGGATTCCACTCGCCACGACTTCGCCAAAATGCGAATCCCTGGCCGCGATCACGTCGCTATGAAACCACTGCGGATCGTATTGGCGTGCAAATGCGACGATCTCTGCCTGAGTGACGGCAATCTCCTGCGATTGCCGGCGCTCGCCAAGCTGCAGATCTTCAAAAGCGCGGGCCGGCCTAGTCAAACCGCTTCGAATCTCGCTGCTGGCAGACACACGCTATCAAGGTCGAGCACATGGGTCAGGCGGCCAAGTGCCATCCAGGCGCCGATGCAAAACGTCATGTCGACAATTTCAGAATCGCTGAAAAGCGCATGCATTTGAGTCCATAAATCTTCGTCATTCTTGATCGTCTTGGGAGCGCTGCCCATGCGATCGGCATATTCGATCACCAGCCGCTCGCGCGGGGAGAAGCAGGTTGCATCGCGCCAGTTCTCAATTTCTGCATAGAACCGTTCATCCGGAACCGGATCACCGCGGGCGCTGACAGCTTGCCTTGGATCAACGCCTGATTTTTCAAGAAACCCGCCCAGATCCCGGTCCGAGCGCATCCCGATGCACAGCTCGCAGCCGTTAATCTGTGCGGTGCGCATCCGGGCCGCTTCCAGTTCCCGCAGCGAGAGCAGCGATTTGGTGTAAACGGCCTGAATATAGCTACCCGCACCGCCCGCAATCTCGGGTGCGTAGTGGCTCCACACATAGGCCGACGGATCGTTTGCAAACGCATCAGGGACATGAACATTTGGCACGGCGCTACTCCTCAGCAAAAGGATAGCGCAGCTTAGCCGAACCTAGGTAAAGGACAATAGGTCTCGCCTGTTCCCCGTCAGCACCTATGGCCCAGATTTAAGGTT
>JBKJTN010000008.1:0-5334 GCA_046590275.1 Novosphingobium sp.
CGCCTATGAAAAACGCAACGTTGCCATAGGCTTGGCGGATGGCCTTTCCGGCAAGGCACAGATTGGCAAGGGCATGTGGGCGGCGCCCGACCGCATGGCGGCGATGATGGCCGAAAAGACCGTCCACCCCAAGGCAGGGGCCAACACTGCCTGGGTGCCGTCGCCGACGGCGGCGACGCTGCACGCGATGCACTACCATGCAATCGACGTGTTCGGCGTACAGCAGGAACTGGCGAGCGAAGCCATTCCCGGGCTCGGCGAGCTGCTCGCCATCCCACTCGCAACCGGCATCAACTTCTCCGAAGCCGAGGTTCGAGAGGAACTCGACAACAATGCGCAAGGCCTGCTCGGCTACGTCGTGCGCTGGATAGATCAGGGCGTCGGCTGCTCCAAGGTGCCCGACATCACCGATGTCGGCCTGATGGAAGACCGCGCGACCTTGCGGATTTCCAGCCAGCACATGGCCAACTGGCTGCTGCACGGGGTGTGCAGCAAGGAGCAGGTGATGGCATCGCTGCAACGCATGGCGGCCAAGGTCGACGCGCAGAACGCCAGCGATCCGCTGTACGAGCTGATGGCCGGGCGGTGGGAGGAAAGTCTGGCGTTTCAGGCTGCGTGTGAGCTGGTATTCAAGGGCGTCGAGCAACCGAGCGGCTATACCGAACCGCTGCTGCACAGCTGGCGGCAACGCAAGAAGGCTAGCTCAACACACGCGCCACGCTGACAAACTCCGCGACGCTGAGTGTCTCTGCGCGGCGGGAAGGGTCGATCTCCAGTTGCTCCAGCGCCGCCAACGCGCCCGGCAACCCCTTCAAGCTCTGGCGCAGCATCTTGCGGCGCTGGCCGAAGGCGGCTTCGGTAACCCGTTCCAGCATCCGCGCCGAAACCCCTTCGGGCATCGCATCGGGCACCACATGGATGATCGCCGACATCACCTTGGGCGGCGGAGTGAAGGCGCTGCGGTGGACTTTCATGGCGAGCTTTGCGGTGCTGCGCCACTGCGCCAGTACCGCCAGCCGTCCATAGGAGCCGCCGCCCGGTTCGGCGATGATCCGCTGGGCGACTTCCTGCTGGAACATCAGCGTCAGCGAGCGCCACTGCGGCGGCCAGACTTCTCCGCCCAGCCAGCCGACGAACAGCGCGGTGCCGATATTATAGGGCAAATTAGCAACGATATCATATGGTTCGGAAAACAGCGTCGCCGGGTTAGTTTTCAGCGCATCACCCTCGATCACGATCAACTGGCTGGGGAAGGCCTCGGCCAGTTCGGCCAGCGCGGGGAGGCAGCGGCGGTCCATTTCGATCGCTGTGACCCGTGCTCCGGCGCGCAGCAAAGCGCGGGTCAACCCGCCGGGGCCGGGGCCGATTTCCAGCACTGCGCGGTCCTTGAGATCGCCCGGAATTCTGGCGATCCGGGTCAGCAATTGTTCGTCGAACAGGAAGTTCTGGCCGAGCGCCTTGGTGGCGAACAGCCCGTGTGCGGCAATGACTTCGCGAAGCGGCGGAAGGGTCACGCCCCAAGCTGCCGGGCGGCTCGCCGGGCGGCACATTCACCGGCCATGCGGATCGCGGCGATGGTTGCACCAGCATCGGCAATACCCTTGCCCGCGATGGAAAACGCGGTGCCGTGATCGGGCGAGGTGCGGACTATCGGCAGGCCCAGGGTAATGTTCACACCGTTGTCAAAATCAAGTGCTTTCAATGGAATAAGCGCCTGATCGTGATACATGCACAGCGCCACATCATAGGTTTCGCGGGCGCGGGCGGCGAACAGCGCGTCGGCCGGATGGGGCCCGGTGGCGTCGATCCCAGCGGTGCGCAGCGCGGCGATGGCGGGCGCGATCAGCCGCGCTTCCTCATCGCCGAAGCGGCCGTCTTCGCTGGCGTGGGGGTTGAGTGCCGCCACGGCGAGGCGCGGTGCGGCGATCCCGAAATCATTTTGCAACGCCATTGCAACGATCCTGCAACGCCGTTCGATCAACGCAGCAGTCAGCGCGGAGGAAACTTCGGCCAGCGCGATGTGAACCGTCAGCGGAACGGTCCGCAAATTCGGCCCCGCCAGCATCATCACCGCGTCTTGTGGTGCCACTCCGCAAGCAGCAGCAACAAATTCGGTCTGGCCGGGGAAGGCGAATCCAACTTCGGCCAGGCGCGACTTGGCGATCGGTCCGGTGACCACGCCGCCGGCCTCGCCCGACACTGCCAGCCGAGTCGCTTCGGTCAGCGAGGCGAGCGCCAGCTCTGCCCCGGCGCGGTCCGGCAAGCCGGGGTGGTAGGGGCCGTCAAGGTTGCCGAGCACGGGCAGGGCATCGCCAAATGCATCGGCAGCCTCGCCGGCCGAGGCAATCAGCCGGATTGGCACGGCCAGGCCGCGCGCTGCGGCTGCTTCTGCCAGCAGGCCCGCGCCGCCCACGGCGAAGAACGGAGGAAGATGCTTCTGGGCGCGCCGGTGCCAGGCCTCAACCAGCAGTTCCGGCCCAACCCCGGCAGGATCACCCAGCGCTATCGCGAGCGGCAGACCGCTCGAATAAGGCTGGCCTGCCCCAATCATCACCGGATCAGTTGTAGTCGATCACCGCATCGCGGCGGAGATCACGCAGATAGGTCTGGGCGCGCTTGCTGACCCGGTCATCTTCCATCTGCTGCTGGAGCTGGTCGAAGTTTGGCCCGGATTCAACCTTCGGATCATCGCGGCCGCACAACATCAGTACGCGCACACCGTCGCTGACCGATCCGAACGGCGGCGTACTCTCGCCGATGCTCAGGCCAAGGATTAGATCCTGCAGCGCCTTGGGCAGATCGCGGGCTTTCAGCTGATCGTTGCCGACCACTTGCGCGCCAATCCCGGCGGCAATGCCATCGACCGTGCCGCAGCCCTGCGCACCCTTCATTGCCTCGCCAAATTGCTTGGCCCGCGCCGATGCCTGCGCTTCGGTTGTACCGGCCGGGAAGGCGATCGAAACTTGCTTGAGGCTGAGGATCGCATCGCGCGGATCGGCGGTCAGCACCTGGCGCTTGTCGATCAGGTACAGGATCGAGAAACCGCCGCGGATTTCAACCGGACCAACCAGCTGACCGGGCGACAATTCCTTGGCTGCGGTGCCCAGTTCGGGCGGCAGCTGAGCAAGCCGGATCCAGCCGAGATCGCCGCCGACCGCTGCGGTCGAAGCTTCGGAGAACTGGCGGGCATAGCCGACAAAGCTTCCACCTTGACGGAGCTGTTCGACGATCTTCTTGGCATTCTCGAACACCGCCGCCTGGGTTTCCGGGGTTGAAGAAAGGAAAATTTCCCCGATCCGGTATTCCTCGGTGCCCTTGGCCGCCTGCAGCCGCGCCAGCATTTCCTTCACTTCTTCATCCGCCACATTGACGAACGGCTGGACATTGCGGCGCAGCAGCCGCTGCCACGAAAGCTCGCCGCGGATCTGGCGCTTGAGCGAACCCGACGACGAGCCGATCCGGGTCAGATAGGCGTCCATCGCTTTGGGATTCTGGCTGAAGTTCTGCTGGGCAACGCGGGCGTAGGTCTGCTCGATCTCGTCCTCTTCGACCGAAGTGTCCTGCGCCTTGGCTTCCTGGATCTGCAGCGTCTCGTCGATCAGATTGCGCAATACCTGCAAGCGCAGGCGCTGCAATTCCTCGCCGACGACCTTGCCATCGCTGGCGCTGACCACCAGCGCAACCCGCTGATCGACATCGGTGCCGGTGATGATGTCACCATTGACCACGGCGGTCGCCCGGCGATGGTTGGGGTCATTCTTGCCGAAAATCGTCACATTTTCAGGAATCGTGATCGCCCCTTGCGGGGTGGCATCCTGCGCGGTCGCGCCGCCGGCACACGCAGCAGCAAAACCAAGCGCAACAGCGGCGCGGGCAGAAAAACGAAGAGGCAAAGTGCGTGTCACCAAGAACCAAATCCTAATTGCGGACCCGAAAAGCCGGACCGAACTTGACCCGCGCAATGATGCCGGGCGGCTTAACCGAAGCTGAGCAAGCGCCGGATAGCGGGTTTGCACCGGACTGCCAACCGGGGGAGGTAATATCGTTGAGTGAGAACTCACCCCCTCCTCTTCAGGGGAGGGGCAGCGAGACTTGGCAGCGAGCTGCCTAGTCGCAGCGGGGCGGGGCGCTGCGGCTTGGCCTGACCTAGAGGTTAGCCCCCACCCCCACCCCTCCCCTGAGCCGAAGGCGAGCGCAGCTCAACAGGAGGGGTTTATGGGTGTCACTGTTTGCGGTGTGTGGGGTGATGCGCCCATGAATTTGACTCCACAGCGGGGTGTAGATGGGGCAAGTAACTGTAATGACCACGGCAAAGAAAGTTGGCCGCTTCTTTTCAGGTATCGAATGGAAGCTATCTCTGGCAAATTTAGCGTGGAGCGTCACTGCGGCCATAGCAAGTTTTGCGCTCCCAGCTTGGGCAGTTAGGGCCAGCAAAGTGTTTGAAGAATATGCGCCGCTATCTTGGGTGGTCGCAGGCTTTATGGGCTCGGTATGTGCGGCAATCATATACGGCGTTACTGCTTGGGGGCGTTCGCGTTGGGTCCGAGCGAGTTATGACGCCAGGATGCTTGCCCAAGGCGGAGCAGTCGATCCGCTAGAAAAGACATTTGAGAGGAAGAGGATATACCTCAATGAGTTTTGCCTCCCGTCTCACCCATTCATTGAAGGAAAAGCTTTCATTGATTGTGAATTGATCGGTCCTGCCAACATTATTTTCGTGAGTGGAAACAACATAATGGATGCGAGGTATCCGGTAGTTGATGCTATTTATATGAAGGAAGGCGCAAGGCCGAATAATGGCTATATGTTTAAAGATTGTATTTTTAGGGCATGCAATTTTTCTCGCGTTACCTTCTTGGTACAACACGAAGAAATAAATATGTTCAGTAACTTCTCGTTCGTCAATTGGCTGACAGAATCACCGAGTGACCAAGGAGAACTTGAATTGGTGCCGGCTGCAGCCTCAAATCAGATGCCCCAATTTCTTGAAGGCACTGTACCAGAAACACCGCTGTAAATTTGCCATGGCACAGCTTGTTCCTCATATTCGGTTCAGAGTCCATCATCGCCGAACCCGCACGGGGTGCAGTAGGAGGCCAAAGTCTAATGACTTTACATTGAACCGCAAAGCTCTCCCCCCATGAGGGCAGGGTAGGATTTGAAAAACCACCCCTTCATCGTCACCCTGAACTTGTTTCAGGGCCCATTTCGCATCGCATCCCGAGCTTGAATTGCGGGGTGAGGCCTCGCAGTATTTGCCCATCCTGCTGGCTCCGGGCTTGCGGCACGATGGGCCCTGAAACAAGTTCAGGGTGACGGGGATGTTGAGATTTC
>JBKJTN010000145.1:0-11938 GCA_046590275.1 Novosphingobium sp.
CACTTCATCGAACTCGCCTGCCAGCGCCGCATCCCCTTGCTGTTCCTGCAGAATATCTCGGGCTTCATGGTCGGCGGCAAATATGAGGCGGAAGGCATCGCCAAGCACGGCGCCAAACTGGTCACCGCGGTCGCCACCGCCAGCGTGCCCAAGCTGACCGTGCTGATCGGCGGCAGCTTCGGTGCGGGCAATTATGGCATGTGCGGCCGCGCGTATTCGCCGCGCTTCCTGTTCAGCTGGCCCAACAGCCGCATCAGCGTGATGGGCGGCGAACAGGCGGCAAGCGTACTGGCGACCGTCCACCGCGATGCCGAAAAATGGGACGAGCGCGAGGCTGAGGCGTTCAAGGCCCCGATCCGCAAGAAATACGAAGACGAAGGCAATCCGTATCACGCCACCGCAAGGCTGTGGGACGACGGCGTGATCGACCCGGCGCAAACGCGCGATGTGCTGGGGCTGGCCCTGGCGGCGGCGCTGGAAGCACCGTTCCCGGATCGGCCCACGTTTGGCGTGTTCAGGATGTGATTAAGGATTGAAGATGCCGAATTTCTGCCGAGTGACTATTTGTGCTATGGGCTTAGCTGTATGTACCCAAGCAGGCGCAGCAACCGACAGCTACGCGTATACTTGTAGCTACTTCAATGCGAAGACCGATCAAGCATACAATGGAAAATGCTTGGAGACTTGGTTTGAAGATGGTCGACATGAAATTGTTGGTGGGGGGCTTATCTTCAAATTTCCAGCAAATGAGGTAAAGCAAGGTCAATGGACCACCACCACAATCAAAGGAAAGCCAGCCGTCAAATATGAAATTCATCGTGGCAAATACTCTTATGCAACGTTGGATTTGTCAGAGTTTTTGGACATTGAATGACGCAGACTCTGTCACCGCTTTCCAAAATCCTCCCCGGAACGGGGAGGTGGTGCGCCGCAGGCGTAACGGAGGGGCCGGAAGGGTGCCGCTTTGACCGACGGTGAAGACGAGAGCTTTCGGCCCCTCCGCCCCTGCGGGGCACCTCCCCGTTCCGGGGAGGATTTTGGCCGCGCTCGCCATCGAACGGTTGGAGCATCACCCGGGAACGTGAAGATCGCGCGCAAGCTGCGTTCCGAAATGTCGCTACCTGAAGTGCTGTTGTGGCGTGAGCTGCGCGGCAAGCCGCTCGGCATGAAGTTTCGCCGCCAGTTTCCGCTGCTTGGGTTTGTCGCCGATTTTGCATGTGCTGAGGCGCGGTTGATTATCGAGATCGACGGGATTGTTCACGACATGGGCAATCGGCCTGAGCGGGATGTCACGCGCGACGCGATACTGACCGGCAAGGGCTGGCGGGTGGAGAGGATTCCGGCTGCTGATGTGCTCAAGGATGTGAAGGTCATGGCCGAGGCAATCGTCGCGCTTGCCCTAAATACCACCTCTCGCTTTCACCAAACAAACTGCTAGGCTTCCGCGTAAATAACGGGAGCGTTCATGCAAGACTATCAAGACCCGGCCCCCGCGCTGCTGTCACGCATAGCGCGCTGGGTGCTGGTGACGTTCTACCGGTTGCGCGGTTGGAAAGCGTTTGGCGAGGCGCCAGCGGACCGCCGCTGCGTGATTATCGCGGTGCCGCACACGTCTAATTGGGATTTCGTCAATCTGCTCGGCCTGCTCGCCGATCTTGATCTCAAAGCCCACTTCATGGCCAAGACCAGCCTGTTTCGCTGGCCGCTGCGGCGCTTCATGTTCGATATGGGCGGGGTCATGATCGATCGCGCTTCAAAGGGCAATTACGTTCAGGCGATGGTTGATGAGTTCAAGCGCCGCAAGGAGTTCATGTTGGTGATCGCGCCGGAAGGAACCCGCAGCGCGGTGCACCAATGGCGGACCGGCTTTTATCACATTGCGCGCGAAGCCGGGGTGCCGCTGGTAATCGGGATCATGGACTACAAGAGGAAGATCGGCGGGCTGGGCCCGGCAATCATGCCGACCGGGGATTACAAGGCCGATATGGCCAAGATCGTCGAGTTCTATCGCAGTTCTGCCCCGCGCAATCCGCACTGGGCGATCACCGATTTCAACGTGATGTTGGGGGATGGCAAGAATGGTTGAGGCTTTGTTGATCAACGCGACTGTGATTTCGGTCACGCTGCTGGTGCTGTGGCAAGTGGCGGCGCGAATTGGTGATGTGTCTTTCATCGATGCGGTGTGGGGCGCTGGCATGGCGCTGCTGGCCGCAGTCAGCTGGGTACAGCTGGCCGATCCGGGCCCTCGCGCCGGACTGATCGCCGCAATGGCGCTGATCTGGGGTGCGCGGCTGGGGCTGCATCTGTACACCCGCTGGCGCGCGCACGGCGAGGATCCGCGTTATGCCCGGATGCTCGGCAAAGCACGCGAGCAGGGGCGCTATACCCGGGCTGCGCTGACGGTTGTGTTCGCGCCGCAAGCGGTGCTGCTGTTCATCACCAGTCTGCCGGCCCAGCTGGGGGTGCTGGCCAGCGGTGCGGCTGCTCCGATCGGGCCACTTGCCTGGGCAGGGTTTGCGCTGTGGTTGGTGGGCATGGTGTTCGAGACGGTCGGCGATGCGCAGCTTAAGGCGTTCCGCGCAGATACCGCCAGCAAGGGCAAAGTGCTCGATAGCGGGCTATGGCGCTATACCCGCCACCCCAATTATTTCGGCGATGCCTGCGTCTGGTGGGGAATCTGGCTGGCTGCGGCCGAGGCGGGTTACGGCGTGGCGCTGGCCAGCCTGATCGGGCCGATCTTCCTGACCTTCACCCTGACCAAATGGTCGGGCAAGCCGCTGCTCGAAAAAGGCCTGGCCAGGACCCGCCCCGGTTACGGGGACTATGTAGCGCGCACATCGGGGTTTTTCCCGTTGCCACCGAAACAAAAAGCCGGGGCCGACGTTAAGGGCAAGTGATAATCTGAAACAGGGTGGCAGTGCCTTGATCATGCTCGAGCTGCAATTTTCCGAGGAGATTTCCGATGCGCCGTTTGTTCCTTCCGCTGGCCGCGCTGGCAATGGTTTCCGCCTGCAAGAAAGAGGCGCCTCCGGTGTCGGCCGAAAGCGAAGCAGCTGCCGCGACCGCTGAAGCTGATGCGCAGGTCATGCCGGCGGTTGTAGCCAACGCCCGCACCACACTGAAATTCGCAGGCACCTATAAGCAGACCGCCGCTGACGGAAAGATGACGGCGCTGAAACTAGGCGCGGACGACAACTATGAGTGGACCGGTGCCGATGGCAAGGCCGTCAAGGGAACTTTCAGCTGGTACAAGGACGGCAGCACCATGATGCTTGATGCGGCTGGCGGCAGGGGCGTTTTTGCCATCGCCGATGGCGCGGTTTACAAGCTCGCCGGCAAGGACGCACCGCGCACCGGCTTTACCGCCGACCAGATGTGGAGCCGCGCTGCACCAGCGATGTAACGTCTTCGGGTTTTCAAGCCTGATTCGTCAAACGGGGGCGGCGCAATGCGTCGCCCCTTTGTTTATCCGGGCTGGCGCCGCAGATCAGCGGTATTTCTGCCCCGGCGGGGCAGTGCCGCGATTGGGATTGAGTTCGGGCCGAAGGTCTGTGGTCCGCGCCTCGGTTGGTCCGGCGCGCGGCGGTACGGCTTTCAGCCAGGCCTCCAGCGCGGCAATATCACTGATTCCGGTCACCCGGTCGCGTGCTTTCAGGAAGCCGCGGTAACTATCGCCGCCATTACCCAGGAAAGCGCTGGTGGTGACGCGGTAAGTCTGTGCCGGATCGATCGGCGTGCCGTTCAAGGTCATGCCGGAAATCCGCGATCCCACCGCCCGGCTGCGATCATAGCTATAGGCAAAGCCTGCCGATGGCGTGAGGACCTGCTCCGGCCCGTCGGTGTCGAACCCCTGTTCGAGGATCTCCTTGAGCTCAGCCCCCGTCAGGCTTTGCGTTACCAGCTCATTGCCAAACGGCTGGACGGCATAGATGTCACCGAAAGTGATGCTCCCGTCCGGCGCTGCGTTAAGCGAACGGCGCACGCCAAAGGGATTCATCAGCGCAATCTGCGCCCCGGCCCCGGTGGCGGCGGCCAGCTGTGCATCGGCAACCAGCATGCCCAGCGATCCGCCGGTATTTGACAGTGGCCCGCTCGCCCGGTCGATCGGCCCCGCAATCATCCCGACCTTGCGCAGCGAATAATCCGCTGCCGCTGCGACATAACGTCCGACATAGGCGGCGATATCAGCGCGCGGCTCGAACCGGGGGTAGAGATCGCTGTTCTGGATCGTGGACGTTGAGGCGGCGTAGCTGGGGGACTGGACGATTACATTATGGGCGCGTTTGCTGATAACCCGGCCAGCGACCGGATCGATCTCCAGCGCTATGTCGGTCACCAGCTTGCCCCATAGCCCGGCGCTGGTCAGCAGGAATGGCTTGGCCGGATTATAGGCGGCATAGTCGCAGACATATTCCCAGTGGGTGTGGCCCGAGACGACCACATCGATCCGCGTATCAAGTCGGTCGAGGATTTTTCCGATTTCATAGGTCAGCTCGTTGCAGCTGTCCGGGCCCGGCTTGCCCATGGTGCGTCCGCCCTGGTGGATCAGCAGGACGATGGCGTTCGCGCCTTTTGCCTTCAGTCCCGCCACCAGCGCGTTGGCGGTGTCGGCCTCATCAGCGAATGTCAGCCCCTTCGAAACCTCGGGCGGGAGCAGCCCGCCGGTGTCTTTCAGCGTCAGGCCAATGATCCCCACGCTCACCTTGCGGCGGCCCGAACCGAAGCTGCGCAGGGCGGTGGCGGGAAACAGGGTGCTGCCGTCCGGCTTGAACGTATTGCCGGCCAGGAACGGAAATTTCGCACCCTTGAACTGTTCCACCTGGCAAGGCTTGCGCGCGGTATGCTGGGCGCAGCCGCCCTGCTGCTTGCGCTGGAGTTCGGCAACGCCATGGTCAAGTTCGTGATTGCCGACCGCACTGTAATCCAGCCCGATCCGGTTCATCACGCCGATCGCCGGTTCATCCAGGAACAGCGCCGAGGTGATCGGGGTGCCGCCGATCAGATCGCCGGCCGAAACGGTCAGATGGTGGGGATATTTGGCACGAACGCTGTCAATCGCGCTGGCCAGCCAGGCCGCGCCGCCGGCGGGGACCAGGATGACATCGCCTTTGCCATCGGGCACAACAATTGACTGTTTGGGCGGCTCCAGCGCGCCATGGAAATCATTGATCGCGAGGATCCCTACAATAACCGGCGCGATCGGCGCGCGGCTGGCCATCGGCGCGGCGCAGGCGGCGGCCAGCAGAGGAAATAGCAAGAGGGCGAAACGAGGGGAGAAGTTCATGGCTCGGTCCTAGCGCAAGTGCCGCCACGAGCAAGCGCGACGGTTCGTCCGGGCGCTGTGTTGCATTTGGATAAGACAGTTTCTTGAAAAACGATGGAAAGTGTCATAAATCAGCAATCCCCGCCAGCGATGAGGAAGACAACGATGGCCCGCCCCCAAACCGATATCAAAGCCGGACGCGAACAGCTGATCGATATTGTAATCGAAATCGTTGAGGAACGCGGCGGAAATGCGCTGACCATGACCGAACTGGCGAGCCGCGCGGGCATGTCCACCGCCAATCTCTACCGCTATTTCGAAAGCAAGGAGCAGGTGATTGAGGCGGTCGCCGAACGCTGGTTCCAGCCGAAGGTCGCGATCATGGAGGAGGTGGTCAATTCAGACCTGCCGCCGCGCCGCAAGATGTTTGAATTCTTCGCCCGCAGGTTTGTGGGGATGAAGGCGGAATGGGAACGCGATCAGGTCGCCTTCGCCACCTATTGCGAGCTGGGCACCGAGCATTTCGAAGTCATCCGCGGCTATATCGATCTTGGCGATCATTACCTTTCGGGGATCATCGGCGAGGCAATGGCTGACGGCTATTTTGATGGGCTGTCGGTCGATGAGGCACTCAGCCTGGTCAACCAGATGGTCAACACCTATGTCAACATCGCGGTGATGGAATTGATCATGCCCAAGCTGAGCGAGCAAAAGCTCGCCCGGATCATTGATGCGATTTTCGATGGACTAAGCGCGCAGGATCGCGGGGCGATGGGGGTCAAGGGGTTGAGGGCGGCTTAGGGCGGGGAGCGGTACAAGGCCTCAGGAACCTCGCCCGGTCTTCTCAATCAGGTTTCTGCCGTCGTCGGATCGATCATATTGCGGACCTGAGAAATGCTGTTGGCCGGAAAGCCCGCTGTCGTTGCATGCTGGCGGATTAGCTGTTCACTCGGTGCGCGGTAAATGCAGTATATCTTGTCATCTGTGACATAGCTATGGACCCATTGAATGTCTGGACCAAGGTCGCGCAAGACGGAGCAAGAGTTTTGTGAGGCACCCTGAAGGTCGGCTGCGCCGAGGTTGCCTACACCCGGCATATCACGCTCGATAACGAATTGAGGCATTGATCATCTCCTTGCTTGGCGAAGATGCTTTGATACGCTGCCGCGCGACCAGAGTCTAGGCAGGGGGCTGTCCGCAACTGGCTCGATAGCCGCCTCGGTCCCAACCTCACCCAACCCTCAAACGTCCAGATTCGCCACGTTGAGCGCGTTCTCCTGGATGAACTCCCGCCTTGGTTCGACGATGTCGCCCATCAGGCGGGTGAAGATTTCGTCGGTCACGTCGGCGTCCTCGACCTTGACTTGCAGCAGCGCGCGGTTTTCGGGGTCGAGGGTGGTTTCCCACAGCTGCTCGGCGTTCATTTCGCCGAGGCCCTTGTAGCGTGAGATCGAGAGGCCCTTGCGGCCGATCGCCAGCACCGCATCGAGCAGTTCGGACGGGCGCGTGATCCCGCCGGGATTGGCGCTGGGGCGGGTAACGTTGGCTTCGGCTTCTTCTTCCTCGCCGTCCTCGTCGCTCACTTCAGGCTCAGCCGCGTCCACTTCGGCTCCGGCCTTCACCAGATGGGTGGTGGCTGAATAGACATCGGCTTGTTCGCCCGCCAGCCGCGCCAGCTTGCGCGCTTCGGCGCTGGTCAGGAAGGCGGCTTCGATCACATGGTGATCGGTCACCCCGCGCCACAGCCGCTGGACTGTGACGTTGCCTTCCTCAGTAATCGAGGCAGTCCATGTCGCCTCGCGGTCACCGATGTTGAGCCAGGTTGCGGCCTTGACCAACGCCTCCTCACGGGCGCCGGGAGCCATGTCAGGGTTGAGCACGCCGGCCAGTGCCAGCGCTTCGACAATCGCGGGATTATAGCGGCGCGGAACAAAGCCCATCAAGCTGCGCAGTCGCCGGGCGTGCTCGACCAACCCGGCCAGCTCCGCCCCGCCGCGCGCGCCGCCGGCGGTTTCCAGCACGCGCCCGGTAAGGCCCGCCTCAACCAGATAGCGGTCGAGCGCATCATTATCCTTGAGGTAAACTTCCGAACGGCCCTTGGCGACTTTGTACAGCGGCGGCTGGGCGATGAACAAATGCCCGGCGCGGATGATATCGGGCATCTGGCGGTGGAAGAAAGTCAGCAGCAGCGTGCGGATATGCGCGCCGTCAACATCGGCGTCGGTCATGATCACGATCTTGTGGTAGCGCAGCTTCTCAAGGTTGAATTCGTCGCGAATGCCGGTGCCCATCGCCTGGATCAGCGTGCCGACTTCCTTCGATGAAATGATCCGGTCAAACCTTGCGCGCTCGACATTGAGGATTTTGCCCTTGAGCGGCAGGATCGCCTGATAATGCCGGTCACGCCCCTGCTTGGCCGAACCGCCCGCCGAATCGCCTTCGACCAGGAATAGCTCGGATTTGGCGGGATCGCGTTCCTGACAATCGGCGAGCTTGCCCGGCAGGCTGGCGATATCCATCGCCCCCTTGCGCCGGGTCAACTCGCGCGCGCGCTTGGCCGCTTCGCGCGCAGCGGCGGCATCGATGATCTTGCCGATCACTGCTTTGGCATTGGCGGGGTTTTCCTCCAGCCAGTCGCTCATCCGGTCGGCCATCAGGCTTTCGAGCGGCTGGCGCACCTCGGAGGACACCAGCTTGTCTTTGGTCTGCGACGAGAATTTGGGATCGGGCAGTTTGACCGAGACGATCGCGGTCAGCCCTTCGCGCATGTCATCGCCGGTCAGCGTGACCTTTTCCTTCTTCATCATGCCCGATTTTTCGGCGTAATTGTTGAGCGTGCGGGTCAGTGCGGCGCGGAATGCGGCCAGATGCGTGCCGCCATCGCGCTGCGGGATGTTGTTGGTGAAGCACAGGACATTTTCGTAATAGCTGTCGTTCCATTCGAGCGCGACTTCGATTGCGATGCCATCACGTTCGGATGCAATCGCAACCGGTTCGGGCAGCAGCGGCACCTTGTTGCGATCAAGATAGGACACGAAAGCGCCGATCCCGCCTTCGTAGAACAGATCATGTTCCTTGATCTCTTCGTGGCGCTTGTCGCGCAGCAGGATGTGGACGCCCGAATTGAGGAAGGCGAGCTCGCGGTAGCGGTGCTCCAGCTTTTCGAAATCGAACTCGAGCACGTTCTTGAAGGTGTCGGTCGAGGCGATGAAAGTGACTCGGGTGCCCTTCTTGCCGGCAGGCGCAGGGCCAACCACGCGTAGCGGCGCCACCGCATCGCCGTGGGCAAATTTCATCCAGTGCTCTTCCCCGTCGCGCCAGATCGTCAGCTCCAGCCATTCGGACAGCGCGTTGACTACCGATACGCCAACCCCGTGCAGCCCGCCGGATACTTTATAGGCATTCTCATCCGAGGTATTCTCGAATTTACCGCCCGCATGAAGCTGGGTCATGATCACTTCGGCGGCCGAAACGCCTTCCTCGGCATGGATCCCGGTCGGGATGCCGCGGCCGTTATCCTCGACCGAAACCGAGCCATCGGGGTTAAGCTCGATCGTCACCAGATCGCAGTGCCCGGCCAGCGCCTCGTCGATCGCATTGTCCGAAACCTCGAACACCATATGATGCAGGCCAGAGCCATCATCGGTGTCGCCGATATACATGCCCGGACGCTTGCGCACCGCATCGAGGCCCTTGAGAACCTTGATCTGATCAGCGCCATAGGCGTTGGCGTTGGGGATATTTGCAGGCGGCGTGAGGGCGGCGCTCTGCGGCGTGTTTTCAGCTGTATCGGACATGCCAAGCATATAGGCACTTCGGGGCGGTTTCGGAACCCATTTCTCCCCCTTCCATCCACAGGCAATTCCTGCTCAAACCCGGCGATTGCAGCTTCAGGAGGCGGGGATGAGAAAATTGATCGGGGTATTGCTTGGCGCGACCTTGCTTGCGGGACAGGCGCAGGCGCAAACGGCTCCTGCCGCGGTGCCGCTCCGCCCTGACCAAGCGGCGTTCCGCGAACTCTACAAGGAGTTGGTCGAGACCAACACCACCCTTTCGGCGGGCAGCTGCACGCTCGCCGCAGAGCGGATGGCCGCACGGTTGAGGGCAGCAGGAATGCCGGCTGACCGGGTCAACGTGTTCTTCACCAGCGATCATCCCAAAGAGGGCAGTCTGGTCGCAGTCTATCCCGGCACATCGAAAAAGGTGAGGCCACTCTTGCTGCTCGCCCATATCGACGTGGTCGAAGCCAATCGCGCCGACTGGACCCGCGATCCGTTCACCTTGATCGAGGAAGGTGGCTATTTCTATGGCCGCGGCACTTTTGACGACAAGGGCATGGCCGCAGTCTGGGTCGATACGCTGATTCGCTTCGCGCGCGCAGGCTACAAGCCGGCCCGGACCGTCAAATTGGCGCTGACCTGCGGCGAAGAAACGATCTATGCCTTCAACGGGGCCGAATGGCTGGTGAACAACCGCCGCGACCTGATCGATGCCGAATTCGCGCTCAATGAGGGCGGCGGTGGACGGACCGACAAAAAGGGCGGTGAGGTGACCGTCCAAACGGTGCAAGTCGGCGAGAAGGCCATGCAGAACTTCCGGATTGAGGCGACCAATCCGGGCGGACACAGCTCGATCCCGATCCGTGACAATGCGATCTATCAGCTGGCGGATGCGCTGCTGCGGATCCGTGAACACCGCTTTCCAGTGGTGCTGAGCGATACAACCCGGGTGTTCTTCGCGAAGTCTGGTGCTGCGCGCGGCGGGCCGATGGGAGCGGCGATGCAGGCGATCGCGGCCAATCCGAATGACACTGCCGCCGAAACCCTGCTCAACACCGACCGCACCTTCCACTCGATGTTGCGCACCACCTGCGTGGCCACCCTGCTCGATGGCGGCCACGCCACCAACGCCTTGCCCCAGCGCGCCGGTGCCAACATCAACTGCCGGATATTCCCGGGACAAAAGGCCGAAGTGATCCGCGATGCGCTGATCGCGGCGGTCAATGACAAGGGGATGAGCGTAACCATCACTCCTCCCGTGCGCCCAGTTGCCCCGCCGCCCCCGCTCGACCCCAAGGTGATCGGGCCGATGGAGCGGGTTGCCGCCAAGCACTTTCCCGGGATCGCGGTGATCCCAACCATGTCGACCGGTGGGACCGATGCCAAATACACCGGCAGCGCTGGGATTCCGACCTATGGGGTGGCGGGGATCTGGGCCGACCCCGATCTCAACGGGATTCACGGTCTGAACGAACGGCTGGAAGTGCGCTCGCTTTACAAGGGCCGCGATTATCTGTTCGATCTGGTCAAGGTTTACGCGGGCGGCAAGTAGCTCAAACCCAAAACGGCCACCGCGCTGGTGAGCGCGATGGCCGTTTCATGGGGTGGTGCTTTTACCGCGTTGCTCGATCAGGCGAGCGTGGCGGTGAACATCAGGCCGCTGGTAAATACCGCGGCGATGAACGGCAGCACGATAAGTGCGATGCTGCGCATGAGTAGTCTCCTGTTGCGTGTGCGAAATCAGTTCGCATTTGCAACATAACTATTTTGGTAGAGATTGCACTTGCAAAGGTCGGGACAGGTGTTGCGTATTTTGCAACTTACTTTGTAGGATATTGGTAACAAATGACAATGTCAGATGATCCGGCCGTACAATTGGATGCGGAATTTGGCTCTTTTCCGGGGCTTGTAGCTGCCTGGGGCGAATACCGCGGGGATGCGCCTTCGCTCGACGATGGCACTACCCGGCTGGGCTGGCGTGAGACCGCCGATCTGGTCGAACGGATTGCGGCACGGCTACAGGCCGATGGGCTGGAGCGCGGCCAGGCCGTGGCCATCCTTGGCACATCGACTGTCCAATACGCGCTGGTGTTCCTGGCCGCGATCCGCGCCGGCGGCTGCGCTGCGCCGCTCACCACCAGCGCCAGCCCGCAGCAGCTGGCAGCGATGGTGTCGGATTCGGGCGCGATCCACCTGTTTATTGACCGGGCAAAATTGACCGAACTCGGCGCTTTCACTTTGCCCTGTCCGCGCCAGATCGTGCTTGATGAGGAGCTGGACGGGTTCATGGCCCCCGCCGGGACCAGAGCGGCGCCGTTCGAACCAGCGCCCGACGATCCCTTCAACATCATCTATTCGTCCGGCACCACCGGCACCCCAAAGGGGATCGTTCACAGCCACGCGATGCGCTGGCGGCAGATGACTTTTCGCGCGGCCAACAATTACGGGCTGGCCAGCCGCGCGCTGACGTCCACGCCGCTTTATTCCAACACCACGATGGTGGTGTTCCTGCCCGCGCTCTATTCGGGCGGCTGCGTTTCGATCATGGGCAAGTTCGATGTCGCGACCTGGCTGCAAAAGGCGCAGGACGAACAGGTGACTCACACCATGCTGGTGCCGGTGCAATACCGGCGGCTGATGCAATATCCCGATTTTGATCGGTTCGATCTGTCGGCAATGAAACTCAAATACTGCACCTCCGCGCCGTTTCCTGCCGATCTCAAGGCCGAAGTGCTGCGGCGGATGCCCGGCGGGCTGATCGAGATCTATGGCATGACGGAGGGCGGTGTCTCGTGCTTGCTGACCGCGCACGAGCATCCGGACAAGCTGCATACGGTGGGGGTTCCCGCGCCGGGCAATTTCCTCAAGGTGCTGGGCGAGGATGACCGCGAACTGC
>JBKJTN010000022.1:0-8315 GCA_046590275.1 Novosphingobium sp.
ACGCCGCCGCCCGTGCGCGCGATCCGCGGGTGGTCCAGGCGAGCGCCACGCTCGCGGCCAGTTGGAGCGTGATCGAGATTATCCGCCCCGACGGGTTCGTCGCGCGCGATATCCGCCCGCTGGTGCGGCTCAACGTGTCGGTGGTCGCCGAAAGCAACGGACGCCGCGAGACGGGCAGCTTCGGCTTCGGCGGGCGCTATCTCTACGACGACCTGTTCGACCCGGCGCAATGGCGCCGCGCGGTCGACATGGCGGTCGATCAGGCGCTGACCAACCTCGACAGCGTCGCCGCGCCGGCGGGAGAGATGACCGTCCTGCTCGGCCCGGGCTGGCCCGGGGTACTGCTGCACGAGGCGGTCGGCCACGGGCTCGAGGGCGATTTCAACCGCAAGGGCACCAGCGCCTTTTCAGGCCGGATCGGATCGCGCGTCGGCGCGCCGGGGGTGACCGTGGTTGACGATGGTTCGCTTGTAGGACGCCGCGGCTCGCTTTCGATCGACGACGAGGGCACGCCCACCCAGGAAAATGTGCTGATTGAGGATGGCATCCTCAAGGGCTATATCCACGACCGGCTCAACGCCCGCTTGATGGGGGTCGCCCCGACCGGCAACGGGCGGCGCGAGAGTTATGCCCATGCACCCATGCCGCGAATGACCAACACCTTCATGCGCGGCGGCAATGATGATCCGGCCGAGCTCCTCAGCCGGGTCAAGAACGGTATTTTCGCCAAAAGCTTCGGCGGCGGACAGGTCGATATCGTCTCGGGCAAGTTCGTGTTTTCCTGCACCGAGGCCTATAAGGTCGAGAATGGCAAACTCGGTGCCCCGATCAAGGGCGCAACCTTGATCGGTGATGGCCCCAGCGTGCTGACCAAGGTGATGGGGATCGGCAATGACATGGCGCTGGATGAAGGCGTCGGGGTGTGCGGCAAGGGCGGCCAAAGCGTCCCTGCCGGGGTCGGCCAGCCAACCTTGCTGGTTTCGGGGCTGACCGTAGGCGGGACCGGGTGAGTGGGTCTGAAAATGTTAAGCTTTTGGAGGGTAAGCTGACGGCACAGGAGAATCAATATGCGCAAGACCGCTATCGCATTTGCTGCCAGTGCCGCTTTTCTGACTGCTCCGGCACTTCAGGCACGTGAAAAACTGACTCCCGAGCAGCGGCTCGAGAAAATGCTCGAAGGCCGCGAGGCGGGCAAGCCGGTCAGCTGCATCAGCACCTGGTCGAGCCGCAATATGCGGGTCCTCGACAACACCGCGCTGATCTATGACACGGGCAGTGTGATCTATGTGAACCGCCCGGCCAATCCCGCTGTGCTCGAAGACAATGATGTGCTGGCTGCGCGCCAGACCGGCAGCCTGTTGTGCCGGCTTGATCGGGTCAGCATGCATGACCGGAGCGGCAACTACTATCGCGGCTTTGTCAGCCTCAACGATTTCGTTCCCTATCACCGGATAGCAAAAGCCCAATAGAAATACTTCAAGAGGAATGATCCCTTCCGCTCGAAATCATTTGCCTTTTGGCCTTGTCGTTCGTTTGGGCCACGAAGGTTTGCCGCAGCGGGCGCTGCTGATCTGGTCGGCGCTGTCGGAGCAAACGTGCTGCTGGTAATCGCAGGTTCAGATTTGCAGGCATAGCTTGAGTTGCGAGGAGACTCGTGATGCGAAAAATGGCTCTTGCCCTTACTACGTTTTGTACCTTGCTGGCGGGACCAGCACTTCAGGCCCGTGAAAAGCTGACCCCTGAACAGCGGCTGGAGAAAATGCTTGAAGGCCGCGAAGCGGGCAAGCCGGTCAGCTGCATCAGCACCTGGTCAAGCCACAGCCTGCAGATCCTCGACAAGACCGCGCTGGTTTATGACACCGGTAACGTTATCTATGTGAACCGTCCCGCCAATGCCGACGTGCTTGATGACGATGACATCCTGGTCATCAAAATGACCGGCAGCCAGCTGTGCCGGCTTGACTCGGTCACCTTGCACGATCGCAGCATCGGATTTTATCGCGGCTTTGTGAATCTCAACGATTTCGTCCCCTATCGCCGGATCGCCAAGGCCAACTAGGCGCTTGCCTTCGCGGGCAGGTTTGGACAAGGCGCTGTGAATGAGCCGCGCCCAAATGATCGCCCGCCTGGTGCTGGCGCTGTTCTATGGCTTCGCCGGGGTGATGCACCTGATTGCGCCTGCTCCGTTCCTGGCAATCACGCCGGCCTGGGTGCCGTTTCCGCCACAGGTGATCGCGTTGACTGGCGTGGCCGAGCTGGCCGGAGCAGCGGGCATCTCCCAGTGGCGCTGGCCAGAACTCCGCCGCGCCGCGGGTTGGGGACTTGCACTATATGCACTGTGCGTCTGGCCCGCGAATTTCCAGCATCTGTTCAATGATCTCGCGTCGGCCGATGGCGGAGCGGGACTGGGCTATCACATCCCCCGGTTGGCCGCGCAGCCATTGCTGATCTGGCTTACACTGTGGGCCAGTGGAGCAATTTCGCGCAGGGCGCTGCCCGCTGGCTAGTAAGGGCGTTACCTGTGCTGCGTCAGGCGAATCAGCTTTTCATCATAGCCAAGTGTTCCTGCGCGGCGGATCAAGGCGGCAGCCTGCGCACTATCCGGCCTGGCCGCGCGGGTCAGGATCCACAGGTAGCGCCCACTCGGCTCCCCCACGATTGACCAGCTGTAATCATCGGCATGGTCCAGCACCCAGTAATCGCCATAGAACGGCCCGAAAAAGCTGACCTTCAATTTGGCGCCGCTGCTGTCAGCAACGACCTTAGCCTTGCCGTTGGCGATCTTCTCCGCGCCATCGACCCCGCCTTTGCGGCACAGGTTGCGCACGGCAATCATGCCGTCGTCGCGCCGGGAATAGGTGGCGGTCACCGCCTCGCAATCTTTCTCGAAGCCGTTCTCATAACGCGCAAATTCATACCATAAGCCCAGATAGCGGGCCAGCTCCACCGGCTTGGCAGGCTGGGGAACGGCGGCATTGCCCACCGGCCCGCGCGACAAGGTGGAGCAGGCCGAAAGGCCGAGGGCGGCAGCGCCGAGCGCGGCGGCGAGCATGAATTTGCGATGAGTCATAGTGCTTGAACTTCCCGGGTTGCGGTTGGTTCCGCCGTCAGGCCGGTTGTCTCGCTTGAATTGGCTGACTATTGCCTTAACCGTTTCTACAACACCAGCAAGGAGCCGCCGATGACCACCCCGCAAATCCCGCTCGCCTCGCCGTTCGGCTATCGCTCGACTGCCGCCGAGGTGATCGCGGGGATCGATCTTGCGGGCCAGGTGGCGCTGGTGACCGGCGGCTATTCGGGGCTGGGGCTTGAAACCGTGCGCGCCCTTGCAGGGGCCGGCGCCAAGGTAATCGTCGGCGCGCGGCGGCCTGAAGTTGCTGGCGCTGACCTTGCCGATGTGGTGGGCGAAGTCCTGATCCTGCCGCTTGATCTGTCCGATCCCGCCTCGATCGATCACTTCGCCGCGCTGGTTGCGGCCGAAACGCCTGCGCTCAACATCCTGATCAACAATGCGGCGATAATGGCCTGTCCCAAGGCGCTCGATCCGCGCGGCTACGAAAGCCAGTTCGCCACCAATCACCTCGGCCACTTCCAGCTGACCGCGAGGATCTGGCCGCTGCTGAAGGCAGGAAAAGCGCGGGTCGTTGCGCTGTCCTCCTCGGGCCATGCCCGCCACGGCCTCGATCTAGCCGACATCAATTTTGCGCACCGCGATTATGATAAATGGACCGCCTATGGTCAGGCCAAGTCTGCCAATGCGCTGTTCGCGTTGCAGCTCGACAAGCTTGGCGCAGCCTATGGCGTGCGCGCCTTTTCGGTTGATCCCGGCGGCATCCGCACGCCCCTGCAGCGCCATCTGACGATGGAAGAGCAGATCGCGATGGGCTGGTACGATGCCGAGGGCAACCTCAACCCGCTGTTCAAGACCACCGAGCAGGGCGCCGCGACCAGCATCTGGTGCGCTGTCTCGCCGCTGCTCGATGGGCTGGGCGGTGCCTATTGCGCCAATTGCAACGTGGCCGCACCCTGGACCGAGGGCAACCCGCCCCATGTCGGTGTCCATCCGCATATCCGCGACGAAGCCCTGGCCGAAGCGCTGTGGGCAAAGTCCGAAGACATGACCGGGGTGTCATTCCGGCCATGACCCAGCCAGCGATCCTGGTGCTCACCACCGGCGGCACGATCGACAAGAACTATTTTGACGCGCTGTCCGAATACCAGATCACTGACAGCGGCATCCCCGCACTGCTCAAGGAAGCGCGGGTTGCCCTGTCGTTCCGGGTGGTCGAACTGATGCGCAAGGACAGCCTGGAGCTGACCGATGCCGACCGCGCCCAGATTGCCAGCGCCGCGCGCGAGGCGCCGGAAACCCGGATCGTCATCACCCACGGCACCGATACCATGACCGAAACGGCCAAGGTGCTGGCGATGCAGGCACCCGGCAAGACCATCGTGTTAACCGGCGCGCTAAGCCCGGCCCGGTTTGCCGAGACCGACGCAAACTTCAACCTGGGCATGGCCTTCGCCACCGCGCAAGTCGCAGCCCCCGGCGTGTGGATCGCGATGAGCGGGCAAGTGTTCGATGGGTTGAAGGTGCGGAAAGACCGCGCTGCAGGGCGGTTTGTGGCGATGGAGAGCTAGATGCAATCCACTTGATAACGGCGGATGTTCGCATCAGCTGTCGCCAAGGTCATGCCTACTTCCAGAGCATGCGCGACCAGCATTCGGTCCACCGGATCTTGGTGGATCGCCGGTAAGCCCGCCGCACGCTGCCAGCACCCTGCAGGCAAATCGACTACCCGAAATTCCATGTGGCGTTGCAGGAATTCAAACGGCTCGGTAATCGCAATCCTGCCGCGTTGTTGCAAATCGGCAAACTCGAAAGCGACCACGGCGCTGACGCATAATTCGCGCGAAGGATCCGCCAGAGCCGCGATATCGATCCGCTTCAGTCGTGGATCACCCGTGGCCATCCAGACGATGACGTGGGTATCGAGCAGGATTGCGCCCTTAGAGCTTGCCAAATTTGCGATCGATCCGCTCTTCGTATTCCTCATCCGTCATCGAAGGGGGGACGTCCAGCGCATCGGTGCCGTGCAGGTGGCGATACTTGTCGGCCAGAAACCCAAAGGCCGCTTTGCGCTTGGCCGCGCGCGCCTCACGCTCAAGCGAGAGCGCCTCAGGTCGCGGGACCAACGTTGCGTAAGGCACACCCGCCTTGTCCACCACAACCTCTTCCCCGCGTACAGCCGCAGCGAGCAATTCCGATAGCCGCGTCTTGGCTTCGCCGATGTTGACGTGGATTGTCATCGCAGCATTATACGCTTGGCCAAGGGAGTTGGTCAAGGCTCGATAGCGCCTCGCCAATTTTCGCCGAGCCGCTCTTCAAATAGGCCTAAATGCCTCACACCATGTCCTATCATTTCCAATGCTTCACGGCTGGAGTTGCACAATTGTTTGGCTTCTGGATTTCCAAAAGTTTCAGCAATTTTAGGGATGAATTGCTCCAACGGCCCTCCTGCGATCTTCGGATTTCTGCAAAGAAACCAGTGGTGGAAAACAAACATTGTCCAAGTCCGTTGAGAGTAGATTTCTGAATAATCTAGGCACGCAGCGAAAAGGGTCCAAGATGTTGTTTCTGGACGAAAATCATCCAATATGCGCTCAGGGTCACGATCAGCGTGCTTGGCCCAGTTGTAGTGGCTCTTCAGGTGATCGCGCCAGTCCTTCAGATACTCTGATCTAATGTGATCTTCGAGCCTTTCGTGAAAGGTCTCCTTTCCTTGTGTCTTCGCAATTCCACGCAACATTTCAACGGCTGACCACGCGAGGACATGCGCAGAGATATAGTCCGAGTGCCGCAAAAAGAGATCAATCGAAGTTTCGATTTGCGAACGCGCAGCAAATCGCCGCGTGATCTGAAGGGCCTCGTAAGGTCCTTTTCTCACTCCCACTCGATCGTCCCCGGCGGCTTGCTGGTATAGTCATATACCACCCGGTTGATGCCCTTGACCTCGTTGATGATCCGCGTCGCGCAGCGGCTTAGGAACGCTGCTTCAAAGGGGTAGATATCGGCGGTCATGCCATCGGTCGAGGTGACGGCGCGCAGCGCGCAGACGTTGTCGTAGGTCCGGCCATCGCCCATCACACCGACGGTCTTGACCGGAAGCAGCACCGCGAAGGCCTGCCAGATTTCATCGTAGAGCCCGGCGGCGCGGATTTCTTCGAGGTACACCGCATCGGCTTTGCGCAAGATGTCGCAGCGCTCACGCGTCACCTCGCCGGGGATGCGGATCGCCAGGCCCGGTCCGGGGAATGGATGGCGGCCGACGAAAATCTCGGGCAGGCCCAGCTCGCGGCCCAGCACGCGGACTTCATCCTTGAACAGTTCGCGCAACGGCTCGACGAGGCTCATATTCATGCGCTCGGGCAGGCCGCCGACATTGTGGTGGCTCTTGATCGTGACCGACGGCCCGCCAGTGAAGCTGACGCTTTCAATCACGTCTGGGTAAAGCGTCCCTTGCGCCAGAAAATCCGCGCCGCCGATCGCCTTGGCCTCAGCCTCGAACACATCGATGAAGGTCTTGCCGATGAATTTGCGCTTGGCTTCGGGGTCAGTAAGCCCGGCCAGCCCGTCCATGAACCGGTCGCGCGCATCGACCACCACCAGCGGGATATTGTAGTGATCGCGGAACAGCGTCTCGACCTGCTCGCGCTCGTTCAATCGCAGGATCCCGCCATCGACGAACACACAGGTCAGCTGTTCGCCGATCGCCTCATGGATCAGCACTGCAGCCACCGCGCTGTCGACTCCGCCTGACAGGCCGCAGATGACCTTACCCTTACCGACCTGGGCGCGGATATCGGCAATTTTGGTGGCGCGGAATTCGGCCATGGTCCAGTCACCGGCAAGACCGCAGATACCGTGGACGAAGTTGGAAATGAGCTTCGCCCCGTCGGGTGTGTGGACCACCTCGGGATGGAACATGGTGGTGTAATAGCGGCGGGCTTCGTTGACGCAGATCGCGAACGGCGCATTGGGCGAGGTGCCGATGATTTCAAAGCCCTCGGGCGCCGCAGTCACCCGGTCGCCGTGGCTCATCCAGACCGGATATTTGCCGCCGACCTCCCAGAAGCCATCGAACAACGGGCTGGATTTCAGGATTTCCACATCGGCCCGGCCAAATTCGGCCGCATGACCGCCCTCGACCGTTCCGCCCAGCTGCGTGCAAAGCGTCTGCTGGCCATAGCAGATCGCCAGAATCGGCACGCCTGCATCAAGGATCACCTGCGGTGCGCGCGGGCTGCCCTCATCGGTCACCGAGGCGGGTCCGCCCGAGAGGATCACGCCCTTGGGCTGCATCCGCGCGAAGGCGGCTTCGGCCGAATTGAACGGTGCGATCTCGGAGTAGACCCCTGCCTCGCGGACCCGGCGCGCGATCAGCTGGGTGACCTGGCTGCCAAAGTCGACGATCAGGATGGAATCAGAAGGGTGGATGGTCATGGCTGGCCGATAAGGGGGGTTGGGTGGGCTGGCAAGGTGGCCCTTACTTCGCCTGTGCAATCTCGGCCTGTGCAATCTCGCGCAAATCGGTCTTCAGCAGCTTGCCGATATGGCTGCGCGGCATGTCATCGATCACATATAGCGCAGACACCCGCTGGGTCTTGCCAAGCCTGGCGTTGGCGGTGGCGCGGATATCCTCCACCTCGGCTTCATACCCCGGCTTCACCACCACGAAACCCACCGGCGTTTCGCCCCATTGATCACTTGGCACGCCAACCACCGCGGCCTCGACAACACGGGGATCGCTGGCCAGCTCCGTCTCCAGATCGATCGGGAAGATGTTGAACCCGCCCGAGATGATGACGTCCTTGGTCCGCCCGACCAGTTCGACAAACCCATCTGCATCGATCCGCCCGATGTCACCCATCCGCTGCCAGATGGTGCCATCGCCGGGATCGGTCCAGTATCCCTCGCGGGTCTTTTCGGGCTGGTTCTTGTAGCCCAGCATCATTGCGCCCGAGCGGCCAACCAGCTCGCCCGCCTCGCCCGGCGGCAGTTCGCGGTCATCCTCGCCCAGCACCTTGAGGAAATTGCCCGGCGCGGGGACCCCCACCGTGTGCAGCTTGTCCGGATGCTCATGCGCGACCAGCAGGCACGAGACACCGCCCTCGGTCATGCCATAGATCTCGACCAGCCCGCCCGGCATCCGCCGCAGCACTTCGGCCTTGAGTTCGGCCGGGAACGGCGCGGAAGTGCAGTATTTGAGCTGGAGCGACGACAAATTGAACCGGTCGAACTCGGGGTACTGCAT